>JBFGDZ010000189.1:0-5970 GCA_041580375.1 Candidatus Polarisedimenticolia bacterium
CGACCAGGTCTGCGCCGCCGCCGTCAGGCCGATCGTCGTCACGGCCACCCCGATCATCATGATGATCAGGATCCCGCCGGCCTCCGCCTTTCTCCGCGTCCGCGAGCGCCGCATCGCTTCCTCACTTCTCCCTAGGGCACGGCGTCGGTCAGCGTGGCCGTGTTGCTCGTCACCGTCTGGCCGATATTCCGCGCCTGGATCGTCCCGGTGCAGGTCTTGCCGCTGCCGCACTTGGTCTGACAGTCGTTCACGACGAACGTCAGCGTCGTCGTCACCTTCCCCATGGCGTCCGACTGGCCCGGGCTCGGATTGAACGACCCCTGCGGCGTGTTCATCCCGGGGTTGACGAAGATGAACTCGATCGAGACGCCCTGGATCGGATTGCCGTCCGGATCGAGCGCGGTGGCCGTCAGCTGAGGCATGTCGGAGCAGGTGTTGAACACGACGGAGTTCGGAGACAGCGTGATCGTCGACAGCAAGCCGGTGGCGGCCGTCAGCGTCAGGCTGGCGCTGGCCGCGCCGGACGAGGCCATGATCGTCGGACCCTGCGTCGCCTGGGTCAGCGTGGCGAACGCGTTACCGTTGGCATCCGTCTCCACGGGCGTCCCGGGCAGCGGGTCAAGCACGCCCGAGGTCGTCGTGAACCGGACGTCCTGGCCCGGCAACGGCACGCCCAGGACGTTCCGGACCGTGGCCAGCAGCGTCACCGGCTGCGATTGGATGCCGCTGGCGAGGACGATCTGCGCCGGATTGGCCGACAGGGAGATGGTGGCTCCCTCCGGCGCCACCGTCTCGCTGCTCTCGCACGACCAAGTGACCAAGGAAGGAATCAGGGCGGCCGCCATGAGAACGAGCCGCGTGGATCGACGTGTCATGAACGAACTCCCTTTCATCGCAATATACCTCCGGCCAGCCCGCCTCTCAACCGGAACCGGAGGAGGAAGGCGATCTTTTTCCCGTCACCCTTTCGTCGCCCGTCGCGCGGAATCGTCATGTCTCACCAGTCGCTGTAACTCGAGCCGTCGAGCGCCGCGCCGGGGGCGCCGCTCTTCACGTCGTAGACGCCCCCTCCGCCCTCCGGATCGTCGTCGCTGGCCTCCGCGTAGATCTCCACCCACGACTGGTCCGACTCGGTGAACGGGTCGACCGGGATCTTGCGGATGTAGCCGTCATCGACGAGGGTCTGGAGCGAATCGGGATACTTTCCCTTGTCGGCGAAGTACTGATCGATCAGATCCCTCAGCACGAAGAGATCCTGCTTGAGGACCGCCTCCTTGGCCTTCTGGGGCGTCTGCCGCAGCTGAGCCACGGCGATCCCGGCCAGGATCCCGATGATCGCAACGGCGATGAGCAGCTCGATCAGCGTGAACCCGCGCTCGCTCCGCCGCCGGAAGTCTCCGCCGCCCGGGGGCGGCGTCATCGTTCCGGCCCGTTCACCAGTCGGCATATTCGCTCCCGTCGAGCGCCGTACCCGGATGCGTAGTGTAGACGTCGTAGATGTTCTCGCGGCCCCAGCTCGCCGAGTCCGGGTCGTCCTGATACGAGCGCAGGCCCCATTCGTAGCTCTTCGTCATCGGATCCATCGGGATGCGGCGCAGGAACTTGATCTTCTGGCCCAGGCTCCCGACCCGCTCCACGCCCTCCACCAGCGTCTCCAGCTCGGGCGGATAGCACTCCGAGTCGACTCCCTCCTTCTGGATGGCGCCGGCATCGCAGAATTTCTTGTACTCGTCGATTGCGCGGCGCATGGTGCGCAGGCTCTGGCGCAGCGCCAGCTCGTTCTGGCGCTTCACGGCGAACCGGGCCATCGGCACGACCGCGCCCGCCAGGATCACCAGGACCGCGATGGCCACCACCATCTCGATCAGCGTCACACCGGGGGGGCCGGCCGTTCGTCCTCCCATGTTCCGCAGCCGCGCCGTCATCGACCGCCTCACCCCCTATTGGATCACCACGTTCATGTTGCGGCTCTCGACCGGCATCGGCTGGGCCGAGGGGCTGAGCACCGACAGGTCGGTGAGGTCGAGCAGCGTCCGTCCCGTGCTCAGGGCGCGGAACGTCAGTGTCAGCAGGACGCCCCCCCCGTTGAGGCCGGGTTGATCTCCCGGCCGCGAGAGGCCGACGACGACCTCGCGCCCCCCGCCGCCGAGAGCGGCCAGGACGAACACCTGGGCCCCGTCCCGTCCCAGAAACGGCGAGGCCTGTCCCGCGCCGACGAACTCGAGCATCTGGGGATCGAAGCGCAGGTGGAACGGCACGCTCCCCACGCCCGCGGCGTCCGCGATCGTCACGCTCACGGTGAACTCCTGCCCGACCCGGGTCGTGATCAGCGCCGGGTTCAGCGACACGATGGCCGGGCCGGCCGGCGCCGGCTCGACCGTCCTCCCGCCGGAAGCGGGAGGCGGGGCGGCGGGTTGCGGCTGCGGCTCCGGTTCCGGCCTTGGCTCCGCGGGGGTCTCCGCCGCCGGCGAGGGCGCCGGTACGGGGGATGGCGCGACGACGGGCCCGGGCGCGGCGATCGACGAAGGCGTCCCGGCCGGGGGCGCCTCGCTCGATGGCGGGGCCTCCTCCACCCGGGGCTCGGGGATGCCGGGGATGTCCGGAGTCTCCTCCTCGTCGAACGGCGTCGTCGCGAAGGCGCTCTGCTGATCCTCGCCGCGCAGCTTGATGTTCTGCTCGGTGCCGATCCAGAGCGGGAGAAGGTCGTCCTCCGTGATGTCCGGTATACGGATGATGTGCGGTGTCAGCGTGAGCACGATGTCGGTCTTCTGGACGTTCGTCTCGGTGTTGCCGAACAGCCGCCGCAGGATCGGGATGCTCGACAGGCCGGGCACGCCGCTGAGCGACTTCCGCTCCTCCTCGCGGATCAGGCCGGCCAGCAGGTTCGTCTCGGCGTCCTTGAGCCGGATGGTCGTCTCGATCTCGCGGGTGCCGATGATCGGCTGCGACACGCCGGCGCCGGCCGACACCTGGCCGGCGAGCGACGAGACCTCGACCTTCAGCTGCAGCGTGATCTCCCGGTTGTGGTGCACGCGCGGCTCCAGATCGATGTTGATGCCCACGTTCTGGTAGGTGAACGACGTGATCGGCACGACCGTCCCGGCCACCGTCTGCGTCGTGTTGAAGGTCGTCGTCGGGATCGGAATCCGGTCGCCGATGCGTACCGTCGCCTTGGCGCCCTCGCTCACGCGGACCTGGGGCTTCGCGATCACCTGCGCGTCCGCGTCGGTCTTGAGGAAGTTCACGACCACGCCCGGGACCGGGCCCAGCAGCCACGACCCGCTCTGCCGGACGATGTCCAGATTGTTGAGCGGCACCGAGTCGCCGCCCGCGAAGCTCAGGTTCAGCGACTTGCCCGACCCGCCCCCCGGACCGAACAGGTCGATGCCGAGGTTCTGCAGCAGGTTCCGGTTGATCTCGAGCAGCTCGATGTCCACGATGAGCTCAGACTTCGCCTTGTCGTTCGCCTCGATGATCTTCTGGGCCACCTGGACGCGATTGGGCGTGTCGCGGATCGTGATGGCGTTCAGGCGGTCGTTCTGCGCCAGCTGCCGCGCGTCGAGGAGCGTGCGCAGCAGGACCTGAACGTCCTTCACGTCCGCGTTGCTGAGGTAGAAGGTCTGGATGACGAGATCGTCGTACTCCTTGTGCTTCTGCTGGTTGTCGTCGGCGATGAGGATGGTGCTCTCGTCCCAGATCTTGAAGAAGTGCTTGTTCATCACCATGAGCGTCTCGAGCGCCTGCTCGAACGTGACGTCGGCCAGGTCGATCGAGACGGTCTTGCTCAGGTCGAGGCGGTCGTCGTAGATGAAGTTGATGCCGGAGGCCTTCGACAGCGCGTCGTAGATCTTCTCGATCCGCTCGTTTTTGAAGCGCAGCACGATGGGGATATTGGACGCGGGGTTCAGGCGCGGGGCCTCCCGGCCCGGGGAGGCGGCCGCCTTCTTCTTCATCTTCTCGATCTCGGATTCGTCGTACTGCTGCATCTCCTGCCACTTCGCCAGGGCCTTGGCCAGCTCGTTGGCGGCGAACTGATGCGCCGGCGCGAGGTACACCACCTGCTGGAACTCCGCGATCGCCGCCTCGATCCGCCCGGCCTCCATGTAGGCCTGCCCCTTGGAGAAATGATCGTCGGCCGACTTGATGCGCGCCCGTGCGAGGGCGACCTTGTAGCGCGTATTGGCCGGCTTGCGCGACAGCGCCTTCGAGAACATCAGCACCGCCCGATCGTAGTTCTGCGCCGCCATGTGCTTCTGGCCCTGCCGGTAGGCGTTGCCCGTGGCGCAGCCCGCCTGGACGAGCAGCAGCGCGATGAGCGCCGCGTGGACGAGGACGCCCCTCCGGGGCCACCGCGTCCCGCGATCGAGTCTCCCGCCGATCCTCCTGACGCATCCCCTGCCGACGCTCATCCCGCCACCACCTCCTTCCGGAGCCGTTCCCTCATCGACCACCGCTGGTCATGGGGACGATCTCGAACTCGCCCTTGAACTGCCTGTCCGTGTATCCGAACTTGATCGACTCGTAGCCGATCTCCAGGATCCGGAACGAGCCTCCCAGTTCGTCCCCCTGCCGGCCGAACACCAGATCGGCCCCTTCCTGCAGCACCGCGAGCTTGCGCTCCGGAGGGCCGATGTAGCCGATGAACCGGTAGGTGACCCGCGGCGGCGTCGGCTTCGGCGGCGGAGGGGGCTCCGCATTCACCGGCGCCGCCGACGCGGCCGCCTGGGCCTGCGCCGCCTGCGCCGCCGCCAGGGCCTCCGCGGCGGCCCTCTCGCGCTCGAGCCGTTCCCGCTCGGCCTGCAGGCGCGCCGCCTCGATCGCCGCCTTCTCGGCGTCGGTCAGCGGCGGCGGCACCGGCTTCGGCGGCGCGCCGAACTGGAAGATGTTCCGGCCCGCAGGATCGTAGGCGGGACGGGCCGCCGTGAGAGCCGCCCAGTCGACCGGGAACGGCTCCCTGTCATCCAGGGAGATGCGGGTCGCCCCGCCGCGCGCGCCCGGGCCGCCGGACAGGCTCCCCCCGCCGCCGGCCAGCTGATGCCACAGCACGACGGCGAGGACGATCAGGAGACCGCCCAGCATCATCTCGTTCTTGCGGCTACCCATGACGCTCCATCCTGGACGCTTCAATGCTCATGCCAGCCTCAGGCCGGGCTCGTCCGCGACCGGCGGCGGTCCCGGTCGAGCGACTTGAAGTAGGTCGCCATCCTCACCGTGAGACTCAGCATGGCGCCCCCCTCGCGGGAGCCGGTCAGCTCGACGCTGTCCACCGTCAAAAGGTGCTGCGACGACTCGATCCGGTGGAGGAACTGGCGCAGGTTCGCGTAGCCGCCGACCAGCGGCATCGTGATCTGGAAGCGGACGAGATCGGTCCCCTCCACGACGCTCGACATGTAATCGATGCTCTCCGGATCGATGCGGAACTCGCCGGCGATCGACCGCACCTCGCGCTGGATGGCGGTCATGCGCGACGCCTGCGTGCCGAGCCGGTTCTCGTGGAAGTCGTCGAGTCTCACGATCTCCTCGTCGTACCGCGCGATCAGGTCGCGCATCCTCTCGATCCGCTCGCCCGTGACCTGAAGGGAGGCCGCGACGCTCGCCCGGGCCGTGCGGAGCTCCCCCAGCGCGCGCAGGCGCGGCATGTTCAGAAAGACGTAGAAACCGAGGTTCAGCACGAAGAGAATCCCGAGGCCCGCCGCGATCCACTTCAGATCGCGCCGCAGGTCGTACCGTCGGCTGCGCAGCCGCTCGAAGATCACCATCGGATTCACCTTCATGGCCTGTCCTCCGCCGGCAGGTCCTCCTCCTGGATCGGCCGATCGGCGAGCGGCGAGACGGCGCCGGCCCGGATCACCCGATAGACGCCGTCCGGGCGCCGTGCGATGGCGTGCCCCGCGACGCGCGCGACCTCGGCGATCGCCTCCGGGAGCCGCTTGCCGCTCAGATCGGCCGTCACCGGCTCGCCGGCGTCGA
>JBFGDZ010000190.1:0-5907 GCA_041580375.1 Candidatus Polarisedimenticolia bacterium
CCTCCTGCGCGTGGCCGAGTACAGCCCCACCAGGACGAAGGAAAGAAGGAAGATGCCGAAGCTGAGAAGGACGGAGGCGGACATCGATCCTGCCTGGACATCGAAACGGCGCGCGGAGCGCCGTGGGACGGAGTTTTTGAAGCGCGTAGTGTAACACGGTGAGATGAAGCGGCTTCCGGGCGCTCCCGCACCCGCGTGAGAGTCCGTCCTAAGGGATTCCATCTCCCTCGATCATCACTGTATCTGGGGATTGATCCGCGTGGCGCGGAAGCGTAGCGTGGCACCAACGATTTCCGGACAACCCGTCATCCCGGCCGCCGGATCGTGGAGCGGCGGCTCGACTCCTCTCCCGCGCGCTTCACACACTCGCGGGGTCGATCGAACCGCGCGCCCCCGCCGCACGACCCGCGCGCCGTTTCAGAAAGGAGTCTGTGGACATGGCCACGTTCAAGCCCGATGACACGGTGACGATCGAATTCGATAGAGCGAGGAAAAGCATATCGGTCACACCCGAGCACGCGCTCATTTTTTTCGAGGCGCCTCTGGCCTGGAGAATCAGGGGTCTCGAATCGATGCATCACGTCGAGATCGACTTTTCGCTCTACGGGAGCGTCAAGGGGCCCTTCAGGTGGCCGAGCGGGGATCCCGGCTCGAATCCGGTGCGAGGGCGGTTCGTTCAGCGGGGAGATGGCGAGATCAACAGCGCTCCGTCGGACAAGGTCGGGTACTGGAAATACACCGTCATCGTGAGGGACGATCGAAACAAGGATCTCGCTTCGATCGACCCGGGCGTCATGATCAAGAAGTAGGGGCGTGCTAGTTCAACAGCGAACGGATGGACGGATCGTCGAGGTAAGGGCGCAAGTCGGGATTGGTGCGGACGTCGGCGATGATGCCGCCCTTGATGGCGATCATCGCGTGGCGTATCGCGCCGGCGTCGTCGCGGCAGATGGCGCAGACGATGGCGGCGTAGTAGTCGATCGCCGGGTTTCCCGCGGCGTCGGACAGCCCGCGCCTGGCTTCTCCCGCGGCGTCGTCGCAGCGTCCGAGGCCGGCCAGGGCGGTGGCCAGCATCGCGCGCGACTCGGCGTCACCGGCATCGACCTCCAGCTGGGACCGTCCCAGATCGACGGCGCGCTCGTACGCCGAGCGCGACTCGTTCGCCCGCCCGAGCTGCCGGAGGGCGTCGCCCAGGTTGGAGAAGAGCATCGCGCTCAGCACGCCGCTCTCGGTCGCCAGCCTCCACTGGTGGGCGGCGTCCTCGAATCGCCCCATCGCGTAGTAGACGACTCCCAGATTGTTGCGCGTCTGGTGGCTGGGGTTGAGGCCGAGGGCGGCCCGGAGAAGCGGCTCGGCCGCCGCGTGATCGCCCTCCAGGATGTGCACGACGGCCAGGTTGGTGTAGCCGGTGTCGCTGCCGGGGTTGAGGTCGACCACGCGCCGCAGGACCGTCTTCGCCTCGTCGAGCCGGCCCCGCTCCAGGAAGAACGCGCCGAGCGCATTGTGGTTGCCCCAGAACTCCGGGCGGAGCTCGATCGCGCGCCGGTACATCGACTCCGACTCCCGGTCGCGGGATAGCCGGGCGTAAGCGTCGGCGATGCGGCGGGCGAGCGCGTCGTCCGCGGGCGCGTGCTCGAAGCCCTTCTCGAACGCGGCCGCGGCGGCGGCGGAGCGGCCCCTCACCAGGTGGACCCTTCCCATCGCCTCGTACGCTTCCGGCAGGGTCGGCGAGAGCTGCAGGGCCCGCGCCGCAGACTCCTCCGCATCCCGGACGGCGGACGGGTTTCGTGTCTCCCCGTACTCCTCCACCAGCGCCAGCGCCAGCATCGCGTGGGCCTCGGCGAAGGTCCAGTCGATGGCGATCGCTTCTCGGGCCCTGTCACGCGCCTTCGCGTAGTTCTCATCGACGTCCCAGGCCTCGAGATATCCGCGCCCCTCGAGATACAGCGCAATCGCAGCCGGATCGACGCGACGGCGCGCGGCGGCGCCGATCGGCGGCGCGACTCCCAGCACGGCCGCGATCGCGTCCCCCAGGCCGGCCGCTCGCTCGATCAGCGTGTCGAGGTTTCCATCCAGGCGGGTCGACCAGACGGGCTCGATCTGGTCGCCGCGGAATATCTGCGGGACGAGAACGAACGAATCGTCCTCGATCGCCAGGCTTCCCTGTATGACCCAGGCGGCGCCGAGGGCGTCGGCCACGACCCCGGGCGACTCGTCCGGTGGGTAGGTCCTGGTGGTGTCGAACGGGATGACGCGGATGGAGCGATCGCGGCGCAGAGCCGCGGCCACCATCAGCGGGATCGTGTTGCGCAGATGCACCCGATCCCCCGGGCCCTCGAATTCGAACGGCAGGAAGGCGGCGTTGAGCGGCGATGCGGCCCCCGCCATCCGATCCCTCATGTAAACGTGCCAGAGAACGGCCCCCACGGCGATGATCAGGACGAGTGTGGATGACACACCCACCACGGCCGGCCAGAGCCGATTCGGAGGCAGCGGTGGTTGCGGGTGTGGTTCGGGTCCGAAGCGGCCCGGGAGACGGAGCACTTTCCTCAGGTCGCTCAGGAGATCGTCCGTCCGCTGGTAGCGGTCCTCGGGAGGTTTCGCCAGGCACCGAAGGATGATGCGCTCCAGCCTGTGCGGGACCTTGTGATTGATGCGCGAGGGAGGGCGCGGCTTCTCGCGGAGGATCGCGGCGAGCGTCTCCACGTTGTTCCGGCCCCGGAACGGATGCCGGCCGGTCAGAATCTCGTAGAGCGTGATGCCGAGGGCGAAGATGTCGGAGCGCGGGTCCACCGTCTCGCCGCGCGCCTGTTCGGGGGACATGTAGGATGACGTGCCGATGATCTGCCCGCGGCGGGTCGGATCCGGCGACCGCGTCTCCGCTTCGCTGAATGCGCTGCTGTGCTCCCGGTCCCGCTGCTCGATGAGCTTCGCCAGGCCGAAGTCGAGGATTTTGGCGTATCCGTCCTGATCGATGCTGACGTTCTCCGGCTTCAGATCGCGGTGGACGATCCCGGCGCGGTGGGCGCGCGCCAGACCCGCGGCGATGTCGACGGCGATTCGCAGCGCCTCCTCGATCGGAACGGGCCCGTCCGACATGCGCGAGCGCAGCGTCCGGCCCTCGACGAGCTCCATGACGAGGAACGTCTCGCCGTCCGACTCGTCGATGTCGTGCACCATGGCGATGTTGGGATGGTGGAAATTGGCGCTGGCGCGGGCCTCGCGCAGGAAGCGCCGGCGCACGGCGGGGTCGGCGGTCAGCTCCGGCCTGAGGATCTTCAGGGCGACGTGGCGGTTGAGCCTGGCGTCGAGCGCCCGGTACACGACCCCCATGCCGCCCGCGCCGATCTCCTCGAGGACGTCGTAGTGCGACAGTCTCCCGCCGGGGGTGACCCTCATGTGCCATTCTCGTGCGGGAATGCGGTGGGCTTCGGACGGCCCCTCGAACACGACCGGAGACCCGATCCGTATATTTATGACGGATCATATCGCGAAAAGTGCCTCGCGACGGCGCAAAGCGGCGGCTCCCACGTGAGCGAGCTCGTCGGGCGGCGACCTAGGGGGAAGCGGGGAGGTCCGTGCGGGTCAGAGGAAGAGGGAGAAGACGCCGGTCCCGATCAGGGCGAACGCCCAGATCAGGTCCAGATTGACCCAGGCGCGGCGCAGCAGCGCGACGCCCAGCTTCTCGTAGACGATGACGGCGACGACGCCGGTCACGATCAGGTAGCCGAGCGTGTGGACCGCCGTCGCCGCGAGGCCGGTCATCGGGCCCGCCCCGGCGAGAAGCGATCCGGCGGTCCCCGCGTGATCGTGGCCGGCGCCGTGCGGCGCATCGGTCATGCCCAGGAAGACGGGGACGACCATGAGTCCGGCGCCGTGCGCCGTGGCCATGAGGAACGACCAGACGGTCAGATCGAGAAACCCGACCTGCATCCCTCCGTAGCGCGGGTGGCGCTGGCGGGCGAGGCGGTAGACGCCCAGCGCGATCAGGATCGCCGCCACGACGTACTTGAGGCGCGCGAGCGGCAGCAGGGCGCCGGCCAGGAGTGCCAGGAGCAGGACGGCGCCGACCGCGACGGCGTGGCCGGCGGTGATCGGCAGGAGGGCGCGCCAGACCGCCCGACGGTCGCGCTCCTGCATGCCGAGCGCGACGGCGAACAGCCACCCCATGCCCGGGTTGATCCCGTGGTAGGTCCCCAGCGAGAACAGGATCAACCAGGGCCAGGGGTCGCCCCCGGTCACGAGGGATAGCAGTAGGAGTCGGAGGAGGCGTCCCCTCCCTCGAGGCGGACCTGGTGGCCGCGCAGCTCGTCGAACTCGAGGAAGAACCGCTCGTCGATCCTCAGCCCGCCCTTGGGATCCGCGTCGAGCTTCACCATCCAGGAGCGGATCCCCTCGGGGTAGAACTGCCCGTCCCAGGGGGCGTAGAGCGAGTTGGTGAAATAGACGCGGCGCCCGTCGCGGCTCACCTCGACCATCTGCGGGCCGCCGTTGAGCGGCTCCTTACCCCGGGCCGGATGCGGCGCCTTGCGGACGATCCCGCCCAGATGGACCGACCCGGTCAGCTTCGGGTTATGGGGATCGCTCACGTCGTACTGGCGGAACTCGCCCGTGCCCCAGCACGAGACGTAGAGGAACCGGTCGTCGAGCGAGAGGTTGATGTCGGTGATGAGCGGCGGCACCGCCTTGAAGCCCTGCAGCATCGGCGGCAGGACGGCCGGGTCGGCCGGCTCGGCCGGGATCTCGATGACCTTTTTGGTCTTCCAGGTCGCGGCGCCGTTGCCGCCCTCGCGGTGCCAGAGCCAGATCGACGCGGAGAGGTCCTTGAGGGACACGACGACCCCCAGGAACCCCCAGGCGCGCGTCGGATCGTGGGCGGGGCGCAGCTCGAGCGCCATCTGATTCTCGGGGCCGAGGTCGAGCGCCTGCACGTGGCGGCGGCGGCGCAGGTCCCAGACGTGCAGGCGGTGGCCGTAGCCGCTCGCCATCAGGATCTCGGGATTGAGACCTTCCTGGACCATCTTCGGCGTGCCCCACTCGCTCGTGATCATCGTGTCGAAGCCCAGATGCCACCAGAAGTCGTAGGCCAGGTGCTGGGGGCCGCGGTCCAGCTCCCACTGGCCGCGGATGTCGAACGTCTCGTGGTCCATCACGAAGACCCCGCCCGGACCGTCGCCGTCCGGGGCGCCCAGGGCGCTGACGTAAATGCCGTCCGGCCCGCAGTGGATCGTGTGCGGCGACGAGTAGCCCGCTCGGTCCTTCACCTCGCGGGGCTCGATCACCTTGACGATCCTGGGCTTGCGGGGATCCGGCTTGACGTCGATGACGTGGATCCGCGACGAGCGGATGCCGGGCACGATGAGATAGCGGCGCTCCGCGTGCGGATGCGGGGCGTAGGGGCACAGGCATGAGCTGCACGCGTTCCAGCCGAAGTGGTGCAGCTCGTCGCCGGCGTTCGGCATGTCGGCCTGCCCGACGAGCTTCCCGTAACCTTTCGAGTTCGGGTCGACGTCCACGACGCCGAGCGCATCCGGTTGTCCCTGATGCTTCGGGTTGAGCATGGCGACGAAGGCGTGCTTCTCGGGAGGCGCCTGCATCGCCATCCTGGGTGATGGATAGAAACTGGGATCCGGCCGCCACTGTGCCATGGTCTGACTCCCTCGTGCGCGGTTCGCTGGACGCGCGGATCAGGCGTCGCCGCGCCGGGCCCCCCGGCGGCGGACGCGATCGGTCGGTCGATGGCTTGTTCGAAATCCCTCGTCCCGAGAATAGCGCCGCGCCGCGCGGCGCGTCAAGCACGATCGACGCGGCCCTCCCGCGCGCCGGGCGGCCGGAGTATGATCGGGGGGAGAACTCGCCCCGGCGATTCGACGACGAGGAGGCCCGTGCCGCATCCGACGCCCCAGC
>JBFGDZ010000191.1:0-5751 GCA_041580375.1 Candidatus Polarisedimenticolia bacterium
GACATCCGCTACATCCGCCTGAACAACTCCCCCAACCACCTCGCGCTGCACCGCAAGCTCGCCAGCCTGGAGAACGCCGAGGACGCCCTGGTCGCCGCCAGCGGCATGGCGGCGATCACGACCTCGCTCCTCACCGTGCTCAAGGCCGGGGATCATCTTCTCGCGCAGGACACCCTGTACGGCGGCACCTTCACCTTCGTCTCGGAGGAGCTCGGCCGCTTCGGCATCGAGCACGACTTCGTCGACGGCGCCGATCCCGCCTCGTGGAAGAAGGCTCTGCGCCCGAACACGAAGGCGTTCTACGTCGAATCGATGACCAATCCCCTGCTCCAGGTGGCCGATCTCAAGGAGGTCGTGCGGTTCTCGCGCGAGCACGGGCTGACGTCGCTGATCGACAACACCTTCCCGACGCCCGTCGGGTTCCGGCCCGCCGAGCACGGCTTCGACCTGTCGCTGCACTCCTGCACGAAGTATCTCAACGGACATTCGGACATCGTCGCCGGCGCCGTCATCGGCCGCGCCGATCTCATCGAGAGGATCCGGCGCAGCCTGAACCACCTGGGCGGCTCGCTCGATCCGCACGCCTGCTTCCTCCTGCACCGGGGGATGAAGACGCTCGCCCTGCGCGTGCGGCAGCAGGCCGCGAGCGCCCTCGAGCTCGCGCGGATGCTCGAGAAGGCCCCCGCCGTGCGCCGCGTCAACTACCCCGGGCTCCCGTCCCACCCCCATCACGCGCGCGCGCGGGACCTCTTCGACTGCATGAGCGGCATGCTGAGCTTCGACCTCGACGGAGGTATTACGGCCGCCGAGCGCTTCATGCGCGCGGTCCGCATTCCGGTGATCGCGCCGAGCCTGGGCGGCATCGAATCGCTCGTGACGCGCCCGGCGCAGACCTCGCACGCCGGGCTGCGCCCGGACGACCGCCGGCGGCTCGGGATCGACGACGGCCTCATCCGGGTTTCGGTCGGGATCGAAGCGACGGCCGATCTCCTGAGCGACTTCGAGAGCGCTCTCGTTGAGGCGGCGGGCCGCGGCAGACGCGCCGAGGCGGCCGGGACGCGGCGGGCGGATCCGCGGCCGGCGCGCCGTCCGGACGCGCCGGGAGGGACACCATGAGCCGCGTCGCGGACGATCCGATTCGAAGCGCTCCTCCACGGGTCGAGCCCGTTCTCCTCCCCCCGCCGCCGGCGGCCGGCAGCGACACGGAGGCGATGCGCTGCCTGTTCGACCTCTCCGAGGATCTCAAGTCGACGCTGGAGCTGGACGCCGTCCTGTCGAAGGTCGCCGCCGGGATGAAGTCGTACGTCGACTACCACGCTTTCGGCGTGCTGATGCTCGATCCGCTCGGCCAGGAGCTCCTGCCGCGTTACACGGTCGGCTACCGTTCCGAGGTCTCCAGCCACTGGCGCTTCGGGCTGGGCCAGGGGATCGTCGGCACCGCCGCGCGGACCCGCGAGCCGGTGCTCGTGGACGACGTCCGCGCCGACCCCCGCTACATCGACGCCGTCGAAGGCGCGCGCTCCGAGCTGGCGATCCCCCTGATCGTCAAGAACCGGACGATCGGCGTCCTCGACGTCTACCACCGCGAGCCGGGCTACTTCACCGAGGGACACCGGCGTCTGCTGATCTTTTTGGCCGGGCACCTGGCGAACGCCATCGAGAACGCCCGCCTCTACGAGAGCCTGCGCGATCAGGCGCGCACCTTCTCACTCATGCACGAGGTCAGCCGGGAGCTGACCTCGCTGCTCGATCGCGAGGAGCTGCTGGGCAGGGTGGCCCAGCTCGTGAAGCGGATCATCGACTACCAGATGTTCGCCGTCATGCTGTGGAACGAGGAGACGCAGCTCCTGGAGCACGCCTACTCGCTCCGCTTTGACGAGCGCTTCGTCCTGAAAGGAGGGTTTCCGCTCGGCCACGGCATCGTGGGCACGGTGGCCGCGCTGCGCCAGCCGATCCGCGTCCCCAACGTGCACCTCGATCCGCGCTACGTCCGCTGCGGGCACGACGTCGACGTGAAGTCCGAGATGGTGGTGCCGCTCGTCTTCAAGGACCAGCTGATCGGCGTCCTCGACCTGGAGAGCGTGGAGTACAACGCGTTCAGCGAGCAGCACGAGCAGACGCTCGCCACCCTGGCGACCTATATCGCCATCGCGCTGGAGAACGCCCGACTGTACGGACGCGTCCTGGAGGGGGAGCGACGCCTGGCGCACGATCTGTCCACGGCGCGCAAGATCCAGAAGCGGCTATTGCCCGACCTCGCGCCCTGCACGCCGGGTCTGGACGTCGGCTCCGCCTATGCGCCGGCCCTGCAGCTGGGAGGCGACCTGTACGACTTCCTCCCGTACGGGGACGGGCGCCTCGCCGTCGCCGTCGGGGACGTGGCCGGCAAGGCGACCGCCGCGGCGCTCTACGGCTCTCTGGCGATCGGCCTGCTGCGCGGCCTCGTCGTTCAGGATCCCGGCGAGCCCGCGGCCATGCTCCGGCGCATGAACCGCTACCTGTACCAGCTCCGCCTCGACAACCGGTTTCTCGCGATGGCGTTCTCCGTCTACGACGCCTGGAGCCGGACCCTCACGCTCGCGTCCGCCGGCTTCCCCCCTCCGCGCCTGGTGCGCGACGGCGAGGTCTCCGAGATCGGAGTCGGCGGCTCCCCCCTCGGGCTCTTTCCCGACAGCAGCTACGGTCAGGAGGCGATCCCCGTGCGGGAGGGGGACGTGATCGTCTTCTGCTCCGACGGAATCCACGAGTGCGTCGACCCGCAGGGCGGCGAGTTCGGCCGTGAGCGTCTGGAGCCCTTCCTGCGCGAGGCGGCAGCCCGGCCGGCGGCGGAGATCGCCTCCGGGATCCTCGCCGCGACCGATCGCCACGTCCGGCCGGGGCGCGCGCCCCACGACGACCGGACGGTCGTGGTCCTCAAGGTCACCCGGTAGCGCGAGCCCGGCCGGATCCCAAAAACGTCATCCGTCCGGGCGCCCCTCCCCTCCTGTTTGACTTCCGTCCTTCCCGGCCCGACCTTTGTCCGGTGGTACGGAAATCCTTGCGTACGGTGAGGAACCGGGGGATGATGCGCGCCGTGGTCCGAAAATGAGTCTTTTTCCCGACGACCTGACGCCTTATTTCTACATCCTCGCGATCTTCCTGATCGTCGACGCGCTCAAGGTGTACGTCGAGATCTGGAACCGGCCCGTCACCCGCTCCTTCGCCGACGACGACCTGGGCAAAGTCACGGCACTCATCCCGACGCGCAACGGCGCCGGCGTCATCCGCCAGACCATCGCCGACCTCATCCGCGCCGGCCTCACGCCGGAGCAGATTCTGGTCATCGACGACGGATCGACCGACTCCACGCCTCAGATCCTGGAGGAGATGCGCGTGCGGCACTACTCCATCCCGCAGATGGGTAAGGTCTCGGCGCTCAATTTCGGGATCCACCGGGTGCGCACTCCGTATGTCCTCCTGCTGGACGACGACACGCGTCTCGGGGGCGCGCGCATCCCCGTGTCCCTCCTGCATCACTACGATGCGGCGGCGTTCAACGTCGTTCCCGATCGCCGCGATCGGCACGGGCCGCGGGGAACGGGCCTGATCGCCTGCCTGCAGCGGTACGAGTACTGCAAGTCGATGGAGATCGGCCGGCGGTTCCAGGACGGCACGGCCAGCATCAGCTGCATCTCGGGAGCGATCGGCCTGTTCAAGAAGGAGCGCCTGCAGGAGTTCCACCACAAGCACAGTGGCGCGTTCCAGGGGGAGGACCTGCAGCGCACGATCATCGAGCTGCTGCACGGCGCCACGGTCGTCTTCGTGGACGAGCCCGTCTGGACGGTCGTGCCGGACCGGTTCTTCGGCCTGCTCCATCAGCGCGTGGCCTCGTGGTATCCGGCCCACTATCACATGTTCGCCTCGTACGTCAGGCTGCTGTTCAAGCGGCGGATCGCCTGGCGCCTGCGCTACGAGATGGCCTACAACATATTCGTCGTCCTGAGCGAGCCCTTCCGCTTCCTGTCTCTGGCGATGCTCCTCTGGTACCGGAGCTGGAGCGAGCTCCTGTTCCTCTACGTTCTGTACCTTCTGCTGGAGAGCTATCCCTTCTGGATCATCCAGAAAAAGCTCGACAGCGGCTACAAGCCGATCGTGTATCTTCTCTATCCGCTGTTCGGGCTGGCCAACGCGGTCCTGCGGCTGGTGGCCCTGTTCGTCTGGTTCCACAAGCGGTTCATCACGGGCGAGATGCGTCGCAAGACCGATAAGGACAGGCGATGGAGCATCCCCCCCACCCAGTGATGCGCGCCCTGCGGCTCGCGATCGGCTTCGCCGCGCTGGGCGCCGTCGCGGCGGGCTATGCCGGCGCGGCGGAGGCGGAGCAGCCGGCCCGCGAGGAGCGGGAGGACCGCCTGCGCGCGGCCGGGGACGGCGCCTGGCCCCCAGGGAAACGCGGCCGCGTGATCGTGCAGTGGGATCACCTGGAGGACTCGAACGACCGGGAGTTCGAGGACTTCTGGGCGTTCGTGTCGTACCGGCAGGCGCACGCCCAGGTCTGGTCGGGGGAGTTCACGGACGGATTCCAGATCGGGGGGTACCTGAAGGATGGCCGGCGATCCACGTACGCCGCCCTGTACCGTTTCCGGGACGACTTCGATCACGTTCTGCAGTTCGACGTCGAGCAGGTGCTGAAGCGCGGCTTCGTCCAGGCGACGATGCTGCGCGGCATCCGGGTGATCCCGGACGACACGGGCGAGGACAGGACGCAACTCCAGTTCGGCACCGGGTTCGACTGGTACTGGGGCGATTATAACTTCCTCACCTTCCGCGCGATCAGCGACCCGCGGGAGGGAGGTCGCTGGTCGTTCATCACCGGCCACCGATTTCAGAACGGCGAGGATTTCTACGTGGAGCCCGCTTTCATCGTCCGCACCGATCGCTCCACGGGCTGGCTGGTGCGCGGGCGGATCAAATATTTCCGCTGGATGGTCGGGGACTTCGATCGGTTCGACTTCACCGACGTCGATCGGACCGTCTACAGCGTGGGGATCGAGATCCCCTACTGAACGACGGGCGCCCCGACGCGCGCCGAGCCCGGCGCCCCGGCGCTCCGCGGGCTCCCCGGACTCACTGCTTCTGAATGCGGATCGTCCCGCTGAACGAGCGCAGATCGACGCGCGCGCCGCCTTTCCCCGCGGAGAACTTCAGCTGCTTCGACGGCATGATCGACCCCGTCCGATCGGGGCCCGGGCCGAGCTGGTTTTCGATGTCCCCGGAGAACGTGGACGCCTCGAACCGCGCGTCGACGCCGGCCGGCACGCGGATCACCTGATCGCCGCTCACGGTCTCGATGCGGAAGGAGCCCCGCGGATCGAGGTTCGCCCGGACCTCGATCCGGCCCGAGACCGACTCGAAGCTGCCGTCCTTCAGCGTCCCCCCGCCCTCGATCGTGATGTCGCCGCTGACGGTCGCAACCTCCAGCGAGCCGGCGCCACCCCGGACGGTGATCCCGCCCGCGATCGAGGAGAGATCGAGCGCGCCCGCCACACCGGACACGTCGACCGGCGCGCTGACCGTCTCCACCTCCAGCCCGGCACCGCGAGGCACCTTCACCTCGAGATCGGCGGAACCGATGTCTTCATGCGTGCCGTCCGGAATCTCGATCTCGATCGAGATCCGATCCCCCTCCCCGCCGACGGCGAGCCGCTGCGACCTGCCCTTCAGATCGGCGATCACCTCCACCTCCTTGCGATCCCAGCCGGTCACCCGCAC
>JBFGDZ010000192.1:0-5732 GCA_041580375.1 Candidatus Polarisedimenticolia bacterium
AAGACCTCGACGCGCACGATGCGGGCGTCGGGGGATGTGGTCGCCTCCAGCGTGATGCGCGTATCTCCGAGGATCAGCCCGGGAGGCGCCGGCTCAAGGAAGCGCACGGCGACCGGACCGGCCTCGAGAGGCTCTCCGGTGGCCTCCTCCGCGGGCGCTGCGGCGGTTCCGGGCGGAGTGCCAGGCTCATCAGGAGCCGCCGCGGACCTCCCGGCGGCCTCGGCCGGGACGACGAGACAGAGGATCGCGATCGCGATCAGTAGGCGCGGGCCAGATAGACCCATTCGGTCGAGTGATCCCCGCAGTGCAGACAGGCGCCATCGCCGCGGTTCCCCTCAAGCGGGATGCACCGAATCGTGGCTTTCGTCTCGTCCTTGATCGCCCGCTCGCAATCGGCCGATCCGCACCAGTGCGCCCGGAAGAAGCCGCCCCGCTCCTCGATCGCCTTCTTGAACGTGGTGTAATCCCCGGATTCGTGCGTGTTGTCGCTCAGGAACGACCGGCCCCTCTGCAGCATGTCCTTCTGGATGGTCTCCAGCATCGTCGCGCATTGTGTGCGCAGCGCCGAACCCGCGATGGGCGTCTTCCCGCGATCGATCCGGCGGACGGACATGAACTGATCCTTCGCCAGGTCCCTGGGGCCGATCTCCAGCCGCAGCGGGACCCCCTTGAGCTCCCACTCGTTGAATTTCCAGCCGGGCGACATCTCGTCCCTCAGATCGGCGTGCACGCGGAACGATCCGCTCAGGTCGTCCCGCGCGCGCGTCGCGGCCTCCGCGATGCGTCCTTTCTCCTGGTCGCTCTTCCAGATCGGCACGATGACGATCTGGATCGGCGCGAGGCGCGGAGGCAAGACGAGGCCGTTGTCGTCTCCGTGAGCCATCACGACCGCGCCCACCAGACGCGTCGACACGCCCCAGGAGGTCGACCAGACGTGGGCCCACTCGCCCTCCTGGGTCTGATACTTGACGTCGAAGGCCTTCGCGAAGTTCTGTCCCAGGTTGTGCGACGTGCCGGCCTGGAGCGCCTTGCGATCCTGCATGAGCGCCTCGATGCAATACGTGCGCACGGCGCCGGCGAACTTCTCGCTTTCGGACTTGCGCCCCGTGTAGACGGGGATCGCCATGCACTCCTCCGCGAAGGAGCGGTAGACCTCGAGCATTCTCAGCGTTTCCTCCTCGGCCTCGGCGTCGGTCGCGTGGGCGGTGTGTCCCTCCTGCCACAAAAACTCGGTGGTGCGCAGGAAGAGCCGGGTCCTCATCTCCCAGCGGACGACATTGGCCCACTGATTGATCAGGATCGGGAGGTCGCGGTAGGAGCGGATCCACTTCGAGTACATGGCGTAGATGATCGTCTCGGAGGTGGGCCGGATGACGAGCGGCTCCTCCAGCTTCTTTCCGCCCCCGTGCGTCACGACGGCGCACTCCGGGGCGAAGCCCTCCACGTGCTCCGCCTCCTTGTGCAGAAACGACTCGGGGATGAAGAGCGGAAAATAGGCGTTCTGATGTCCGGTTGCCTTGAAGCGGGCGTCCAGGTCGCGCTGCATCCCCTCCCAGAGTGCATACCCCAGCGGCCGGATCACCATGCACCCTTTCACCGGGGAGTAGTCCGCCATCTGGGACTGAATGACGACGTCCGTATACCAACGCGAATAGTCCTCGCTCCTGGGTGTGATCAGCTTGGCCATGCGATCTCCTGAGACGTCGCCAGGCGATGGGGCGGCGACGGACCCCGGTTCAGGGCGGGTCCGGCGAACCGCCGGTCATCGGAACGAACCGGACCGGCAGCAGCGTCTCCCGTTGGTAGCCGTCCCGGGTGCGCGTGACGCGGATCAGATGCTGTTCCGCGTCCCCGACCGGGATCACGAGACGTCCTCCGACACGGAGCTGTTCCAGGAGCTTCGGGGGGACGTCCCCGGGCGCCGCGGTCACGACGATGGCGTCGAAAGGCGCACGATCCGGCCAGCCCGCGTGACCGTCGCCGATGCGCACCGTGACGTTGTCGTAGCCGAGATCGGCCAGGAGCCGGCGCGCGCTCTCCCCGAGCTCCGGGATGATCTCGATGGAGTACACCTCCGCCACGATCGACGCCAGGACGGCGGCCTGGTATCCCGACCCCGTACCCACCTCGAGCACGCGGTCCTCGGGACGGGGCCGGATCGCCGCCGTCATGAAGGCGACGATGTAGGGCTGGGATATGGTCTGGCCCTGTCCGATCGGCAGCGGCCCGTCCTCGTGCGCCCGGGCCCGGTAGGCTTCCGGGACGAACAGGTGGCGCGGAACGGTCGTCATCGCATCGAGAACCGCGGGATCTCGCACCCCGCGGCGCTCGATCTGCTCTCGGACCATGCGTTCCCGGACGGGAGCGTGACGGTCGGCGGTCTGTGCCTGCGGATCGGACATCCCCGGTCCAGAGGTCCAGCCCCAGACCGCAAGGACCGTGGCTCCGAGTAGTGCGCGGGCGGCTGTCAGGCGTCGCTCAGGTCGCGCTCCGCGCGATCCGTTCATGGCTGGTACCCCGGCGGATTCTAACACGGGTCGCGCGGGTCCGCCCGCGTCGGGTCGCCGGGTTCGCCGGCCGCCTCGCTCCGGCCCGCGGCGTCTCGCGCCGCTTGAGCCGCTCGACGAGGATATCGGCCTGCCGCACCGGTTCGGGCAGCCGGAATCCCCGGCAGCATGCGAGCACCCAGCGGACCGAGGGATCGAGACCGATTCCGTGGCCCGGGGACACGAACAGCGGACGGACGCCGTTCCGGGAGCGCACGACGGCCCCGACCACGCGCCCCTCGAGCCGGAGCGGCACCCGGTCGCCACGCCGCGGCCCGACCTCGTCGTGCTTCCCGACGAGGCGGCTCTTGGCGCACCCGATCGTCGGCACGCCCAGCAGGAGCCCCAGATGGGAGGCGAGGCCGATCCCGCGCGGATGGGCGATCCCCTGGCCGTCACAGATCAACAGATCGGGGATCCGGCACAGTCTCCTGAAAGCCCTCATGACGGCCGGGGCCTCGCGGAAGCTGAGCAGACCGGGGACATACGGGAAGCGAACCGGCTCGCTCACGCAGCGCGACTCGAGAAGCGCCATGTCGGGGAAGGAGTGAACGAGCACGGCCGCGAAAAGCCGGCCGGCGCCGGGGTCGTAGGCGACGTCCGCGCCCGCGACGAGACGCACGCGCGCCGGCCCGCCCGCGATCCGGATGAGGGGCCTCAGCCGCTCCTGGATCGCGATCGCCTCCCGCGCCGTGCGGGGCCGGACGTGCCGCCGGCCCCCCGCGGACCCTCGGCTGACTTCCGGGCGGCGAGACATCGTCCTCCTCCACGAGCGTGACGCGGTGCGGATCGGCATGGTGCCGCCGCCGGACGGGATCTGTCCACCCCCCCCCTCGCGGGGTGGACGCCGGAGGGGTCTGGATCACGAGGCTCCCTCCTTCGATACAATGCCACGGGAAGAGGTCCGGTGACGCGGGGGAGGTTGCGATGAGAACGGAGATTCGAGCGTCGGGAGGGCGGGGCCGGAGGTGCCGGTATCTCCGGCGAGCGCGACGTAGGGCGCCGACGATCGCCGTCCTGTTCGCGGCTCTGCCGGCTGCGATCGTCCTGTCCGGCTGCGGCAAGGCGGGCGAGGACTATTCCCGCGAGGTCCTGCACGCGCTCGACCAGGGGAAGGTCACCGGGACGAAGGGATCGATGGAGACTCTGGGGCGGGCCCTCGCGGCCTACGCCGTCGACCATGGCGCATACCCGGCCGGCATGACCCTTCAGGACGCCGTCGCGGGCCTGGTCCCGGCCTTCCTCCCGGCCGCGATCACGACCGATGCCTGGAATCACCCCTTCGCCTACCGCTCCGATGGGCGCAGCTACACCCTCACCTCACCCGGCGCCGACGGCACGATCGGCTCCGCGGACGATCTGGAGATGGTCGACGGGCGGTTCACCCGGGTGCCGTCGCGCGGCTCGTCCTGAGAGTCATGCCCCCGCGCGGCCCCGAACTGCGGATCGCCCGCGTTCTCGATCGCCTCGAGGGCGCCTTCGGGCGCCCGCGCAGGAGCCGGATCGTCCCTCCGCTGGATGAGCTGATCCTCACCATCCTGTCCCAGAACACGAACGACCGGAACCGCGAGCGGGCCTACGCTGCGTTGCGCGGGCGGTTTCCGGACTGGGAGGAGGTCCTTCTCGCGCGCCCCGGAGAGGTCGAGAAGGCGATCCGGGTGGGGGGCCTCGCCCGCACCAAGAGCCGGGTGATCCGGGACGTCCTGCGACGGGTCAAGCGGGAGAGGGGCCGGCTCAGCCTGGATTTTCTCCGACGCGTGCCGATGGAGGAAGCGAGACGATATCTGTCGCGGTTCCGGGGGGTGGGCGAGAAGACGGTCAACTGCGTGCTTCTGTTCGCCTGCGGCCGGCCCGCTTTTCCGGTCGACACCCACATCCACCGGGTCGCCCGGCGGCTGGGGTGGGTCCCGACCGGGGCGACCCCGGCGAGGACGCACGAGATCCTGGGCCGTCGGGTTCCGGATCGTCGCTGCCTGAGCGGCCACATCAACCTGATCACGCTGGGGCGGCGCTTCTGCCGGCCCCGTTCTCCCAAATGTCCGGACTGCCCGGTCCGCGGGGAGTGCCGCCACGCCGCGCGCGCCGGCGTGGCCAGGAGGCCCCGGATGGCCCCCGGACGGCCCCGATGAATGGCCTTTCGCGGGATCGTCACTATATTGAGGATGGGCCGGACGGGAGCCGTCCGTCGGGAGCCGTTCATGTTTGAGGGATTCAGAGTCGGCCTGGCCCTGGGGGGCGGGGCCGCCCGGGGACTGGCGCACATCGGGGTCCTGAAGGTCCTCGAGGAGGAGCAGATCCCGGTCGATCTGATCGTGGGCACCAGCATCGGCGCCCTGGTCGGAGGGGTCTACGCCACGACCCGCAGCGCGGCCTCCACGGAGCGACGCTTTCTGGACTTCATCTTCAGCAAGCAGTTCAAGAGATCGAAGTTCGACTTCCTGAAGGAGAGCCGCGAAGCGCACCCGGGCCTCTTCTATAACTTCATCTCGCTCGTCAAAAAGGGGATCTTCTACTCCTTCTCCATGGCCAAGACCTCCTGGATCTCCGCGGAGCACTTCGAGCACAACATCAACGGCGTGCTCGACGATGTGGACATCGATCAGACCGCCATCCCATTCACGGCCGTGGCCGCCGACATCATCACGGGCGAGGAGATCCTGCTGCGCAAGGGGCCGCTCCGCAGGGCGGTGAGCGCGAGCAGCGCGGTTCCGGGGCTGCTCCCGCCCGTGAGATTCAACGGCCGGCACCTCATCGACGGGGGATGGATCCACAAGGTCCCCGTGTTGCCGGCCCTGCGCATGGGGGCCGATCTGGTGATCGGCGTGGACGTCTCCAAGGAGATCGAGGACACGGACGGATTCAAGAACGGGCTCAACATCATGGTGCGCGCCAACGCCATCCGTTCGGACGCCCTCAAGGACATGCAGTGCCGCTTCGCGGACGTCATCGTGGAGCCCGACATCGATCACGTCCACTGGGCCGATTTCTCCGCCATCGTGGAGTGCGTCCGGCTTGGGGTGGAGGCGACCCGCGCCCGGATGGTGGATATCCGCCGCCATCTCAAGCGGGCGCGGCTCTCCTCCCTCCTCGGTTACTCGCGCGCGCGCCGTCTCGCCCGCGCATACATCGAGACGGCCGGATCGGACTAGAATCGGGAGCGTCGCGGGCCGCGCCTCCCGGCGGCGG
>JBFGDZ010000193.1:0-5724 GCA_041580375.1 Candidatus Polarisedimenticolia bacterium
CGGGAGCGTGAATCGAGCCAGGGCCGCGTGACGATCGAAACGGCGGCGCAGTGCCCGGATCAGGGTGATGAGGACCAGCGGCACGATGGCGGCGGCCAGGATGGTGTGCGAGATCAGCACCGCGAAGTAAACCACGCGGATCGGGCCGGTGCCCTCGAACCGGACCGATCCGACCTGGAGGTGATGCGCGACGTAGGAGGCCAGAAATAAAGTGGAGGTCAGGACGGCGGCCACCATCAGAATACGGTGCGCGCCGACGCGGCGCGCGCGGATGCAGGCGTAGCCGGCGACGAGCCACACCGTCGTCAGGGTGTTGAGGGCCGCGTTGAGGGTCGGGAGATCGCGCGGCAGCATCGCCTCAGGCCCGCCCGCCGGTGCCGCGCCGGCGCGCCAGGACGACCGCGGCGGCGAAGCAGACCACGGCGAAGATCACGGTGATGCCGATCGAGGCGCCGAACCCCGGAAGATCATTCGGCACGGCGGGACCGCCGAGCGCCAGAGCGTGCCGATAGGCCGCCATGCCGTACGTCAGCGGATCGGCGCGCATGACGATGCCCAGCCACGCGGGGGCGCCCTCTGCCGGGAAGAATGCGCCGGAGAGCAGCCACAGCGGCATGAGGAGCACCGTCATGACGGCGTGAAAGCCCTGGGTCGAATCCATGCGCCAGGCGATGCAGAAGGAGAGGGCGGTCAGGGCGAAGGCGACGAGGAACAGGATCGGGACGGAGATCAGGGCGGCGCGCACGCCGTATCGGATCCCCGCGAGCGGCGCCAGGAGCATGAGGAGGCCGCCCTGCAGGAGCGCCAGGACGGTGCCGCCGAGCACCTTGCCGAGCACCAGGCTCGAGCGGGGAATGGGCGCCACCAGAACGCCCTGCAGAAACCCCTCGCGCCGGTCCTCGATGAGCGAGATGGTGGAGAAGATCGCCGTGAACAGAAGGATGAGGACGACCGTGCCCGGGAACAGGTACTGGCCGTAGCTCTCGCCGCCGCCCGGCGGCCGGAACGAGGCGCCCAGGCCGGCTCCGAACAGCACCCAGAAAAAGACCGGCTGAACGAGCGCGCCGAAGACGCGATTGCGCTCGCGCAGGAAGCGGACGACCTCCCGGTTCAGCAGCGCCCGCGTGGCGCCGAAAGATCGCCTCACCCCGCCCCCTCGCCCCAGAATCGGTGGCCCGTCTTGCGGATGAACACGTCGAGCAGGGTGGGACGCCCCAGGCTGATCGCCTCGATGCGATCCCGGAACGCCTCCACGATGCGCGGGATCCACTGGTGCCCGTCAGGTCTCTCGACCCGCACGGTCCCGTCGACGACGGTGGCGCCGCATCCGAAACGCTCCTCCAGGTCCCGCCGGAGGTCCTCGGGCCCGGGCGAAGCGATGACGATGACGTCCCCGCCGATCGCGCTCTTCAGATCGGCGGGCGTGCCGATCGCCACGAGCGTCCCCTCGTGGAGGATCCCGAGCCGGTCGCACCCCTCCGCTTCCTCCATGAGGTGGGTCGTCAGCAGCACGCTGACCCCGTCGCGCGTCCGCAGGCGCCGCAGATAGTCCCACAGGTCGCTTCGAGCCGCCGGATCGAGGCCGGTGGATGGCTCGTCCAGCAGGAGGAGCGGCGGGCCGTGAAGCAGGCCCTTGGCGATCTCCGCGCGGCGGACGAGACCCCCGGAGAGGGCCTCGACCCGGTCGTCCGCGCGCTCCTCGAGCCCCACCATGCGCAGCATGCGATCGATGGCCTCACGGAGGGGCGCGGCGCCGAGGCCGTACAGGCGCCCCTGAGTCGCCAGGTTTTCCCGGACGGTCAGCTTCCGATCGACGGCCGGGGACTGGAATACGACCCCGATGCGGTCGCGCACGGCGTGCGGGTTCTCCATGACGTCGTGACCCAGGATGTGCGCCCGGCCTCCCGACGGCCGCAGGAGGGTGCTGAGGATGCGGAACAGGGTCGTCTTGCCGCCGCCGTTGGGCCCGAGGAGTCCGAAGATCTCCCCGGCGCGGACCTGGAAATCGACGCCGCGCAGCGCCGGGCGACCGGCGTAGTCGTGGACGAGCCTCTCCACCTGGACGACGGGATCCGCGCTCATGGGGCGGCCATCTTACATCCGAACGGGGCGGGGATCGGCAACCGTCCGGCGGATGGCGGCCCGGCGATCGCGCGGCCTCCCGCCCGCCGCCGGCCGGAACGTCTTGACTTGCGCCCCTCCGGTCGCTTAAAGTCCGCCCCTTACGCCGGTCGGGGGGGCCCCGCGGTGACCGCGTCCGGGCGCTCTCTGCGCGGTCGCGCCCCGCTCACCGAAACGCCCCTGAGGAGACGAATCCGCGCATGCGATCCTGGCTGCCCGAGGGAGTCTCGACCTACAGCTCCACCATCGACAACATGTTCTACCTCATCCTCGTCGTCACGGGCGTGCTGTTCGTGCTGACCGAGGCCCTGCTGTTTCTGTTCGCGTTCCTCTACCGCCGGCGCGCGGGCCGGCGCGCGACCTACACGCACGGCAACAACACGCTCGAGGTGATCTGGACCATCGTCCCCGCCATCATGCTCGTGATTCTGGGGATCGCCAGCCGCAACGCATGGAACGAGATCAAGGGGAGCGTGCCCGACACGGACGAGGTGGTCACGATCACGGCGTCCCAGTTCAACTGGGAGGTTCGCTATCCGGGGTCGGACGGATCGTTCGACACGCCCGACGACGTCATCACGAACAACGAGATGCGCCTCCCCGTCGGCGTTCCCGTGAGGATCCGCCTGCGATCCGAGGACGTCATCCACAGCTTCTTCGTGCCCCAGTTCCGCCTCAAGCAGGACGCCGTCCCCGGCCTGACCATCGAGGTCTGGGTGGAGGCGACGCGCACCGGTGAGTTCGAGATCGCCTGCGCCGAGCTGTGCGGATTCGGCCACTACTCGATGCGCGGCGTCCTCACGGTGATGGAGCAGGGGGAGTACAGGAGCTGGATCGAAGAGGCGCAGGCCGGAGTGGCGGCGACCCTGGCCGAGCCGGCGCCGACCGCCGCTGCCGGCGGACCCGCCTAGGACCCGGAGGCCGCAGACGATGTCCGAGCACAAGATTCCGTTCATCCGCCGATACATCTTCTCGACGGACCACAAGATCATCGGCATCCAGTTCCTCTTCGTCAGCCTGTTCTTCATGGTGGTGGGAGGGCTGCTGGCGCTGATGGTTCGCTGGCAGCTCGGCTACCCGGATCGCCCGATGCCGCTCGGCACGCTGTTCCCCGAGGAGATCATGCCCGAGGGCTACATCGGCCCCGAGCTGTACAACCAGCTGTTCACGATGCACGCGTCGGTCATGATCTTCCTCGTCATCATCCCGATCCTCGCGGGCGCCTTCGGGAACTTCCTCATCCCGCTGATGATCGGCGCGCGCGACATGGCGTATCCGAAGCTGAACATGCTGTCGTTCTGGGTCTCCTTCCCGGGCGGCCTCGTCATGGCGGCCTCCTTCTTCGTCGAGAACGGCCCGGCGGCGACCGGCTGGACGGCCTATCCACCCCTCAGCGCCGTGCCGGACTACACGGGCGTCACCCTGGGGCAGACGCTGTGGATCGTGAGCGTCATCATCCTGGGAACCGGCTCCATCATGGGCGCGGTCAACTACATCACGACGATCATCAACATGCGCGCCCCGGGCATGAGGTTCTTCCGCATGCCGCTGACCATCTGGGCGCTGTTCATCACCGCCATCCTGCAGCTGATGGCCACCCCTGTGCTGGCGGCGGCTCTCGGCATGCTCCTCTTCGACCGGACGCTCGGGACCCACTTCTTCGCTCCGACCGGGGGCGGGCAGGTGCTCCTGTGGCAGCACATCTTCTGGTTCTATTCGCATCCGGCCGTGTACATCATGATCCTGCCCTCCATGGGGTTCGTCTCCGACGTGCTCGCCACGTTCGCCCGCAAGCCGGTCTTCGGCTACAAGGCCATGGTCTACTCCCTCATGGGGATCGCGGGGCTCGGCTTCATCGTCTGGGGCCACCATATGTTTCAGAGCGGGATGAACCCGACCCTCGGGACGGCGTTCATGATGTCCACCATGGTCATCGCCGTCCCGTCTGCGATCAAGACGTTCAACTGGCTGGGCACCCTGTGGCGCGGGTCGATCCACTTCACGACGCCGATGCTGAACGGGATGGCGTTCGTCTCCACCTTCATCATCGGCGGGCTCTCCGGCGTGTTCATGGCGTCCACCCCGGTCGACATCTACATCCACGACACCTACTACATCGTCGCCCACATTCACTACGTGCTGTTCGGGGGGAGCCTGTTCGGCGTCTTCGCCGCGATCACGTACTGGTTCCCCAAGATGTTCGGCAGGATGATGAGCGAGACGTGGGGCAAGGTGCATTTCGTCCTGACCTTCGTCTTCTTCAACCTGACCTTCTTCCCCATGCATCTTCTGGGCATGGGCGGGCACATGCGCCGCATCTACTACGATCCGAATCAGTACCTGTTCCTGAAGGACATGCAGCCCTGGAACGTCTTCATCACGAACGCGGCGCTCGTCCTCGGCGCATCGCAGGCGATCTTCGCCCTCAACTTCATCATCTCCTTGTTCGCCGGCAGGAAGGTCGACAGGAATCCCTGGAACGCCAACTCGCTGGAGTGGAGCGCCTCGTCCCCCGCGCCGCACGGCAACTGGGGCGACAGGACGCCCACCGTCTACCGGGGACCGTACGAGTACAGCGTGCCCGGCCTGGCGGAGGATTTCCTGCCCCAGGACCGGCCCGGCGAGGAGGTCCCGGCCCCCCCGCGCACCGACGTGCTCTCTCCGGCGAAAGCCTAGCGGGTCCGGCCGATGCCGCTCGACACCCCACGGCCGGCTGAGCGGGCCGGCGCCGATCCGGCCCGCCACCGCTTCACGCTGTTCGTCGGCGCGTCCACGGTCGCCCTTCTCGCGGCGGGCGGACTGGTCACCAGCACCGGATCGGGCCTGGCGGTGCCGGACTGGCCGCTGTCGTTCGGACGGCTCTTCCCTCCGATGATCGGCGGGGTGCTCTACGAACACGGGCATCGCATGGTGGCGGCATTCGTGGGGCTCCTCACGCTCGTCCTGGCGGCCTGGTACCAGTGGCGCGAGCCGCGACCCGCGATCCGGCGGCTGGCGCTCGCAGCGCTCGGCGCCGTGATCGCCCAGGGGATCCTCGGGGGCGCGACGGTTCTTCTCCGGCTTCCTGTGGCGATCTCGGTCGCCCACGCCTGCCTGGCGCAGGCCTTCTTCGGCCTGGTCGTGGCGCTGTCCGTCCTCACCGCGCCGCGTGCAGGCGACGATCGCGCGCGCGACGCCGGCGGGCTCGCTCCGCCGCGATGGCTCGGGGTGGCGGCGACGGGCCTCGTCTTCGGCCAGGTCGTCCTGGGCGCGATCCTGCGTCACTCCGGAGCCGGGCTGGCGATCCCGGACGTACCGCTCGCCTTCGGCCGCGTCGTCCCACCGATGACGTCCGCGGCGATCGCCCTCCATTTCTCGCACCGCGTGGGCGCGCTGCTCGTGGCTGCGGCGGTCATCGCCCTCGCCGTGCGCGTTCTGAGCCGGAATCGGAACAGCCCGGACCTGGTGAAGCCGGTCCTGCTGGCCGTCCTTCTGGTGGCGGCGCAGATCGTGCTCGGCGGGATCACCGTCGTGACCCGGCTGGCCGTGTGGCCCGCGACGGCACACCTCGTCGTCGGCGCGCTTCTGATGGCGGCCTGCCTCACCTTCACGCTGCGCGCCTTC
>JBFGDZ010000194.1:0-5627 GCA_041580375.1 Candidatus Polarisedimenticolia bacterium
CTGCTGCAGCATCCGATCCGGATCAACCTCGATTCCCTCAGCGCCCTCCGCCAGGTCGGCGAGCGCTCTCCGGGACGGGCCGTCGGGCTCCGGGTCAATCCCGGCGTTGGAGCGGGCTATTCGGATCAGACGACCTACTCCGGGGAGAAGCCCACGAAGTTCGGGATCTACCCCGATCAGTTCGACGAGGCCCTGCGGATCGCGCGCCGTCACGATCTGGTCGTGCGGGGGCTCCACTTTCACATCGGCTCGGGCTGGATGCGGGACGGCGTGGAGCGGGTGCTGGAAGCGGCGCGGCGCGCGCGCGAGCTGGCCCGGAGGATCCCCGGTCTGGACACCATCAACGTCGGAGGGGGCCTCGGCGTGCGCCTCAAGGAACCGGACGAGGCGGTGGACATCCGCGCCTACGCCGGCGGTCTCGCGCGCGTCCTCTCCGAGACCGGCGCCACGATCGCCTGCGAGCCGGGCGACTACGTCGTGCGCGACGCCGGCGTCCTCCTCGTCGAGGTGGTCTGCATCGATCGCAAGGGCGGCGTCACCTTCGTGGGGGTCGACTGCGGCTCCAATGCGTTTCCGCTGTACGTGATGTACCGCTACCCGCAGCAGGTCGTGCTCTGCCGGGCCGCCGGCGCGGCGTCCGATCTCACCTGCACCCTGGCCGGGCACATCAACGAGGCGGGTGATCTGTTCGCGGAAAACATCCGCCTTCCGGAGGTGCGCGAGGGGGACGTTCTGGCCCTCCTGAACACGGGCGGCTACGCGGCCGCCCTCGCGTCGGAGCATTGCTTCCGTCCGCGCGCCGGGCAGATCGCGCTCTGATCGGCCTCCGCTACATCATGTTGAGCTGGAGCTTCGCCGCCTCGGTCATCTTGTCCGGGCCCCAGGGGGGATCCCAGACGACGGCGACGCGGGCCTTCGTCACGCCGGGGATGGCGCGGATGCGGGCCTCGATGTCGGGCGGGAGCGTGCCGGCGACCGGACACATCGGGGAGGTCAGCGTCATGGTCACGGCCACCTCCCCCTCCTTCGTGACATTCACGTCGTAGATGAGGCCCAGCTCGTAGATGTTGACCGGGATCTCGGGGTCGTAGCAGGACTGCAGCGCCTCGATGATCTGGCTCTCGAGCGCGCGGATCCCGGGATCGGCCGCGGTGGCGCCGCGCTCGTGCAGCGGCCCCTTGAAATCGGTCGTCTGCGTCTCGCTCATTCCCGTCTCCCCCGGCGGGGCCTCCCCCGCCGTTCGTCATTCCGTCGATGCGACCTTGCCGCTGTTCTCCAGGGCGGCCCTCAGCGTGTGCCACGCGAGCGTCGCGCACTTCACGCGGACGGGATAGTCGCGCACACCGCTGAAGACGACGAGCTTGCCGATCGCCCCGGGCGGCTCCTCCCCGCGCCCGTCCCGGCCGGTCACCAGGTCGTGGAACGTCCGGAACAGCCGCTCCGCCTCGTCGCGCGTTTTGCCCTTCACGCTCTCGGTCATGAGGGACGCGGAGGCCTTGGAGATGGCGCACCCGGAGCCCTCGAAGCTGATGTCGGTGACGACGTCCCCGTCGAGACGCAGGTGGACGGTGAGCCGGTCGCCGCACAGGGGATTGAAGCCCTCCGCGCGGCGGTTGGCCTCCTGCATCCCGCGGAAGTTGCGAGGCCGGCGATTGTGATCGAGGATGACCTCCTGGTAGAGATCGCCGAGCTCGGTCATACCCCGAAAACCTCCAGGACCCTGCGAATGCCCTGCGCGAGGGCCTCGATCTCCGCGTGCGTATTGTAGAGCGACAGCGACGCGCGCGCCGTCGCCGGCACTCCATACCGCTCCATCAGAGGCTGCGTGCAGTGGTGGCCGGCCCGGATGGCGATCCCCTCGCGATCGAGGATCGTGCCGATGTCGTGCGGGTGAATGCCCTCGATCACGAACGACACGACGCTGGCCTTCTCCCTCGCGCGGCCGATGATGCTCGCCGGGCCGATCTCCCCGATGGCTCTGGTGGCATGATCGAGGAGATCCCGCTCGTGCGCCTCGACGGCGCCCCAGTCGAGCCCCAGCAGGTAGTCGATGGTCGCCCCCAGCCCGATCACTCCCGCGACGTTGGGCGTCCCCGCCTCGAACTTGTGGGGGACCTTGTTGTAGAGCGTCTTCTCGAATGAGACCGAGCTGATCATGTCGCCGCCCCCCTGGTACGGGGGCATCGCCTCGAGATGCTCCGCCTTGCCGTACAGCACGCCCACGCCGGTCGGGCCGTACATCTTGTGGCCGGAGAAAGCGTAGAAGTCGCAGCCGAGTTCGCGCACGTCCAGGCGGTAGTGGGGCGCGGCCTGCGCTCCGTCGAGGAGCACGGGGATGCCCCGCCGGTGCGCCATCGCGATCACCTCGCGCACGGGATTGATCGTGCCCAGGGAGTTGGACACGTGCACCATCGAGACGATCTTCGTCCTGGGGGTCAGAAGCTTCTCGAGCTCCTCGAGGATGAGATCCCCGTCGTCGGAGATCGGCGCGACGCGTAGCCGGGCGCTCTTCTCCTCGCAGAGCATCTGCCACGGCACGATCCCGGAGTGGTGCTCCATGTGCGTCACGACGACCTCGTCGCCGGCGCCCACGCGCGATCGCCCGAAGGTCTGCGCGACCAGATTAATCGCCTCGGTCGTGCCGCGCACGATCACGATCTCCCGGTCTTCCGCGGCGTTGATGAAGCAGCGCGCCTTGCCGCGGACCGCCTCGTAGGCGGCGGTCGCGCGCTCGCTGAGCGCGTGCAGGCCGCGATGGACGTTGGAGCTGTCACGGGAGTAGAAGCGCTGCACCGCGTCGATCGTCGCCTGCGGCTTCTGGGCCGACGCGGCGTTGTCGAGGTACACGAGCGGCCGGCCGTGCACCGTCTGGTGCAGCGCGGGAAAATCCTTCCGGATCGACTCGACCTCGAACGGCCGCGCTCGCGTTCTCGCCGGGGTCGTCGACTTCATGCGGTCGCTCCGGCGCGGCGGCGGTGGCCGTCGTGGAGCCGCGTGTACAACAGGCACTCCAGCCCCGTCCGGACAGGCCCGACCGGGATGCGGGCCAGGATGTCGCTCACGAACGCCTGGATCAGAAGGTTGCGGGCCATCTCGTCCCCGATGCCGCGCGATCGCAGGTAGAAAAGCGAGTCTTCATCCAGCTGCCCGATCGTCGCCGAGTGGCTGCACTTGACGTCGTCGGCGTTGATCAGAAGCGTCGGCTTGCTGTCCGCCAGCGCCTCCTCCGAGAGGATGAGATTCTTGTTGTGCTGGCGCGCGTCCGTCTTCTGCGCGTCGGGCCGCACGATGATCGTGCCGTCGAAGACCCCCCGCGATCGCCCCTCGAGCACGCCCTTGTAGAGCTCACGGCTGGTCCCGTGCGGCCGGGCGTGATCGATGATCGTGTGATTGTCGACGTGCTGGCGCCCGTGGGTGACGTAGAGCCCGTTCAGTGTGCAGTCCGCCCCCTCGCTCGCCAGCAGGGCGTTCACGTTGTTGCGGATGAGCGCCCCGCCGAGCGAGATGACGTGGGACGAGAGCGCGGCGCCCCGACCCAGATGCGCCTGCAGGGTGCCGACGTGGTACGACGCTTCGCTCTCGCGCTGAAGGATGGCGTGCTCGACCACGGCGGCGTTTTCGGCCGCGATCTCGGTCACGACGTTGGTGAAGTACGCCTCGCCGCCCAGGCCGGCGTAGCTCTCGAGAACGGTGATCTGGCTTCCCTCCTCGGCGACGATCAGGTTGCGGGGATGGCTCATGATCGGTGTCCTGGAGGACGTCGAGACGAACAGCAGATGGATCGCCTCCTTCACGGCGACGCCCTTCGGCACCCTCACGAAGGCGCCGTCCTGCATGAATGCCGTGTTCAGGGCGGTGAAGGGCTGGCCCTCCGTTCCCGCCAGCCGGGCGAGCCACGGCTCCACCTGCGCCCGCTTCGAGGCGATCGCGGCCGACAGGCTCCCCACCTCCACGCCGCGCGGGAGGGTCCGCATCTGCGAGAGGCCGGGATCGAAGCGGCCGTTGACGAAGACGAGGTGGGTGCACTCCCAGGGCTCGAAGGTCAGCTGCTCGAACACCTCCGGCGTGAGGGCGTCCGCGCGGGCCTCCGGCATCTGGACGAACGGAGTGTCCGCGATCGGCGCCACGCTCGTGTAGCGCCAGGCCTCGTCACGTGTCGTCGGGAAGCCGCATGCGGCGAATCGCTCGATCGACTCCTGCCGCAGCGGGGTGATCCACGATCCCGCGTCGCGCGATCGATCGCCGGCGGCGCGCGCGTAAGCGGCCAGATAGCGATCCTTCGCGTCCTGGTCCGGGTGGCAGGCATGTCCGCGTCTCAGACGGTGGCCGGCCGGGCGTTCGCGACGCCCGCGCCGATCCAGCCGTAGCCCTTCTCCTCGAGCTTCAGCGCCAGGCCCTTGTCGCCCGACATGGCGATCCGCCCCTCGGAGAGCACGTGCACGCGATCCGGAACGACGTAGTTCAGCAGCCGCTGATAGTGGGTGATCAGGACGATGGCGCGCTCCGGCCCCCGCAGGACGTTGACGCCCCCGGCGACCACCTTCAGCGCGTCGATGTCGAGGCCCGAATCGGTCTCGTCGAGGAGGGCCAGCTTCGGATCGAGGACCGCCATCTGGAAGATCTCGTTCCGCTTCTTCTCGCCGCCCGAGAACCCCTCGTTGACCGATCGGTTCAGCAGGCTCTCGTCCATCTGCACGAGCTTCATCCGCTCCTTGACCATGGTCAGGAACTCCATGGCGTCGAGCTCCTGCTCGCCGCGGTGCTTGCGGATGGCGTTGACGGCCGCTTTGAGCAGGTACATGTTGCTGACTCCCGGGATCTCCACCGGATACTGAAACGCCAGGAAGACCCCCTCCCGAGCCCGGTCCTCGGGGGAGAGCTCGAGGAGGTTTCTCCCTTCGTACAGGACCTCGCCCCGGGTGACCTCGAACGACTCGCGCCCCGCGAGCACGTGGGCGAGCGTGCTCTTGCCCGATCCATTGGGGCCCATGATGGCGTGGACCTCGCCGGCCCGGACCTCGAGATCAATCCCGCGGAGAATCTCCTTCCCGTTGACCTTCGCGTGCAGGTTTCTGATCGTGAGCATGTGGGTCCTTGACGATGCGCGAGCCGTGATCGGGTGCGCGGCGATCAGCCGACGCTGCCCTCCAGGCTCACGCCGAGAAGCTTCTGCGCCTCGACCGCGAACTCCATGGGAAGCTCGCGGTAGACTTCCTTGCAGAATCCGTTGACGATCATCGACACCGCGTCCTCGGCGGAGATGCCGCGCTGCCGGAAATAGAAGATCTGATCCTCGCCGATCTTCGAGGTGGACGCCTCGTGCTCGAGGCGCGCCGTGCTGTTCTTCACCTCGACGTACGGGAACGTGTGAGCGCCGCACCGGTCCCCCAGCAGCAGGGAGTCGCACTGGGAGTAGTTCCGGGCCCCGGTCGCCCCCGGGTAGACCTTGACCTTTCCCCGGTAGGTGTTCTGTCCGTGCCCGGCCGAGATGCCCTTGGAAATGATCGTGCTGCGGGTGTTCTTCCCCACGTGGATCATCTTGGTCCCGGTGTCCGCCTGCTGCCGGTGGTTGGACAGGGCCACCGAGTAGAACTCCCCGATCGAGTTGTCGCCCACGAGAACACAGC
>JBFGDZ010000195.1:0-5576 GCA_041580375.1 Candidatus Polarisedimenticolia bacterium
GTCCGCGAGAACCCCGACGTCGCGATGTTCAAGGTCAACCTGGCGCGGGCGCTCGTGCACGACGGACGCCACGACGACGCGCGCCCGATCCTGCAGGAAATCGTGCAACGCTGGCCGGATTCGCAGGAAGCGACCTCGGCCGAGAAGCTGATGGCGAGAACTGCGCTCGCCCGACCCTGATGGCCCTGCGCACCCGCATCGATCCGGGCACGGAATCCCCGTTCAAGACCGCCGCGGAGGACCGGCGCCCCCGCGTGCTCGTCATCGACGACGAGCCGTCGGTGCGGGATTTCATGACCGAGGCGCTGACCGAGGGGAAGTGCATCGTGGACGCCGTCGAGGACGGCCAGTCCGCGATCGACAGAACGCGCACCGGCCGGTACGACGTCGCCTTCTGCGATCTCAACCTGCCGGGAGTGAACGGGTTCGAGACGATCGAGCAGCTCAAGAAGCTCGACCCGGACCTCGAGATCATCATCATCACCGGATACGGGACCTTCGACAACGCCGTGGAGAGCCTGCGGAAGGGAGCCTTCGACTTTCTGCAGAAGCCCCTCCTGGTCAAGGATCTGCTGCTCTCTCTCGATCGGGCTCTGGAGCGCCGCGATCTGCGCGAGCGCCTGGGATTGTTCGACCTCAGCCGCTCGATCTTCTCCACGCTCGATCCCGAGGAGCTGCAGGAGCGGGTGGTCAGGGCGGCCGTGCAGGTGCTTCGCTGCGACGACGCATCGTTGATGCTTCACGACGAGAACGACCGGCTGTTCGTGGCCGTCTCGACGTCGGTCCAGCACGAGATCCCGGTCGGATCGCACCTGGCGCTCGGGGAGCGCATCGCCGGGCGCGTGGCGCAGCAGCCCGAGCCGGTCGTGATTAACGAGGATGTCGCCCGCGACGATCGTTTCGGCGGCGTGCGATCGCACAGGGCCATCCGCTCGTCCATCGTCTGCCCGCTGCTGATGCGCGGCCAGCTGATCGGCGTCCTGAACGTCAACCGCGTGAGCAACCCCGATCGGTACACGGAGCACGATCGCCGCAACGCCATGATCCTCTCGTCGCTCGTGGCCCTGGCATTGGGAAACGCCCGCCTGCACAGTGAGCTGCGGACGCGGCTGCGGCAGCTGAGCGATGCTCAGGAGGAGATGATCCAGTCGGAGAAGATGAATGCGCTGGGGAACCTGCTGTCGGGCGTGGCGCACGAGCTGAACAACCCCTTGTGCGGGATCCTGGGCTACGCGCAGCTCCTGATGAAGGACGACTCCGACGCCCGCGTCACCAAGGGGATCACGATCATCGCTCAGGAGGCGGAGCGCGCCGCCGAGATCGTCGGGCGGCTGCTGACGTTCGCGCGGCGCCAGAAGCCGGAAAAGCGGGCGCTCGCCATCAACGACGTCATCATCCGGGCGCTCGAGCGCCGCAGCATCGATCTGAAGGCGAGCCGCATCGATGTGAAAGCCGACCTCGAGCCCGACCTGCCGCCGGTCCTGGGGAACGCGCAGCAGTTGATGGCGATCTTATGGCACCTCATCAACAACGCCCGGGAGGCGATGTTCTCGGTGAACGGGCGCGGCAACCTGACGATCAGCACCCGGCAGAAGAACGGCCGTGTCGTCATCACGGTCCTCGACGACGGGCCGGGTATCCCGGAGCAGAACCGGCACCGCGTCTTCAATCCGTTCTTCACGACGAGGGCGGACGGCAAGGCGCAGGGGCTCGGTCTCTCGGTCTGCTTCGCCCTGGTGCGCGATCACGGCGGCACGATCCGGGCGGGCGGGGAACCGGGACGGGGAGCCTGCTTCACCATCGAGATACCGGGCGCGACCCCCGAGCGGCTGGAGGAAGCCGCGCGTCAGGCGGCGGCGGCGCGCGCCGCTGGCGTCGAGCGGGTCCCGGGCGAAGGCCCGCACGTGCTCGTCTCCGAGGCGCAGCCCCACGTGCAGGGCCTGCTGGTCCATCTCCTCGAGGACATGGGTTACCGATTCGACACCGCCACCAGCGGCGACGTCGCTATGGAGAAGATCCGCAACGGCTCCTACGACGGCCTGATCGCCGATTTCTCGATGCCGCGCATGGAGGGACCCATGCTCCTGGAGTGGCTCCGCAAGGAGAAGCCGGCCCTGGCCGAGCGCGTCATTTTCCTGGCCAGCGATCCGACGGACCCGATGGCCTCCGGGTTCGCGGAGTCGTCCGGCAGCACGCTCATCGGCAAGCCGTTCAACCTGGACACGGTCCGCTCCGCCCTGCGGCGCCTCTTCGAGGGCGTCACGGTCACCGACAGCGTCCTCCACTGACCCCCGGCGTCCTTTTCAGGATCCGCACGCCCCGAGCAGCGCCTCCGCTACCCGCTCGGGTGCCTCCATGGCGCTCATGTGCGACGTCGCCGGCAACACGATCCGGCGGGCGTTCGGGGCCAGACGGGCGATCTCCTCCGCGCGGGCCGGCGGCGTGAGCGGGTCGGCCTCGCCGACGACCGCCACGACCGGGACGGCGAGGTCGGACAGAAGCGCCCGGCGGTCGGGGCGGTGGGCGAGTCCGAAGAGGGTGGCCGCCAGTCCCGCCTCGCCCGCCCGCTCGAACATCGCGAGCAGATGCCGCCGCAGGCGATCGCGCCGGGGATGCGCGTCCGAGAGCAGCAGGGGCAGAAGAGCGTCGGCGAAGGCCCGCCAGCCGGACCGGCGCAGCGTCGCCAGACCCTCCGCCCGGCGGCCGCGAGCGGCGGCGTCGTCGGCGGTCGCGGCGGTGCTGATGAACGCGTAGGCCCGCGCCCTGGAAGGATCGAGAGCCGCCACGGCCAGGGCCGTGTAGCCGCCCATCGACAGGCCGCCCACCGCCGGCCGCTCCAGCCGCTCCGTCTCGATCAGATCCAGCACGTCCCGCGCCCAGAGGTCGACCGAGGGGATCGACCAGCCCAGCGTCGAGCCGCCGTGTCCCCTGCATTCCGGCAGCAGCAGGCCGACGTCACCGGGCAGCGAGGCCACGACCTCGTCCCACATCGACGCGTCGCAGCCCAGTCCGTGCATCAGCACCCAGGGATCGCGTCCCGCCCTCACGCGGTACGCGATCTCGGCGCCGTCCCTCGTCCCGTGGATCGCCTCGCGCAGCCCCATCATGATCGACCTCCCGTCACGGCTCGCGTCCGCTCCGCCGCGGACGATCCCGCCGTTCCAAGGGTACAATGAACGCTCCGCGGGCACCGTGCGGCGCGGCGCTCGCGCCCGGGGCGGAAGGGGGTGCCACGTGATCGTCGAACGCTCCATGGATCCCGGCTGGCTGTCGAACGCCTATCTCGTCGGCGACTCCGACGGCGGAACGGCGATCGCCGTCGACAGCGGCGCGCCTCTCGACCCGCTGTTCGACGCGCTCGAGCGCCGCCGCCTCACGCTGAAGGCGATCCTGACCACGCACCGCCACGTCGATCACGCGGGAGGGAACGCGGAGCTGAGCCGGCGGACCGGGGCGCCGGTCCACGCGCTCGAAGCCGAGGCCCCGCACGTCGAGAAGGCGCTCCCCCTCCGGGCCGGCGAGACGCGGGCGTGGGGCGGTCTGCGCGTCCGGGTGATCCCCCTGCCGGGCCACACCGCCGGGCAGGCGGGGTATCTCGTCGAGGGCGCGGGACTGTTCACCGGCGACTGCCTGTTCGCGGGATCCCTCGGCGGGACCGTGGGTCCGGCCTCGACCGGCTTCGAGGACGCGCGCCGCGCCGTCATGGAGGGGATCCTGAGCCTGCCGGACGACACGGTCATCTATCCCGGCCACTGCGACTCCACGACGGTCGGCCGCGAGCGCACGGACAACCCGTTCATCCGGGTCATGACGGGGATCGATCCGGAGGGTCGGGGTCGGTGCGTGGCGATGGGCCGGCCGGGGCGCGTCATCGTGAACGCGCGCGATTATGACGGCGGGACCAAGGTGTGGGTCCGGTTCGACGACGGTCGCGACGCGCTGGTCCCCGGAAGCCGGGTGCGGATTGACCGCTAGCCGGCGCTGCCGCCCTGTTTGCGGACCCGCCAGAAGGAGTTGGTGAAATACCGGCGTGAGTCGAAGAAGCTGTGCGTGATCTCGAAGCCCGTGTTTTTGGCGAGCCGTTCGATGTCCGATTCCAGGTATTTGTAGGAGTACTCGGTCTGGATCGGCTCCCAGGGCTCGAATGAGAACACCTGCCCGATCGCTTCGATGAGGACCTCCTGGTGGGCCAGGCTGACCAGGTAGCTGTTCATCGATCCTTCGAACACGTCGTAGGTCGAGTAGAAGCGGAAGCGATCGATGTCGAAGTTCCCCCCCAGCTCGCGGTTGATGCGTTTGAGCAGATTCAGATTGAATGCCCGCGTGATTCCCCGCGAATCGTTGTAGGCGCTCAACATCAGCTCGATGTCCTTCTTCAGGTCGAAACCGATCAGCAGTCGATCGCCGTCGTTCAGCCCGTTCCAGAGCGTCCTCAGGAAGACGTGCGCCTCCGCGCGGCTGAAATTGCCGATGTTCGATCCCGAGAAGAGGACGAAGATCATGCGGTCCTGCAACTGTCCGAGCCAGTCGATCGCGGTGAAATACTCCGAGACCAGGCCCTGGACCTCCAGGGAGGGAAAGCGGTCCCCGAGGCTCTCCACCAGACCGCGGATGGCCGATTCGGAGATGTCGATCGGGACGTACCGGAACTTCAGACGCGCGGATTCGAACGAGCGCAGCAGAGTCTGCGTCTTGTGGCCGTCGCCGGGGCCGAGCTCCACCAGATCGAACGGCCGGTCCGCGAGGATCCCGGCGAGATCCGACGCGTGCCCTTCCAGGATCTCCCGCTCGCAGCGCGTCAGGTAATACTCGGGCAGGGACGTGATCTTCGAGAACAGCTCGCTGCCCGCCTGGTCGTAGAAGTACTTCGACGGGAGCCGCTTGAAGGCTCCCGAGAGGCCGAACAGGATGTCCAGCGCGAAGCGGTGCCGGAAGCTCTGACGGCTCTTCAGATCGGAGGGTTCGAGGCGCCTGTATCCTGCGGACATCGATCACCCGGTCGGTGCTGACGGCCGCCGGCCCCTCGCGGGGCGCGGGTCACGCGGCCACGCAGCGGAAAGCGGCGTAGACGTTCTGGTAGCGAGGTTGGAACCAGTTCCTGAACGAGGTCCTCAGCAGGCACGACGCGGTGCGCGCCGATCCTCCCTTCATGACGTAATGCTTCCCGTCGAAGAAATCGGCCGAGTAGCCCGGATAGAACGGGAAGCGCTCGAAGCCATCGAACGGGGCGAAGAGGGTCGAGGTCCACTCCCAGCCGTTGCCGACGAGGTCGGCGACGCCGAAGGCGCTCACGCCGGCCGGGCTCGAGCCGACGCTCACCGGCGTCCAGCGCCGCAGCCCGAAGTTGCCGTGGCGGTCGGCCGGCGGCTCGTCACCCCACGGATACGCGCGCTCCCGACCTTCCCGTGTGCCGCAGGCGGCGCGGTGCCATTGCGCCTCCGTCGGAAGCGTGCAGCCGGCCCAGCGGGCGTACGCCGATGCCTCGGCGTGACTGACGTAGGCCGGCCACGACGGCGGCAGCGGGATCTCGGCGAACGGTGTGCGGTACATCCAGGCGTCCCCCTCCTGGATCCAGA
>JBFGDZ010000196.1:0-5556 GCA_041580375.1 Candidatus Polarisedimenticolia bacterium
CGGCGGCGCTCGTCGCCTGCTCCCTCGTCAACCCCTACGGAACGCGCCTCCTCGCCTTCCCCTTCCAGCTCACCGGGAGCGGCTTCATGGGCCAGGTCTACGAGTGGCTGCCACCGTTCGGGAGCGCCTTCGCCGCGACCTACATGGCCCGCCTCTACGTGGTCTGGGGGGCTCTCGGCATCGGCGTGACCGTGGCGGCGCTCGTCGCCGCGCGGCGGCGCCGCCGACTGCCTCCCGGCGGGCTGGCGGCGCTCCTCCTGTTCGCCCTTCTCCTGGCGCTCTCCCTGCGGATGAACCGCAACGTCACTCTGTTCGCGCTCGGCACGTTCCCCGCGGTCGCGGCGCAGGCCACCTGGATCGCCCGCCGGCCGGAGCGGCCGCGCGCCGCGTCCCGCATCCTCTGGATGTCCCCCGTTCTGCTTCTTCTGGCCGTCTGGTTCGGCGTCCGCGGGTACGCCTACAGTCCGACGACCCGGCGGGAGACCGGATTCGGGCTGGGGTCGAAGATCGCCGTCGGCGCCGCCGACTACCTGCAGGCCCGGGGGATCCGGGGGAACGTCCTGAACACCTACGCCTCCGGCGCGTACCTGATCTACCGCTTCTACCCGGAGATCCGCGTGGCGATGGACTCGCGCAACGATGTGTACGGGGAGTCGCTCTTCGCGTGGCACCAGCGCGCCCTGTCCGACCCGGACGAGATGAGGAGGATGATCGACCGGATCGACGCCGTCGCGATCTTCATCGAGTGGACGGTGAGCGGACGGATGGAGACGGCCGGCGCGATCCGAGCGCTCGGGGTCTGGCATCCCGTCTACTTCGACGACGTCGCGGTGGTCTACCTGCGCGCGGACGGGGTCCACGCCGACGTCGTCGAGCGCGACGGCTACGCCGTGTTCGATCCGGCGCTGTACTTCCCGGGACAATTGAGCCGCTCGAACGCCGCCCCCGCGCTCGAGGAAGCGGAGCGCGCGATCGCGGCGGGAGGCGCGCCGTACGTGGCGCGGGTCATGCGCTGCGACGCCCTGGCCGCCCTCGGCCGCGGCGAGGAGGCGCGCGAGGAGGAGGCGCGCATCCTGGCCGAGGCCCCGCCGCTGCACCACATCTACACCTACCTGGGGATCCTGCACCTCCGGCTCGGCGATCCGGGCTTCGCCGCCGATCGGTTCCGGCGCGCCCTGGCGCTCAACCCGCGATCGGAGGTGGCGCTGGAGGGGCTCCGGGAGGCGGGCGGAGCCCGCTGATCGATCACGAAATCGTTCTGTCGCGATGTGCGCGGACGCGGCGCCTCCGCCGGCGAGCTGGGTCGCGCTGCGGGAGAGCCGCAGTGCCCGTCCGCCCCTTCAGGCCGCTGTTGCCCGGCACCGATCCCGCCGGTATACTCCCGGGAAGCCGCGTCGGAGGACGACGAAACGATGATTGCATACGCCGGAAGAGCGCTCGCCTGCCTGCTGACGGCCGCCCTGTTCATGCTGATCGGCTGTCGCGGCGACGACGCCCGCAACGTCCTCGGTCCGATCGTGGCCGACGTGACGATCCAGGACACCTCGGCGACCGACCCCGCTGTCTACCTGGACAGGTTCAGCGCGAGCAACGATCTCGTCACGATCGACGTCAGGATGCGGACGGCGTCGTCGGTCGATTTCGACGCCTTCAACATCGAGCTTCTGTTCGACCCGGGGCACATCCGGGTCAGCCAGGTCTTCGCCACCTCCACGCCGTTCGGATCGTGCGGAACCCTCATGAGCGGCTGCGCCACCGGGACCGGGTCTCCCGGCTGCCTGCCCTTCTGCTGCGCCAACGCCGTCGACGCGAACATCACCGGGGACCTGATCCTCGGCGTGAGCGCTCCGGCGGGGTGTACCGTGACGAGCGCGGCCGATCAGATCCTCACGCGGCTCGTCTTCATCGCGGCGGCGACCGGATCCAGCCGGCTCGCGTTCGTCGACGCCCCCGGCACCGGCGACTGCGAGGTCCTCATGGCCGACCCGATGACCCCGAACACGCTCATCGATCTGAACGTCCCCTGCCGGGACGGGATGGCCGAGTTCACCTCCACCCGCTAGGAACCTGTCCCGGTATTGGGCCGCGCCGCGCGGCGCGGTTTATGAGATACTTCCGGGTCCGGGCCGCCGCGTTCGTGACCCCGCAAGGCGCCGGCCGGCCCGGCCCGCGCGGGACCGGGGCGCGACGCGCGGAGGCACCGCGGGACGAGCACGGTCCCGTCTCCCGTGCATGGAGGAGGGAATGCAGGAAAAGGTCGTGGCGCACTACAAGAACGGCAGGACCCAGAGAGGGTACACGCACGACTTCCAGCCCGACGTCGAGACATTCCACCTGCTGCCCAGCGAAGGGGGAGGCATACCCACTCAGGTGCGGCTCGACGATCTCAAGGCGCTCTTCTACGTGAAGGACTACGGCTCCATGCGCCGGCAGGTGGATCGCGCCAAGCGCTTCGGCGGCCCGCCGCCCAAGGGCCAGAAGACGATCGTCGAGTTTCGCGACGGCGAGCAGATCTGGGGGTTCACGGAGGAGTACTCGGCGAACAGCCTCGGGTTCTACTTCGTGCCCGCCGATCCGCAGGAGAACAACACGCGCATTTTCATCGTCAACTCGTCCGTGAAGCAGATCAAGTTCGAGGATTGATCCGGCGTCCGCCCCGCGGCCGCCGCGTCCCCGTCACAGGCAGAGGTGCCCGATGATCCGCCCGTTCCCGAACCGCTCCGCCCACCGTCAGATCCCGGCACGCGCGGCGTGCGCTGCCGCGCTCGTCCTCGCGCTGCTGGCATCCACGGGATCCGCCGGCGCCGCCGGCCAATCCGCGCGCTACAGGCTCGAGGCGAACAAATGGCTGTCGCTCGATCTCTCCGTCGTCGACGTGCGGGCGGAGCTCATCAAGTTTCACTGGCCGTCCACGGTCATGGGGATCAAGACGGGCTACAAGGCGACCGTGAGGGTGAAGAACGAGTCGGTACGCCAGGTCGGGATCGGCATCGCCGTGGCGCTCTACGATCAGGACGCCCGTCTCGTCGGAGCCGGAACGACCGGAACCAAGCTGGGCACCGTGGACCCGGGGGACACGGCCGAGTTCAGCGTCGATTTCAATCACGCCACGCAGAGGCTCGAGCAGGCCTCTCAGTTCCACATTCTCCTGGAGGTCGGTTGATCGTTCCCGGACCGGCGCTTCGCGGTGCCGCGCCGGAGCCGATCCGCATGAGGTGATCCGCATGGGCATCGCGACCGACGCCATCCACGCGGGGGTACGGCCGGATCCGAGCACCGGCGCCGTCATGACCCCCATTTACCAGACCTCGACATACGTCTACGAGGCCCTCGGCCGGGGCAAGGGCTACGACTACGCGCGTTCGATCAATCCGACGCGCTCGGCCCTGGAGGAGAACGTCAGGGTGCTCGAGGGGGGCGTCGCGGCCTACGCGTTCGCCTCCGGCATGGCCGGGATCACCGCGGTCATGGCGTTGCTGAAGAGCGGCGACCACGTGGTCGTGAGCGACAACGTCTACGGGGGCACCTACCGGCTGTTCTCGAAGGTGTTGGAGGATTACGGACTGCGGTTCTCCTTCGTCGACACCTCTTCGGTTGATCGCCTGGCAGGCGCTGTCCGCGCGGACACACGCATGGTCTATGTCGAGACGCCGACCAATCCGATCATGACGCTCACCGACATCGAGGCGACCGCCGCGTTCTGTCGCGAGCGCGGGCTCATCTCGGTCGTCGACAACACGTTCCTGACGCCCTGCCTGCAGCAGCCGCTGAGGCTGGGAGCGGACGTCGTCGTCCACAGCACGACGAAGTACCTCAACGGCCATTCGGACAGCGTGGGCGGCGCCGTCGTCCTGGCCCGCCCGGAGCACGCCGAGCGGATCAAGTTCGTGCAGAATTCCGCCGGGGCGATCCTCGGTCCCTTCGATGCGTGGCTCGTTCTCCGGGGCATCAAGACGCTGCCGCTCCGCATGCGCGCCCACGAGTCGAACGGGCGAGAAGTGGCCCGCTTCCTCGAATCGCATCCAAAGATCAAGAGAGTCCTCTATCCCGGACTCCCCTCCCACCCGCAGCACGACCTGGCCAGGCGCCAGGCGAGCGGGTTCGGCGGCATGGTCTCGTTCGTGCTGAAGAACGCCGGCCGCGCGGAGGGCTTCTTCAATCGCCTGCGGCTGTGCGCGCTGGCCGAGAGCCTGGGCGGCGTCGAGACGCTCGTCTGCCAGCCGTCCACCATGACCCACGCATCCGTCCCGAAGGAGGATCGCGAGCGCCTGGGCATCACCGACGGCCTGGCCCGCATCTCGACCGGATGCGAGGACGTCGAGGACATCATCGCCGACCTCGATCAGGCGCTTCGGGGCGCCTGAGCCCGCCCCCGCCCGGCACCGGGCGCCCGGGGGTTGAAGCGGCCTCCCCGCGCCGCTAGAATGGCGGCCCGGCGCGCCAATCCGGCCGCCGGCCGTAAGCGGGAAGACTGAGGCAGGGAGGATGGAATGAGCATTCTCAGCACACGAATGGCCGTCCTGGCCCTGGTTTTCGGTTTGGCCACGGGACCGGTCGTCATGGCCCAGGACGAGCCTTCACTGTTCGGAGACGAGGAGGAGGAGACGCCGGAGGAGGAGGCGCCCCTCGTGAACGCGGGGCCTTCGGTTCCGGACCCGCCCCTGAGCAAACGCCTCGACTTCGATCGCTGGCGGCAGATGAGCGGTCGGGAGCGGCTGACCTTCGTCGAGGGGGCGGTCCAGACGCTGGAGGCGCTGGCCAGCAACCTGCGCGCGTCGATCCCCTCGGACGGGCGCATGCCGCCCGAGCAGCTCGCATTTCTGGTGAAGTTCGTCGGTGATCACCACCCGCGGCGGCCGCCCGCCATCTACCTGAAGGAGATGGACCGGATCTACCTCACGGTCGAGGGCCAGAAGATGTCGATCTACGACTGCTTCCTGCTGGCGTTCAGGCGCCACAACCGCACCTGAGCTCGCCAGGAGGGTCACGATGGAGAAGCCGGCCGCCCCGGCCTGACGGCGCCGGCGACCCAGTCCAGATAACGGCGGTCGCCGCCGGACACCGGAAGGGCGAGGATCTCGGGGAGATCGTAGGAGTGCAGCTCCTGGATCGTTCGCTTGACCTCCTGCAGCGCGGGCGGCGTCGTCTTCACGACCATCAGCAGCTCGGCCTCGTCGCAGACCCTGCCCTCCCACCGGTAGATCGATCGGATCGACGGGATCAGATTGACGCAGGCGGCCAGCTCGCGCTCCACCAGCGCCCCGGCGATGCCGCGGCCCTCCTTTTCCGACGGCACCGTGCACAGAACGATGAGGACGTTCTCCCCTTTCACGGGGCGGATTATAGAAATCGCGATCTCGGTCTGTCAACGATGAGGCCGGCGCGCGGGGCGGGACACGACCCGTGATCCGCTTCGGAACGTCCGGATGGCGGGCGGTGATCGCCGACGGTTTCACCGTCGCCTCCGTGAGGCGCGCCGCCGGAGCCATCGCCGCCTTCCTCGCCGAGACCGGCCAGGCGAAGAAGGGAGTCTTCGTCGGGTACGACACGCGCTTC
>JBFGDZ010000197.1:0-5502 GCA_041580375.1 Candidatus Polarisedimenticolia bacterium
ACCGTCGGCGCCGACGGGTTCGAGCACGAGAGCAAGAGCGGCATCGAGGTACGGCCGCCCTTCCAGAACATCGTCGGGTTCGTCCTCAGGCCCTGGGGCGCGGCGGCCGCCGATCGATCGTTGACCGGCAGCCCGTTCCCGGCGCGCGGCGCCGGCGCCGACCCCGCCGCGGCGGACGACCCTCCGGCGATCGATCCCGCGGCCGCCGGATCGCCGTCGCCCGGAGCGGGGGAATCCGGGGTCGTGGTCCGCGGACGGTTCACCGGCGAGGACAGGCGGGGCATTCCGGAGGTCTCGGTGACCTTCATCGGTGGGGACGGCGGCGCCTACCAGGGTTTCTCGGGCGATGACGGGACGTTCCGGCTCGAGGGCGTCCTACCCGGGCGCTACCGCGTCCTCGTCTCCTCCCCGGGACACGTGGCGCTCGATCTTCCCTCCGTCGAGGTCGCGCGGCCGGGTGGTTTGAATCTGAGCCTGTCGCTCGTCAATCACCCGCTGAACTCTCGCGAGCGGCCGGGCTCCGCCGTCCTGCCTCCGGAAAAGGCGCGGCCGATCCCGGAGCGGACCCGGGACGAAGAGGCCCGCGAGCGGGCGCCGGACGGAGCCGGGGACGATGCCGCCTCCTCCGGCGGGGACGCCGGGTCGTCCGATCCCTCCTGAAGCAGCGCCCCGAGCCGGATGACGCCCCTCAGATGGACGGTTTTCGGACCGCGTAGTAGCCCCGGCGCGTGCGGAGGTCCACGCCGCGGCCCGGAGCCGTCAGCTTGATCCTGCGCCAGCGCCCGTCCCACACGGTCGAGGTCGGCTCGTAGGTGAGGTAGTACTGGCTCTTCAGCTCCAGCGCGATCTCCTCGTAGACTCCCTGGAGCTCCTCCACCTTGTCGGGGAAGTAGGCGCGGCCTCCCGTCTCCTCCGCGAGAGTCTTGAGAACGCGGCGCAGGTCGAGGTCCAGCACGCTCGTCCCCAGCCCGATGGGATAGATGATCAGGTCGGAGATCTTCGCCTCGTCCAGGATCCGCTTGAAGGAGAACTTGCTGGAGGTGTCGTCGCCGTCGGTGAGAAGGATGATCGCCTTGCGGCCGTCGATGCCGCGCAGCTTGCGATAGGAGGCGTAGAGGGCGTCATAAAGCGCCGTGCCGCCGAGCGCCTGGGTGCTGGTGATCGCCTCGGTCAGCGCCTTCTTGTCCGCGGTGATGTCCTGCAGCATGTAGACCTTCTCGTCGAAGTCGATGACCAGCGCGCGGTCCTCCCGGGCCAGCGAGGACACGAAGCGGCTCGCCGCGGCATGCACCGTGCCGAGAGCCGTCTGCATGCTGCCGCTACTGTCGAGAATGAGCGCCAGCGTCACGGGCCGCTTCTCCACGTAGAAGTCGATGATCTCCTGGCGGACGCCGTCCTCCTCGAGGATCAGATCGTCCTTCGTCAGATCGAGCGCGAAGGTCGGCCCGTCTTCACCCCGCGCCCGCGCCGTCGCGTACAGGATGACGCGGTTCACCTGCACGGCGTAGTTCAGGATGACGCGCTTGAGGATCACCGTGTCGGAGACGGTCACCCCCTCGCGGTGGAAGGCGACCGCGCGGATCACCCACGAGCGGGGCTCGGTGCCGAAGTCGAAGACGCAGCGGTATGGAGGCTCCGTGTCGATGAAGATCAGCCGGTCGTCGACGAAGAATTCGACCTTCGCGACGAACTGCGGGTCGGCCGCCTCGACCTCCGCCTCGATCTCGGAGCGTCCGAAACGGAAGTCGTTGCGCTCCGGATTCGTGATGCGGATGGCGAATCCCCCGCGCCTCTGGACCGCGGGCGGTTTCGGGAGATCGCGCTCCTCGCCCGGTGGCGGCGCCTGCGCCGTTCCCGGAGCGGCCGCCAGCGGGAGCAGCGCCAGCAGAAGCGCCGGGAGAGCTCCGACGCCGCCCCGGCGGCCCCGGGGCCGGGAACCGGACCCGTCCCCGCGGCGCCGCCTCACGACCGATCCTTCACGGCGCCCGCCGGAGGACCGGCCTCGACCGTCGCCGGACCGGCCGGCGCGGAGGCGTCGAGCGCGCGCAGGATGTCGAGGACCTGGCGCGAGACCGGGGTGGAGGATCCCGCCATCTCGAGATAGGCCTCGTAGGATGCGCGGGCCTCCTTCCTGAGACCGAGACGAAAATAAGCGTTGCCCAGGTATAGGTGCGCCTCCGGGTCGCCGGCATGCTCGTCGAGATAGGCCGTGAAGGCCCGGGCGGCCCGGTGATCGAGGCCGATCTCGGCGCACGCGACCCCCAGATTGAACAGCGCCGCGGGCCTCATGTCCGGAGGCGCCGCGTGCGGCGAGGCGGGATCGGCGATCGACTCGAAGATCGCCAGCGCCTCCGGGTAGAGCCGTCCGGCCAGGTATTCCAGTCCCAGCTCGAAGCGCAGTTCGTCGAGGGACGGCGGCGTGGCCACCGGCCCGCCGAGCGGGGGAGGCGCGGGCTCCAGTCCGGGCTTCGCCTGGCCGTTCGCGTCGCCGACGGGGGCGCCGCCCTCCGCGATCGAGTCGTCCGGACCGATGCCGGCAGGGCGCGAACGGAGCGCGATAGCGCGCTCGAGCAGCGAGGCCGCGCGGCGGTGCGTGCCCTGGGCCGACAGGAAACGGGCCAGGTCGATCAGGGCGGCGGGGTCCACCGGCTCCGCGGCGGCGCGGGCGGTCAGGGCGGCGTGGCGTCCGGCGTCGCGCGAGACCGCTTCGAGCGCAGCGCCCACGGCGCGGCGCATCTGCGCGTCCTCGATGCCGCGCTCATAAAGCCCCTGGAGCACCTCGCGCGCCGCCTGAAAGTCCTCCTGCGCGCGCTTCAGATCGGAGAGGACGAGATGCGCCCCGGGATGGTCGTGGTCCTGGGCCAGGGCCGACAGGATCTCCGACTCGGCGCGCCGGTAGCTCTCCAGGTCGAGGTAGATGCGGGCCAGAGCGACGTACGGCTCCGGATCCGACGGCGCCAGCTCCTGCGACCTGCGAGCGGCCGCGATGGCGTCGTCGAAGCGCCGCTGCCGCGCGTAGGCGACGCCGAGGCGTGTGTAGGCGCTGCTGAAGTCGAGCTTCACGGAGATGGCCTGGAGAAAGAGAGCGATCGCCTCGTCGAGGCGTTCCTGGCGCAGATAGAGGTCGCCCAGGTGCGTGTACGCGTCCGCGAACGCGACGTTGATCTGCAGCGCCTTGCGGTACTGCTCCTCCGCCGCCTTTTCGTTCCCGATGCTCTCGAACAGCCGGCCCAGGCCGTCGAACGCGGGAGCGTAGTTCGGCTGCAGATCGAGCGCCCTCAGGTACTCGGCCCGGGCCTCGGCCGAATCGCCCTGCTTGAGGTACGCGTCCCCGAGGGCCATGTGGGCCTGGATGTACTCGGGCTGCAGGTCGAGCGCGATCTTCAGCGGCTCGATGGCCTCGCCGTAGCGCCGGCTCGCGACGAGCGAGGCGCCGAGGTAGTAGTAGGCCAGAAACGAATTCAGGTTGAGGTTGACGACCTGCCGGAAGGCCTCGGCCGCCTCCTCGAACTTCCCCTCCTTGTACAGCCGCATCCCTTCGGTCTGCAGCCGGAAGGAGAGGGTGCGGGCCTCCTTGGCCGGGATCGCCGCGGCGGGATCCGGAATCGCCATCAGAACGGAGCCCGCGAGGAGCGCCGGGACGAGCCCGCCCGTCAATCTGGCCATCTGCCGCTCACCATGTGCACCTTCAAAAACTATATCCGAAAACGTAATTCGTTTCCGACGGGGTGGCAACCCGCGGGCCGAAAAGGGTTAAACTTCCGGCCCATGAGACGAGGAGCCTGTTCGCGTATCGCGCGTCTCGCCTGCTGCGGGCTCGCCCTGTCTCTCGCCGCCGCCGCGAGCGCCGGCGCCGCGGTCGTCGATTTCGCCCTGGGCTGGCAGCGGTTCGAGGGGGAGTTCGAGGGCGGCGACGAGATCACGCTCGAGCAGATCCCGCTCGAGATCGAGATCAACCGGCGGGGCGGGCGCCTGACGATCGTCGTCCCCCAGTACCGCATCGAGGGCACCGGGACCGTCACGATGTCGATGGACGGGCCGATGCTGATCGGCGCCGGAGGGCCGGGCGCTCCCTCTCATCAGAGGAGCCGGCCGGGCGGGAGCGAGTCTGGTCTCGGCGACATCATTCTCCGCGAGGAAAGCTACCTGGTGCGCGGAGGCGAGGGCAGGCGGCCGTTCGTCTCCTGGATCCTCGATCTGAAGATCCCGACGGCCGACGAAAAGGAGGGGCTGGGGACGGGCGAGCGCGACTGGGGAGTCGGCTTCAAGTACGTCCAGCCGCTCGGCAGGGTGTTCCAGATCCTGGGGGACGTGAGCTACCGCTTCATGGGCGATCCCGGCTCGATCGACATCGACGATCGCGTGCGCCTGATGGCCGGGTTCGCGTTCGTCACGTCCGGGTCGCGCTGGCGCGTGGTGGTGGAGAACGTCACGCCCGCCGTCGACATGGTGCCGGTGTACGACACCGCGGGAACGCCGATCGGCCTTCTCGAGGCCGATGATTACCGCGTGGCGCGCCTCGATCTTCTGGTCCGTTCGCAGAGGGGCGGGACGACGCGGTTCACCGTCACGAAAGGGCTGACCGACAGCGCCGAGGACCTCGGCTTCGCCATCCGGTTCTCGAGCGGCGGGGGCTGAGGCGGCGCAAGGCTCGCCGGGCTCCGGAACGCGATCCGATCAGTAACGGTGCAGGTCCAGGATCGCGCTGCGCACGTCCTCGATCTGCGGAAGGATCGCCTTCTCCAGAGTGGGCTCGTAGGCGACGAAGGTGTCGCGCGCAGCCAGCCGGCGGACCGGAGCGTCCAGGTATTCGAACAGGCGATCGGCGATGAGAGCGGCGATCTCCGCTCCATAGCCGAACGAGCGGACGTCCTCGTAGGCCACCAGCACCTTGCCGGTCTTGCCCACCGACGCCGCGATCGTCTCCCAGTCGAAGGGGGCCAGGCTGCGCAGGTCGATCACCTCCGCCTGCACGCCCTCCCCGTCCGCGAGCGCCTCGGCGGCCCGCCTCGAACGCTCCACGAGAGCGCCGTAGGTGACGACGGTCACGTCCGCCCCCTCGCGCACGACACGCGCGCGGCCGAACGGAACGGCGTGATCGGGTCCGGGGTAGGCGCTCTTGTTGTGGGTCTGGCGATAGAGATGCTTGTGCTCCAGGAACAGGACCGGATCGTCGCACCGCAGCGCGGTGCGCAGGAGCCCGTTCGCGTCGAGAGCCGTGGACGGCATCACGACGCGCAGGCCCGGTATGTGGGTGAACAGGGACTCGCCGCTCTGGCTGTGGTAGATCGCCCCTCCCTGAAGGTAGCCGCCGATGGCGACCCGCACGACGAGAGGACAGGAGTAGGCCCCGTTGGATCGCCAGCGTAGCGTCGCCAGCTCGTTGCGGATCTGCATCATGGCCGGCCAGATGTAGTCGAAGAACTGGATCTCGACGACCGGCTTGATCCCGCGCGTGGCCATCCCGATGGCGCGGCCGACGATGTTGGCCTCCGCCAGCGG
>JBFGDZ010000198.1:0-5394 GCA_041580375.1 Candidatus Polarisedimenticolia bacterium
GAGTTCGATCCCTCCAGCAGCCGGAACCGGTACTTGCCCCGCTTCACGTTCAGGTACGGCCACACCTTGCCGTTCACCAGGATCGTGTCGCCGAAGAAGTTCTGCTTCACCGTGGCCGGGTAGGACAGCGTGCCGTCCGGGTTGAACAGGCGATCCTGGATCGCGAGGCCGATCTCGAACTCGCCGCGCGGCAGGTTCATCGCCCGCTCGTACGGATCGGTCAGCAGATAGAACCCCGCGAGACCCATGTAGACGTTCAGCCGCGTGATGCCGAGGGCGTGGTCGTGAAACCAGAGCGTGCCCGGCGGCTGGTGATTCGGATAGGTGTAGGCAGCCGACTGGCCGGGCATGTAGGTCGCCTCCGGGTAGCCGTCGTAGCGCGCCGGCACGTGGGCTCCGTGCATGTGAACGACGGTGAGCGGCGCGTCGCCCCAGGCGTCGGGACCGTGCGGGCAGGTGTCGACCTCGAGGTAGTGCGTCGTGCGCAGAGCGCCCGTCTCATCGCGCAGGTCGTTGATCCAGTTGACGGTGACCGGCTCGTCGGTCGAGGCCAGGATGGTCGGCCCCGGGTACGTCCCGCCGTAGCCCCACAGTGTCGTCGGAGGCAGGTCCCGGTGCAGTTGCTGCTGGAACTGTGTCATGGCGATGTCGTACCGGGCGGCCCCGCCGGCCGTCCCGGAGGTCGGCACGGCCACAGCCGGGATCGGCAGCGGATCGACGAACTTCGCCAGCCCGGCTCCGGCGCAGGGGTTCGGGTCGCAGACCGTCCCCTCGCCCTGGAAGACGTCCCCCTGGTTGATGCAGGAGGCCTGCCCGATCACCTGGCAGGTCCCCAGCGAGGAGCAGCAGGCCCCCTGCGGCTGCGGGCACGGATTGGGCGTGCAGGTCGTGCTCCCGGGGAGCACCGTGCCGGTGCACAGCGCCGGGTCCTCCAGCGAGCAGAACCCCTCGGGCGTGCAGCACGCCACGTTGCCGGCGGGAGGGTTGAAGTCGACCACCAGGGCGGGCGAGCGGCTCAGCTGGCCGTTCTCGCGGCTGAAGAAGCGGCGGGCCGTCTTGTTGGTCCCCTCGCCGCCGATCAGGATCCAGCCGAAGTTGCCGGCCGGGGCATTGAGCATGCTCTGCACGTCGGCGACCAGGCCGTCCCCGGCGGTGAGGTCGGTCCAGATGTAGGTCCCGTTGCCGCTCGGCACGAGGAGGGTGGCGCTGGCGGTCGGATTGTAGGTGCCGCCCAGATTGCTCCAGTTAGTCGTGTTGAAGAACCGGTACAGCCAGGTCGCGTCCCCGGGCTGGGCCGGGGCGCCCTGCCCCTCGGCCCCGTCGCAGTTCGAGCCGGCCTCTCCCCAGTCCTGGGTGAGCCGGTGCCAGGAGAAGTTCCGGGCCTGGTTGTCCCGCACGCGGTTGACGACGATCCGGAGGCGCACCGCGGTGATGGTCGAGCCGGCCGGGACGTTCCCCGCCACGTCGAAGGCGAGGACCGCCCGGCGCAGCGAGGGCTGATCGGTCCGGCCCGAGATCAGGTGAGACCCCGCGCCGCAGCTGAGGCTGTTCCCCGACTGGTACAGGGTGTTGTCCTTCGACGGGTAGATCGTCACCTGGGCGGCGAACGCGGCGGAGGCGAGAAGCCCGCCGGCGAGGACGACGCTCAGGGCCGCTCCTGCGTGGCGGGCGATGGCTGCGTAGAATTTCATGGTTTCCCCTCCTGCAAACTCATGAGGTTGGTGCGCAAAAACCGGGTTTGCAGGTAGGAGAGCAATTGCCGTTCCATCCCCGGATCGGGGATTTCCCTCATCCGTCCTGGTGATCTTTCCGACCCGTGAGACGGCGATCCGACGAACTTTTGGCGGCCCCGCTTGCAGACTTTGCGGCCCCGCCCCCGGTTCCTCCGGGCGGGCCGGACCGCCGACGATCGGAAGAGGAGGCGTCGCGCCGTCAGGCCATCCCGGCGCGGCCGCTCTCGATCTCCTCGAGGCGGACGACGCCGACGGTGCGGCTGGTGAGGTAGGAGTACATCGCGGGGACGACGAACAGGGTCAGCACGGTGCCGAGGGTCAGGCCGCCGATCACGGCGACCCCCATCGGCACGCGGCTCTCCGAGCCGGCGCCGAGGGCCAGCGCGATCGGCAGGATCCCCAGGATGGTCGACAGGCTGGTCATGAGGACCGGCCGCAGCCGGGCCGCGGCCGCCTCGATCGTCGCCTCCATCAGGGGACGCCCGGCCGCGCGGCGCTGGTTGGCGAACTCGACGATCAGAATGCCGTTCTTCGTCACCAGGCCGATCAGCATGATCATCCCGATCTGGCTGAACACGTTCAGCGTCTGGCCGAACCACCAGAGCGACACCAGCGCTCCGGCCAGCGCCAGCGGCACGGTCAGCATGATGGTGAACGGGTCGCGGAAGCTCTCGAACTGCGCCGCGAGCACGAGATAGAGCAGGACCACGGCCAGGAGGAAGACGAACGCGAGGGTGTGGCTGCTCTCCTCGAAGTCGCGCGACTCGCCGGTGAGCGCGGTGTGGAACGTGTCGTCCAGCGTACGGTCGGCGATCGCCCGCATCGCGTCGATCCCCTGGGAGATGGTGTACCCGGGGGCGAGGCCGGCCGAGACGGTCGCCGACAGGTAGCGGTCGAAGCGGTACAGCTGCGGCGGGCTGGAGCGCTCCTGGATCGAGACCAGGGCGTCGAGATGAACCGGCTTGCCGTTGCGCGCCTTGACGTAGAGGTTGCGCAGATCGACCGTCTCGTCGCGGTCTGGCGCCGCCACCTGACCGATGATCTCGTACTGCTTGCCGTCCATGATGAAGAAGCCCAGCCGCTGCTCGCTCAGAGCGATCTGCAGCGTCTGGGCGACGTCGAGCACCGAGATGCCGAGGTCGCGCGCCCGCGCGCGATCGATGTCGACGTTGAGCTCCGGCTTGTCGAACACGAGATCGACGTCCACGGACGAAAAGGCCGGCTCGCGCTCCGCCTCGTCGAGGAACGCGGGCAGCACCTCCTTCAACCGGTCGAGCGTCGGCGCCTGCAGGACGAACTGAACCGGAAGGCCGCGCCGGCGGCCCCCGGAGATGGTCGGGTCCTGTGTGACGAAGATCTGCGCGCCCGCCAGCTCCTCCACGCGGGCGGAGAGCGCATCGGCGATCTCCATCTGGCTGCGCGCCCGGTCGGCGGGCGGCACGAGCCGCACGCGCGCGAAGCCCGAGTTGATCGAGGTGCTGGCGCCGAAGCCGGGGGAGGTGACCCAGACGATCTGCCGGGCCTCGGGCACCTCGCGGGCGATCAGGGCCCCGAGCTCGTCCATCAGGCCGTCCATGTAGGCGTAGGTGGCGCCCTCCGGCCCCCGGGCGCTGACGCGGATCGAGCCGCGGTCCTCCAGCGGCGCCAGCTCGGCCGGCAGGATTTTGAAGAACAGGACGATGAGCCCCGCGCAGCCCGCGATGAGCGGGAGAGCGAGCCAGCGCCGGACCATCATCTTCTCGAGCGCGCCCCGGTAGGTGCGGGCCAGCCCGCGGAAGAACGGCTCGCTGACCCGGTAGAAGCGCGAGTGCTTCTCGTGGTGGCGCAGCAGCCGGGTGGAGAGCATCGGGGTGAGCGTCAGCGCGACGAACGAGGAGATGATCACGGCGCCCGAGAGCGTCGCGCCGAACTCGCGGAACAGCCTCCCGGTCAGCCCCCCGAGGAACATCACCGGCAGCAGCACGGCGACGAGGGCCAGCGTCGTGGCGATGACCGCGAAGAAGATCTCCCGCGTCCCGACCACGCCGGCCTGCAGCGGCGCGAGGCCCGACTCGATCTTCGAGTAGATGTTCTCCAGCACGACGATGGCGTCGTCGACGACGAGGCCGATGGCCAGCACCAGGGCGAGCAGCGTCAGCACGTTGATCGAGAACCCCGCGGCGTACATCAGGAAGAACGATCCGACGAGCGACACCGGGATCACGAGCAGGGGGATCAGGGTCGTCCGGAGGTCCCGCAGGAAGAGGAAGATGATGATCACGACGAGCAGCAGGGCGACGAGGATCGTCTGCGTCACCTCCCGGATCGACTCCCGGATGAACGTGGTCGTGTCGAATCCGTAGTCCAGCACGATGTCGGGCGGCACCTCGCGCCGGAGCTGCTCGACGCGCCGGTAGAACTCGTCCGCGATGTCGATGTAGTTCGCGCCGGGCTGGGGCCGGATCACCACGGCCACCATCGGCACGCCGTCCTTCTTGAGGATGGTGCGCTCATTGCGCGGGCCGAGCTCGGCGCGGCCGACGTCCCGCAGCCGCACGACGCCGCCGGCGTCCTGCTTGAGGATCAGGTCGTCGAACTCCCCCGGGGACGACAGGCGGCTGAGGACGCGCACCGGCAGCTCGACCGTGCGCCCCTCGATCCGCCCGGCGGGCAGCTCGACGTTCTCGCGCTGCACGGCGTTGCGGACGTCGAGGGGGGTCAGCCGGTAGGCGGCCAGGCGTTGCGGGTCGATCCAGATCCGCATCGCGTAGGTCTTGTCCCCCCAGATGCTGACGCGGGCGACGTCCGGGATCGTCTGCAGCCTTTCGGCGAACAGCTCGTCGGCGAGGCGGGTCAGTTCGAGCAGATTGCGGGAGTCGCTGCCGATCGTCACCTGCAGGATCGGGCTCGCATCGGCGTCCGCCTTGAAGACTCCCGGAGGCTCCGCGTCCGGGGGCAGGTTCCACAGGGCCCGCGAGACCGCGTCGCGCACGTCGTTGGCGGCCCGCTCCAGGTCGGCCCCCAGACCGAACTCCACGACGATGGTGCTGCGCCCCTCGCGGCTCGTCGAGGTGAGGGTGCGGATGCCGGCGACGCCGTTGATCGACTCCTCCAGCGGCTCGGTGATCTCCGTCTCGATCACGTCGGCGCTCGCGCCGCGGTAGTCGGTGCTGACGGAGATGATCGGGGGGTCGACGGCGGGAAACTCGCGCACGCCGAGGAAGGAGACCCCCAGCAGGCCGAACAGGACGATGGCGGTCGACATCACGACCGCCAGGACGGGTCTCCGGATGCTGAGGGCGTACAGGCTCACGGCCCCGCCGTCCCGTCCGCGGCGCCCCGGCCCGCCGGCAGCGCGCGGACCGGCAGGTCCGGACGCAGCCGCTGGATCGCCGACACGATCACGCGGTCGCCGGGGGACAGCCCGCTCGTGATCTGCACCTCGGTGTCCGTCCGGATCCCGGTCTCGACGCGCCGCGGGCGCGCCACCCCGTTCTCGACGATGAAGACCTTCTTGCCCCCCAGCTCCGGAATGATGGCCAGGCTCGGCACGACGAGCGCGTCGGCCACCTCGCCGACCGTGAGCGAAACGTCCGCGAAGGCGCCGGGCAGGAGCGCGCCGTTCCGGTTCGGCGTGCGGGCGCGGATCAGGAGGGAGCGCGTCTCCGGGTCGATGCGGGGC
>JBFGDZ010000199.1:0-5377 GCA_041580375.1 Candidatus Polarisedimenticolia bacterium
CCGCATGACCTCCTTCTTCACCTTCTCCCTGGACCGTTCCTCGGGGCGATAGTCGGCCACCGCCGCCGCCTTCAGAATGAGGTCGGCGCCCTGCGCCTGGTTCAGGGCGGCCCGGAACATCTCCTCGGCGGTCGAGACGCGAACGACGTTCACGTCCCGGGGCGGCGCGAGATGGGTCGGTCCGGAGATCAGGGTGACCTCGGCCCCGCGCGAGTGCGCCTCGGCGGCGAGGGCGTACCCCATCCGGCCGGTGGACGGATTGCTGAGGAAACGTGCGGGATCGAGCGCCTCGCGGGTCGGGCCCGCGGTTACGAGGACCCGGCGACCTTCAAGGGAGCGCGAGACTTTTTTTTTCCGAGGAGCGGCAGGACGTGGGCCAGGATCGTCTCGACCGCGGCCATCCGGCCGATCCCCTCCTCGCCGCAGGCGAGCTCGCCCGATTCCGGCTCGAGGACGCGCACCCCCCGGGATCGCAGGATCTCGAGGTTGGCCCGGGTGGCGGGGTGCTCCCACATGCGGAGGTTCATGGCCGGTGCCACCACCACGGCGCCCCGCACGGCCAGGTGGAAGGTGCTGAGGAGATCGTCGGCGATCCCGTGGGCGAACTTGGCGAGGATGTCCGCCGTCGCGGGCGCGACCAGCAGGACATCCAGATCGCGGGCCAGGCTTATGTGCTGGATGTCCGCCCCGTGGGAGAGATCCCACTGGTCCGACAGGACGGCCCGCCCGGAGAGCGTCTGCAGCGTCAGCGGCGTGATGAACTGGCGGGCGTGCGCGGTCATCAGGACGTGCACCTCGCATCCCTCACCGACCAGTCCGCGGACGATCTCCGCCGACTTATAGGCGGCGATGCCCCCGGTCACCCCCAATACGACCTTATGCCCCGCCGCTTTCGCTTCAGACATCGTGCTCCTGGGCCGACAGCATGTCGCCCTGCTCGGTGTAGGTCTCGGTGGTCAGCTCGCCCACCTCGGCTTCGCCCTGAAGCTCCTCGGGGAACGGTCCGTAGCTGTATTCGATCACCCCCGTGAGGACCTCCTGCTGGGCGATGGTGACCGCCTTGCGGGCGTGGGTCTCGATCCGCGGGCGTGCGCCCCGCTGCAGCTGCTTGCAGCGCTCCGCCGCCACGGTGATGAATTCGAACTTGTTGCCGATGGATCCCGAATCGATCATCGATCCTCCCTGTCCCGGTCGCATGCAATGGCTCCCGTCGTGAAGCGCCATTGTAATCGAAATCGACCGGCGGCCGGAACAGACATCCGGGGACTCCCGCGAAATCCGCATCAGGAGCCCGCTTCGAACTCCCGAACGGCCTCGCGGACCCGCGGGGCCCGGCGTGTCCGGCGGCAGCGCTCGGCGATCACGATCGCGCGCAGCTCGTCGTAGGCGGCCTCCAGATCGTCGTTCACGATGACGTAGTCGTACAGCGGCGCCTTGACGATCTCCGCAGCGGCGAGGCCCAGACGCCTCTCGACGTCGGGCTCCCTCTCGGTCCCCCGCTCGCCGAGCCTCCGCCGGAGGGCCTCGCGGCCCGGCGGAAGCACGAAGATCAGGACCGACCCCGGGATCGCCCTCCGGACGCTCTCCGCCCCCTGGGTGTCGATGTCGAGGAGGATGTCCCGCCCCCCCGACGTCGCCTCCAGCACCGACCTCGACGAGGTGGCGTAATGATGCCCGTCGACGACCGCCCGTTCCACGAACTCGCCCGCCCGGCTCCGCCTCTCGAACTCCTCGGGGGTCACGAAGTGATAGTCGACACCGTCGCTCTCCCCCGATCGGGCGGGCCGGGTCGTGAACGACACGGAGAAGTCGATCCCGTCCAGCCCGGACACCAGCCGCCGGCAGAGGGTCGTCTTGCCCGCCCCCGAGGGGGCCGAGATCACGAAGACCGCGCCCGCCGGGACGGCGGCCGGAGCGTTCTTCTCATTCGACATTCTGCACCTGCTCGCGGATCTTCTCCACGGCCGAGCGGATGCGGAGCGCGGCCTGGCAGATCGGCAGCGCCTCCGACTTGGACGAGATGGTGTTGGCCTCCCGGTTCAACTCCTGCATGACGAAGTCCAGCTCCTTCCCCGCCGGTCCGCCGCCTCGTTGAAGGATCGTGCGCGCCTGATCGAGATGCCCCCTGATCCGGACGAGCTCCTCGGTGATGTCGATGCGGCCGGCCATCAGCGCCACCTCCTGGGCCAGGCGCACCGGATCGAGCTCTCTCGGGCCGTCGAGGAGCCGCGCCAGCCTCGTCCGGAGCCTCTCCGACAGCGCTTCGGGCGCCCCCCGTCCGGCCTCTTCGATCACCCCGGTTTCCTTCTCGATCCCGGCCAGGCGCTCGAGGATGTCGGCGGCCAGCCGCGACCCCTCCTGCGCGCGCATCGTCTCGTAGGCGTCGATCGCCCCCGACAGGGCCCGGCGCAGCATCTCGGCCCGTTCCTCGTCCCCGAGCGGCGACTCCTCGTGAATGGCCACGGCGCCGGGCAGGTTCAGGATCGACTCGAGCTGCAGCGACCCCCGGAGCCGAAACTGCTTCTTCAGAGAGGCCGTCGCCTTGAGATACCCGTCGACGAGCGCGCGATTCACCTCGACCCGATATGCGGGCCCCCCCGATGCGACCTGGCTGATGGCGATGTCGATGCGGCCGCGCCGCACCCGCTTCTGGACGGCCGCCCGGACCTCGGTCTCGAGGGCCGCCAGACCGCCGGGCAACCGCACCCTGACCTCGAAGTAGCGGTGGTTGACGCCCCGCAGCTCGACCTCCAGGCGCGAGCCGTCCCGATCGGCCGCGCCATGGCCGTACCCGGTCATGCTCTTGATCGCCGCCCGCGTCACACTCGCGCCGCCCCTTTCCGCGCACCGCCCGATCCGCCCGCGCCCGCCCCGCTTCGACCCGCGCGGGCGCCGATCATATCGCAGGCGACCGCGGCCGCCCGATCGATCGCGCCGCCCGGCCCGAGCCGCGCCCGGACGCCGGCCAGGTCACGGCGCATCGACTCCGCCAGGGACGGGTCGACGAGGATGCGCCGCACCTCGGCGGCGATCCGTCGAGGCGTGCATTCCGACTGGACCAGCTCGGGAACGACCCTGCGCCCGGCGATCAGGTTGGCCATGCCGATGTGCGGCACCGCAGAGACGCGCCGGGCCAAGGCATAAGTGATCGGGCTCACGCGGTAGACGATCACCATCGGCACCTCCAGCAATGCCGTCTCCAGGGTCGCCGTCCCGGAGGCGACCACGGCGACGTCCGCCGCCGCGATCGCGTCGTAGCGATCCTCCGAGACCAGGACCGGTTCGGGCGCCGGATCGCGGCGGGCCGGCCGCTCCGAGGCGTAGCCCCCGCGGACCGCGAGCCGGCTGCGCCGCGAGGCGTCCCCGACCGCGCCGCGGATCGCCTCCAGGTCGAGCGTCGGCGCGACCGGGAGGACGAACTGCAGATCCTGGAACTCCTCCTTCAACAGCCTCGCCCCGCGGATCATCGCCGGCAGGAGGGCCGCGATCTCGTTCGCGCGGCTGCCGGGGAGGAGGGCCACCGTCCTGCGCAGAGGATCCAGCCCGAGCGGCTTCAGCACCTGATCGCGCGAACGCCTCGCGCGCACGCTGTCCACGAGCGGGTGCCCCACGAACTCCACGGGCACCGACGCGCGGCGGTAGATCGCCTCCTCGAACGGCAGGATGACGAGCATCCGGTCCACCCGCTCGGCGATGATGCGGACCCGGCCGGGGCGCCAGGCCCAGATCTGGGGGCTCACGAAGTAGAGAACCGGGACGCCGGCCCGGCGCGCCTGACGGGCCAGCCTCAGATTGAAGTCCGGATAGTCGATCAGGATCGCCAGGTCGGGCCGCGTCCCGGGGCCGGCGAGGATGGCGACCGCGCGGCGGTAGGCCCTCCAGATCGACCCGAATCGTCCCAGAACCTCGGACAGGCCGGTGACGCCGATCCGGCCGGCGTCAGCGATCAGGTCGAGACCGGCGGCCCGCATTCCGGGCCCCCCGATCCCCAGAAACCGGACGCCGGTCCGTGAGGCCATGGACCGCATGAGGAGCCCGCCGTAGAGGTCGCCCGAGGCCTCTCCGGCGACGATCAGAACTCTGGAGGGCGGGGGGATCACGAACCCGGGCTTTCCGGCCCGGCGGCTGCACCCGGAGGCTCACCCGGTGAACCGGCGAGCGTCTCGGCCCGTGCGGTGAGAGCCTCCAGGCTTCGCTCCAGGACCAGGCGCTTCTCTTCCATGACGCTCCGATCGGACGCCTCAGGAACGACGATCGGCTTCCCGTAGAGGATCACGGCCCGGGCGAAGGGGAGAGGCACCTGGAAGGCGTCCCAGGACCCCAGAGTTTTTTTTTAGAGGCTGCGAACGCCACCGGCACAATCGGGGCGTCCCCCAGCCGGGCCGCTTCGATCACGCCCATCTGAACCCGGTGGCGCGGCCCGCGCGGACCGTCCGTGGCAAAGGCGGCGTCGAGGCCGCCGCGAAGGTGACGGATCATCTCCCTGAGGCCCGCCACCGCCCCACCGCCCGACGAGCCCCGGACCATCAGGTGTCCGAACCGCTCCAGGGTCCGGGCGACGTACTCGCCGTCCCGGTGCCGGCTGCTCAGCACCGCCAGCCGCCGGCCGAACGGCCTCCCGAGGTACGAATAGGTCATCATGAGCAGCTGATCGTGGAAGAACGCGTGGACGTAGGGACGGTCCCGCCGGTGCAGATCGAGGACGATCCCCTGATTCACCCATCGCCAGCGCAGGAGGCGGCGCAGACAGCGGATCAGCACGCTCGCCAACAACCCCGCGATCCTCGCCATGATCGCTCCTGCTCGATGGACCCCGCGACGGCCGCTCATTATAGCGTCAGACGACACCGCGATCGGATCGCCGCGACGGTCGCCGATCGGCGTCCTTACTCCGGAGAGCCCAGCCGCAGGACCCTCCGGCGCCAGCGAAGATAGGCATCCGGTCCCAGGATCCGCTTGAGTCCGTTCCTTACCATCTGGCCGCCACGCATGCGGGCCAGGTGGGAGCGGCTGGGCGCGACGATGCGCCTGAACGCCTCATCCGTGATGGCGCGTTTGATCGGTACGCGCGGGAGCGCGAATGGATCGGAGCGCGCGGCCGCGATCCCGATCCTCCCGTAACAGAGCGCCCGGTAGCCCACCTCCCGGGCCAGCGCGCTCATGCGTCGATTGAAGAAGCCGGTCGGCGAGGAGATGCTCACGACCTCCGCGCTCAGGCCGTCCTCCAGGCGTTTTTTGGACTCCATCACTTCGTATCGCAGCTCGTCGTCGGAGAGCAGAACGGGGGCCCGGTGCGTCATCGTGTGCGAGCCGATCTCCATCCCCTCACGGTGCATGTCGCGGATGCTATCCCACGCGAGAAATCCGGGATGGCCGA
>JBFGDZ010000200.1:0-5307 GCA_041580375.1 Candidatus Polarisedimenticolia bacterium
CGTCCGAAACTGGACACCCGCGGCCCGCGGAATTATGTTCGGGGCCGGAGGTGAACGATGACCAAGACGAAGAGGAAGCTGCAGGTCAGGGTGAAGCGGGCGTTCCGTGAGAGCGTGAAGGCGCGGAAGCGTCACGCGCGGGCCGTGAAGGCCTACAAGCAGCTGGTGAGAAGGTACAAAGCGGCGTAAGGTTCCTCCCGCATCACCGCCCCGCCCGGCGCACGTGATTCCGACCTCGGGCGCCCGGGCTGATCGATCCACGAAGCAGCCCGCAGCGGGGCCGGCTCACCATGGGCGGGCTCTCGCAACTCCCCGGCGCCGACAGGCGCCGCGGGGCCCCTGCGAGGGCCCGCCGACGGTCGGCTTCCCACCTTCCGACTGACCGCCCGCATCCACCCGACACGACCGCACGCGCATGTCTTCCCGGATCGGCGCCGGGGTATACTCGGCCCGCCTGAATCGCCAGAACAGGGATGACAATCGGAAGCGGTATGAATGAGCATCGTCGCGCGGTGCGCGCGGCCGCGCATCTTCTTCTGGGCATCCTTCTACTCCACGGCTCGCTCGCGGCGGCGCCGCGCGAGCCGGCCGGGGAGCCCCGCGTCCCCGCCCTGTCTCTCTCGCGCCCCGTCCGTCCATGGGAGTTCCTCGACGCGGTCGGCATGCGGGCCGGCCTGTTCGGCCGGGAGGCCGGCCCGTTCGAGGCCTGGATCTATCCGCTGAAGATCCTGCGGGAGATGACGCTCCAATTCAAAACGGCCGACCGCGTGATGCCGGCGGGCCCGCTGGCGAGGACGGTCACCGTCCGCCCGGAGTCCGCCGACATCCTTTACGCGAGCGACGGATTCGCCGTGCGTCAGACGCTGTTCGTCCCCGTCGACGAGCCGGGGATCGTCGTCCTGATCGAGGCGGAGAGCGCCGGGCCGCTCGAGGTGCTCGTCTCCTTCAGGCGCGACGTGCAGCTGATGTGGCCGGCGGCTCCGGGCGCGACCTCCATGACCTGGGACGACGGGCTGCGCGCGTTCGTCTTCGGGGAGGAGGAACGGCGGTTCTTCGCCCTGTTCGGCTCGCCGTCGGGCCGGGATCCGTCGCCGGAGTACTTCACCAACCAACTGTCGAAGGAGGAGAGCTCCTTCAGCCTGGGACGGATCGGCCATGGCGACGGCCCGAAGGTCGTCGTGATCGCCGCGTCGTTCAGGAGCGAGATCGAAGCGGCGGAGACGTACCGGCGTCTCGCAGCGGGGCATGCCGACCTGCGCCGACGGGGGGCCGCGCATTTCGCCGCGTACCTGGGACGCACGGTGCGGGTCGACCTGCCGGACCGCGATCTGCAGGCAGCCTACGACTGGTCGCGCATCAGCCTGGCGCAGGGCATGGTGGCCAATCCGTTCCTGGGGACCGGGCTGGTGGCGGGGTACGGGACCTCGGGGATCGGCGCGCGGCCGGGCTTCGCATGGTTCTTCGGGCGCGACGCGCTGTGGTCCTCCCTGGCGCTGACCGCGATCGGGGACTTCGCCGGGGCACGGACGGCGCTGGAGTTTCTCATCAAGCACCAGCGCGACGACGGGAAGATGCCGCACGAGATCGCGCAGAGCGCCCCGTTCGTCCGCTGGTTCGAGGACTACCCGTACGGTTACGCGTCGGCCGACGCCACGCCGCTCTTTCTTCTGGCCGCGCGCGATTACGCGGCGCGCAGCGGCGACGTCGCCTTCGTGAAGGAGAACCGGGCGAGCCTGGTAAAGGCGCACGAGTTCCTGCGCTCGATGCGGGACGAGCGGGGCCTCGCGCGCAACCGGGACGTCGGGCACGGCTGGGTGGAGGGAGGCCCGCTGCTGCCGGTGCGGACGGAGCTTTACCAGAGCGGGCTCGGGGTCGCGGCCCTCCGGGCGATGGCCGATCTCGCCCGCATGATGGGGGACGAGGAGAAGGGCGAGGCGCTCGACGCGGAGTTCGCGCGCGGAAAGGATCTCCTCAACGAGGCGTTCTGGATCCCCGGGAAGAAAATTTACGCGTTCGCCCTGGATGAGAAGGGGCGCCGCGTCGAGAGGGCGAGCGTCCTGGCCACCGTCCCGATGTGGTTCGATCTGCTCGACGCGGAGAAGGCCGGTGCGATGATCGACCGGCTGGCCGGCGCCGATCACGCCGCCGACTGGGGCATGCGCATCATCTCGTCCCGCAGCGACCTCTACGATCCGGCCGGATACCACTTCGGCAGCGTGTGGCCGCTGTTCACCGGCTGGGCGGCGGTTGGGGAGTACCGCTACCACCGCGAGCTGCCCGCCTTCGCGAACCTTCGGGCCAACGCCGCCCTCGTCCCGGACGGCGCCCTCGGCCGCGCGACCGAAGTTCTGTCGGGAGACTATTACGAGCCGCTCTCGACCAGCTCGCCGCACCAGATCTGGTCGTCGGCGATGGTCATCAGCCCGTTGCTGCGCGGACTGTTCGGTCTGGACCACGACGCGCTCGCCGGCAGGCTGACCTTCTCGCCCCACGTCCCGGCCGCCTGGGATTCTTTCGCGCTCGACGGGCTGCCGCTCGGGGACGCCGTCCTGAGCCTCGCGTACCGCCGGACGTCCGATGCGATCACGCTGGAGATGCGGCGCGACGGGCCGGGCGAGGCGCTGCTGGAGTTCGCGCCGGCCGTCAGCCCGCGGGCGGAGATCCTCGGCGTCGAGGTCGACGGCCGGCCGGTGCCGCACCGCCTGGAGGCAACCGCCGTCGATCAGCACGTCGTGGCGCGAGTCCCGGTCGGCCGGGAGCGGAGCGTCCTGACGATCCGGCTGCGGGATGATTTCGGCTTGGAGGTTCCGGCCGGGCTCCCGCCGCTCGGCGAGCCGGGCCGCAACCTCAGGATCGTCTCGGAGACCTGGACCGGCGATCGCGGCCGTCTCGCGCTCGAGGTCGAGGGCCTGTCGGGTCGCCGGTACGAGATCGCCGTGCGGGGCGCCGATCGGATCACCGCCGTGGAGGGAGCCGAGTTGGAGGCCACGGGCGGCGGCGCGGGCCGGCTCCTGGTCCGCACTCCCGGCGCGGCGGACCGAACCTGGACGCGGAGGACGATCACGATCCGGCTCCGGTCGCGGGAGTGATCCGTGAGGTTGGGGATGAGGACGTCGATTCGACCCGGGGATCGTCCGCCGCCGGCGGGCGCCGCCGTCGCGCTCCTGATCGCCCTCGCGGTCGCGGCCTGCGGCGTCGGGCGCGAAGCGGAGGATCGTCCGACCGCGCGGGACGCCGCGCCCCCCGCCGACGTCTCCGCCCATCTGCCCCCCCTCGGCGACAAAGGCTCGGGGGTCCGCCGGATGGCGGCGCGCCTCGGGGCCGTGATCCGCGATCTGGATCCCAGGCGGAACCAATTCCTCAACGCCGAGCGGGCCGCCCTCCTCGAGCGCGGCATCCCCCGCATCCGGGATCCCGAGCGGCGCATCCTGCTCACGACCCACCACGCGGACGAGCTCCTCAAGATGGGGGATCCGCAGGCTGCCATCGATCTGATCACGCCGTTTCTCCGGCGCGATGGGGGCTCCCCCGGGGGCGGGCCGCCGGTCCGTGAGGTGAGAGAGTTCCTCGCCCTCTGCTACCTCCGACTGGGGACGCTGCAGAACTGCATCGCCCGCCCGGCGCCGCGATCGTGCCTGCTGCCGATGCGGGGCGACGGCGTGCACTGGGACCGGCGCGCCTCGCGCGCCGCCGTGGAACATCTCACATCGCTTCTCGAAATGGATCCGGACGACACGGGGGCACGCTGGCTGCTCAACATCGCGCAGATGACGCTGGGGAGGTATCCCGACGGCGTGCCGGAGCGCTTCCGCATTCCGGCCGACACCTTCGACTCCGAGGCAGAGGTCCCGCGCTTCCGCAACGTCGCCACCTGGTCGGGTCTGGCGGTATTCATGATGGCCGGGGGCGGGCTGATGGAAGACTTCGACGGCGATGGCCTCCTCGACGTCATGGTCTCCTCGATGGGCGTGCGGGATCAGATGCGCTACCTGCACAACGACGGGGACGGCCGCTTCAGCGACAGAACGGAGGCCGCGGGCCTGACGGGCGAGACGGGCGGGCTGAACATGGTGCACGCCGACTATGACAACGACGGCCACGTCGACGTGCTCGTGCTGCGCGGGGGCTGGATGCGCCGCGGAGGCGGGTTCCCCAACTCACTTCTCAGGAACAACGGCGACGGCACGTTCGAGGACGTGACGGAGCAGGCGGGGATTCTGAGCTTCCATCCGACGCAGACGGCCGCCTGGGCCGACTACGACGGCGACGGCTGGCTCGATCTGTTCATCGGGAACGAGTCGGTCGAGGGCGAGCCGCATTCCTCGGAGCTGTACCACAACGAGCGCGACGGCACCTTCACGAACCGGAGCGTCAATCTCGGGGACCCGGATCTCGGCTACGTGAAAGGCGCCGTCTGGGGCGACTTCAACGACGACGGGCGCCCCGATCTGTACGTGTCGATCCTGGACCGGGACAACCGCCTGTTCCGCAACGACGGGCCGCGCCGCCGGAGGGGTCCGAAGGGCGAGGACTGGTCGTTCACCGAGGTCGCCCGCGAGGCCGGGACGGTCGAGCCGAAGAACTCCTTCCCGACCTGGTTCTGGGACTACGACAACGACGGCCGGCTCGACATCATGGCCGCGGGGTACAAGACGCTCGTCTGGGACAAGCCATGCCGGCTGATCGACTGCATCGGCGAGGCCGCGAAGATCCATCTGGGGATGCCGAACCGGATGGAGACGCCGCGCCTCTACCACAACGAGGGGGACGGGACCTTCCGCGAGGTGAGCCGCGAGACACGATTCAATCGTGTGGCGCTGCCGATGGGCGTGAACTTCGGCGACATCGACAACGATGGCTGGCTCGACGCCTACTTCGGCACCGGCGAGCCGAGCTTGGGGACGCTCATCCCGAACCGGCTCTTCCGCAACCACGAAGGCCGCGCGTTCCAGGACGTCACGACCGCGGCCGACGTCGGCCATCTCCAGAAGGGACACGGGGTCGCCTTCGGCGACATCGACAACGACGGCGATCAGGATCTGTTCGTCGAGCTCGGCGGCTTTTTCCGGGTCGACGCCGCCTACAGCGCCCTGTTCGAGAATCGCAGTCCGCCGCGGAGATGGATCACCCTGCGGCTGACGGGAACCCGATCGAACCGGTCCGCGATCGGCGCGCGGGTGCGAGTGGACCTCCGCACGCCGTCCGGCTCGCGGTCGATCCACCGGAGCGTCGGGACCGGCGGCAGCTTCGGCGGCAACAGCCTGCAGGAGGAGATCGGCCTGGGGGACGCGCTCGCAATCGAATCGA
>JBFGDZ010000201.1:0-5222 GCA_041580375.1 Candidatus Polarisedimenticolia bacterium
CGCCGATCGCGTCTCCTGCAGGTCGATCCGCGGCGGGCGCGCGGTGACCGCGACGCGCTCCTCGAGCTCCTCCGACGGCGGCAGCACGATGCGCAGGCGGCTCGTACCGCCCGCGGCGATCGACACCTCGGGCACCACGACGGTGGCGTAGCCGGGTCGCGCCACCGTGACGCGGTAGTCGTCCGCCGGGAACAGTCCGTTGAAGTGAAACTCGCCTCCGTCGCCCGTCTCCCGTTCGCCGAGGAGGGGCTTCCCTCCCGTCCGCTCGAGGGACACGATCGCTCCCCGGATCGCGGCGCCTCCGGAATCGGTGACGATCCCATCGAGGGAGCCGGCGCCGATCGCCCCGGCGGGCGCCGCCGTCGACGCCATGACGACGAGAAGGACGGGGCGGAGCGCGGATCGCAGGATGGTCCTGAACGTGGTCCCCGCCACAATGCCACCGGCCCCCGGGTCTGTTCGAGAAGAGAAAACGGCGACCTGGAGTATACGGAGATTCGCCCCGTCGCGCACCGGTTTTTCGTTCCCGGGACGGGTCCGCCGCGGCGGAGCGGGGGCCCGGCGATCAGTGGAACTTGCGGATCAGACCGATCACGATCCCCTGGATCTGGAGGTCCCCTTCCTCCACCAGGATCGACCGCATACGCGGGTTCGCGGGCCTGAGCTCGATCCGGCCGCCGCGACGGTAGAACTGCTTGATCGTGGCGTCGTCGCCCACGAGTGCGACGACGGTCTGGCCGTTCTCGGCGTCCCGCTGACGCTTGACGACGACGATGTCCCCGTCGCGGATCCCCTCGTCCACCATGCTCTCCCCGACGACGCGCAGCGCGAAGTTGTTCTCCCCGCGCAGCAGGATGTCGGGAACCTCGATCGTCTCCGGTGCGGCGATCGCCTCGATCGGGCGCCCCGCGGCCACGCGGCCGAGCAGCGGCAGCGATGTCCCCGACGGAAGCGGCTCGACCAGCTCGAGGGCGCGCTTGCGGTTGTTCCAGGGGCTCCTCAGCACCCCCTTCTCCTCCAGGCGGCGCAGATGCTTCTGAACCGAGTTGTAGGACCGGAAGCGGAAGGCCCGGCGGATCTCGTCGTACGACGGCGAGATGCCCCGCTTTCGGATGTAGTCGCGGATGAACTCGAAGACGGCCCGCTGCCTCTCCGTCAACCCCGCCAACATTCTCCCCTCCGGCGCGCCCGTCGCCCGGCCCGTCCGGCCCGGGCGGAGCGACCGGGGAGGGTCCCCGACGACGCTCCCCCCGGAGACCCCCGGGAACCCCCCCCGGAAGACGGTACGGAGCATAGGTGTAAATCAGGTGGAAGTCAAGCGTGAGGGTCGAGCGGCTCGTCAGCGCGGCGGGGGAGGAGGAGGCGCTCCGGGGAACGACTGCGGGTCGCCCGGCAGGGCGGCGGGGCCGCTCCCGGGGGGCCCGGTCGGCCGGCCCGCGTCGTCCTTCCAGAGCGCGAAGAGGTAGAAGATGATGTCGTCCGGATCGAAGCGCGGATCGGCGAATTCCCTCATGTCCGCATGGGCGCGGTACTCGTTGATGAGATACCGCAGCACCTCGGCGAACGGACGTGAGTGCTCCGATCGCTCGACGAGGAAGACGGCGCTGCGGGGCAGCTTACCGATCGCCTCGAGGTCGAGCACGGAGGGATCGCTGATGAGGTAGAGATTCGGTCGATCCCCGATCAGGTACGTCAGTGTCTCGCGTCCGTAGCTGTGCAGGACGTAGACGATCGGTTCGGGAGGCAGCGCGGTGCGCACGAAGATCCCCATGATGGTCTGCGTCGGCCAGAAGAAGCGCATCGCGTTCTCGGAGCGTCCCACCCTCAGGAAGTGCTGCTGAAACCCCTGCACCGACACGGTGGCCGCCAGCCCCGCGAGCGCGGCGGCGCCGAGAACGGCGCCCGTCCGCCGGCCGAGCCGCGACAGCTCGTCGCCCACCCCTCCCGCCACGATCGCCGCGAGCAGGCAGAACCAGGGGGCGTTGATGAGCAGCCGCGTGAGGCTCGGTCCCGCCGGCCCGACCAGCACGAGAACCGCCAGCACGCACAGGAGGATCAGCCCCGTCACGCGGTCCCGCCGTCCCGTCGCCACGCTCCAGATGACGCCGATCAGACCGAGCGTGGCGAGAGCCGCGACGGGGACGGTCTCCGGTTCGAAGCCGGCCAGCGGATAGACGGCGCTCACTCCGTCGCCGATGAAATCGCTCAACTGGACGACGCCGTAGCGGATCGGGAGATAGTTCAGCAGGGTCGCGGCGTGCAGCAGGTTGGATCCCAGACCCGCGCTCCCCGGGATCGAGGCGTACGCGCCGCGCAGGACGAATCCGAGCGGACCCAGGCCGGAGAGGATCATGTTGACGAGGATCAGGCCGGCCGCCGCTCCGAAGGCGAGCAGGACCGGCCGGCGCGCGGTGGCCGGCGATCGATCGAGGAATCGTCGCAGCAGCAGGAAGGCGAGGATCGCCACGGCGACGGTGCGGAACGACGTGTAGGTCCAGAACCCCAGGCCGAGGGCCGCTCCCCAGGCGAGGTGATGGCGCAGGCGTCCGGTGTCGAGCGCGCGCAGGAAGAAGCCGATCGTCGCGATCGCGAACAGAGGAGCGAGGATCGCCCGGAGGCCGACCCGGCTGTAGAGCAGATGCCAGGGCGAGACGGCCAGGAACACGGCCGCGACGAGGGCGACGCCCCGGCCGTACCGGCGGCGCGCGAAGAGGTAGAGCGCCAGGATCGTGATCGTCCCGACGCCGATCGCCACCGCGCGCACAGGGACGATGAGGCCCAGCAGCTCGCGTCCCGCCGCGTCGCGGAGCGGCGCCGCCCGCAGGCCGAAGACGGCCGGCATCGACTGCAGGAGATTGATCTGCAGGTCCCGCATGCCGAGCGAGAGCGCGGCGAGCTGGTGGAACATCGTCTCCCGGCTCAGGCCGCGCTCCGTGACGGTCGAGAAACTCTTCCCCATCGCGATCTCGCGCGCCTCGAGGGCGTTGATCGCCTCGTCGTTGTTGAGTCCGGGAGGGATGACGTCAATGCGATACAAGCGCAGGTGCAGTCCGCCCAGGAGGATGAGCAGGATCAGAACCCACTCCCACGCGGCCGGCGAACCGGTAACCCCGCCGTCCGGTTCCCCGGCGCGCGCCTTCTCCCTGCGGCCGAGAATGAAGACGCCGGCGGCCGCCGCGTAGAGGACGATGCCGCATGCGACGCCCCAGAGGGGACCGAGCCCTTTGTTCGACAGCAGCGTCTGAGCGGCCAGCGCCAGCGCCACCGCGATCGTCGTCCCGAAGCGTTCCGCGATGCGCGCCGCCGCGGTGCGCTCCCGGCCGTGCGCGCTCAATCGGGCCTCACGCGTCGTCCTCCGTCGATCAATCGATGTAGCCGAGGGATCTTAGTCGCTCGCGGATCTCGTCGTCCAGAACGATCTCCTGATCGGGCCCCGCCGGGCGGTTCCGCCACAGGAAGAAAGCCCGCTCGCGGCCGGAGGCCTGCGGAGGCCGGACGTACGCGGCCTCGTGATTGGGCGCTCCGAGCGTGAAGGGCATTCCGGACGGGCGCGCGCGCTCTCCGCCCAGATGGACGCGCGCCGCGTCGGCCTCTCCGTCGATCAGGAGATGGAACGTGACTCGCGCGTCGGCCGGCGCCGTCGTGAACGAGAGTCCTCCCGCATCCGACTGATCGACGTCGGAGAATCGCAGCGTGCGTCCCATCTCGATGTCGTAGTGCCCGGCGATCCCCAGAAGCGGCACGACGGTGCGGAAGATCCCTTCCGTGACGAGCTGGCCCTGGAACCGCGCGGGGCGCCCGTCGCCGGTCCAGCTCAGGTTCCACCCGCCGGAGAGCAGATCGACCTCGCGGAACAGCGTCGACAGGAGGGCCCGCCGGTCCTCCGGCCGGCTCCCGGCCAGATCGCGCGTCTCCCGGCGATCGGCGTCGAGGTCGTACAGCTCGGAGCGATCCTCCCCCATGAAATGGATCAGCTTGAGCGGCTCGAGGCGCAGCGCCTTGCGGTACGCGTTCAGCCGGATCGTCTCGCTCACCAGGGGCCGGCGACCGGTCGGCGCGTCGCCGCGCACGACGGGGAGGAGGCTCAGTCCGCGCGGTTGCGCGCCCTCCGCCGGTGACCCCGCGAGATCCAGGATCGTCGGCATGACGTCGACGCCGCTCACCGGGTACGCGACGCGCCGTCCGGCGCCCTCACCCGCCGGCCGGTCGCCACCCCGTCCGCGGACCGCCGGTGGCGCGATCACCAGGGGGACGCGGATCGACTCCTCGTAGAGCTGGCGGCCGTGCCCCATCGACCCGTGGTCCTTGAACTCCTCGCCGTGATCCGCGGTGACGATCACCCAGGTCCGATCCGCCCGCGCGCGCGCGGCGAGCGCGTCCAGCAGCCGTCCGAGCGCATCGTCGACGAACCGGATCTCCCCGTCATAGCGCGCCCGGAGGTACCCGCCGTACCCGTCCGGCAGGGGCGCGGCCGGATCCAGGAATCGGGAGATCGAGTCGTACGTCGCGTCGAGCGGCCCGTCGTACGCGCTGGGGAAGAGATCCCGGTATTCGGCCGGCGGAGCGTAGGGCCAGTGCGGATCGAAATAGTGCACGAACAGGAAGAGCGGCGCGCGGCGCGGGCGCGCGAGCCACTCGAGAGCGGCCTCCGTGACCTCGTCCGCGTTCGGCTCCATGCCGGCCTCCAGCCGGTAGCCCGGCCGGGAGATCCCGAAATCCTCGAACGTCCCGAATCCCCGATCGAACCCGAACGGGGCGGAGGCGTACACGTGCGAGACGAACGCGGCCGTCTCGTATCCGGCCGCGCGCAGCGCCTGCGCCAGCGTCGGGACGTCGTCCGCGAGGCGCAGCCCGTCGTTCTCCACGCGGTGGTCCGAGGGGTAGAGGCCCGTGTGGATCGACATGAGCGACGGCAGGGTCCAGGGCGCGGTGGCCCAGGCGTTCTCGAACACGACGCCGCGCGACGCCAGGGCGTCGAGACGGGGGGAGGTCGGCCGGACGGATCCGTACGCTCCGAGATGGTCGGCGCGCAGCGTGTCGATCACGACGAGGAGGACGTCGGGCCGCCCCGCGACGTCGGGGCCGGGCGCGCAGGAGAGGATCGCGATCAGCGCCGCGATGGCGGCCGGCAGTGCCGCCCGGCGGAGACGCGCCCGCCGCCCCGGCGGGGCGCGCCGCTCGCTCGCGGGGCGGCTCACGGGCGCCTCAGGATCGGGCGGCCG
>JBFGDZ010000202.1:0-5208 GCA_041580375.1 Candidatus Polarisedimenticolia bacterium
TGCACGATGCCGTCGTCGGCCGCGTCCTGCTGGCCCGCAGCGCCGGGATCCTGCAGGTGCCGCGATGACGGGCCGCGCAGGTGATCGTCGGCGCCGCTTCGGGCCGCCGGTCCGCGCGATCGCCGTCGCGGCGGGCTTCGTACTCGCTCCGATCGCGTGCTCTCATCCGCAGCGCTCCGCCGAGCCGCCGGCGCCGGCGTCCCCGATCGAGGTGAGCGTCGCTCGCGTCGGCGGGGCGGGCGACGACTGGGTCGAAGTCCCGGGGACGGTGGAGGCGGTCCGCACCGCCGCGGTGGCCAGCCGCGTCTCCGCCACGGTCGAGAGCGTGCCGGTCGAGATCGGGGATCTCGTGCGCGAGGGCGATCCGGTCGTGCGGCTGGACGGCCGCGACCTCGAGGCTCACCTGCAGGCGGCGGAGGCGGCCCTCGCGGCGGCCGACGCCCGCCTCGAGCGGCTGCGGGCGCTGTTCGAGAAGGAAGCCGCGACGCGCGACGAGCTCGATGCCGCGACCGCCGCCGCGGCGGGGGCGCGCGCCGTCCGCGACGCGGCCCGCGTCCAGATCGAATACGTCGACCTGCGCGCGCCCTTCGACGGGCGCATCACGACGCGCCAGGTGCATGCGGGCGATCTCGCGGGTCCCGGCCAGACGCTCGTCACGATCCAGGGAACCGGCCGGCTCCGGATCGCGGCGACCGTCTCCGAAGATCAGGCCGCGCGACTCACGATCGGCCGGGAGGTCCAGGCGATCCTGGAGGACGGGCGGGCGGCGGAGGCGGTCGTCTCCGTGCTGGGCGCCTCCGGCGACCCGGCCTCGCGCCGGTTCATCGTGAAGGCGGATCTGCCCCGCGACGCGGGAGCCCGCGCCGGCACGTTCGCCCGCCTGAGGCTGCCGCGCGGCGGCGAGGATCCGCTCGCGCTCGTCCCTCTGGCCGCGGTGTTCGAGCGCGGCGCTCTGACGGGCGTCTTCGTCGTCGAGGGCGGGACCGCGCGGCTGCGCTGGATCCGGCCCGGCGCGCGATCCGGAGGGCACCTGTTCGTGCGCGCAGGGCTCGAGCCCGGGGACGAGGTGATCCTCGAGCCCCGGGGAATCGAGGACGGAACGCCCGTGCGCGGCCGGGCCGGAAACGCGGACGCACCGCAGGCCGATCCCGCACAACAGGAGTCCCGGAAGTGAGCGGATTCGCGGGGCGGATCGCGGGGACGTTCCTGCAATCGAAGCTGACCCCGCTGGCCGTGCTCTTCTCCATCCTGCTCGGGCTTCTCGCCGTGGCCCTCACACCGCGGGAGGAGGAGCCGCAGATCATCGTTCCGATGGTCGACATCCTGCTGGCCCTGCCCGGGTCGCCGCCGGCCGAGGTTGAGCGGCGTCTCGTCACCCCGCTGGAGAAGCATCTCTGGGGGATCTCCGGCGTCGAGTACGTCTACAGCGCCTCCCGCTCGGGCGCGGCCCTGATCACCGTGCGCTTCGAGGTGAACGAGCCTCTGGAGCCGAGCCTCGTCAAGGTGTACGACAAGCTCGAGGCCCACGCTCCCGAGGCGCCGCCCGGCGCGTCCAGGCCCGTCGTCCGGCTGCGCACGATCGACGATGTGCCGTTCCTGACGCTGACGTTGCACGGGGAGCGCTACGGCGGCTACGAGCTGCGCCGGCTGGCCAACGAGATCGCGAGCGACATCGAGGCGATCCCCGAGGTCGCGCGCATCGAGGTGATCGGGTCCCGAAGCCGGCAGGTGCGGATCCTGGTCGATCCGGCGCGGCTCGCCGGCCGGGACGTGTCCATCAACGATCTCGCGGGCGCTGTGCGGGCCTCCTCGGCCCAGCAGGCCGCCGGCACCGTCATCGCCTCCAACCGCGAGATCCGGGTCGAGGCCGGGCCGTTCCTCTCCGATCCCCGCGACCTGGAGCGGGTCGTCGTCGGCGTTCGCGAGGGGCGGCCCGTCTATCTGTCGGACGTCGCCGACGTCGAGGACGGCCCCGGCGAGACGACGAGCTACGTCTTCTTCGGCGCGGGTCCGGCGTTCGAGCGCGCGCGGGGCATCGGGAGCGCATCGGTGCCCGCGGGCCGCGAGCAGCCGGCGGTGACCGTCGCGATCGCCAAGCGCGCCGGCGCCAACGCCACGGCGCTGGCGGAGCGCGTGCTCGCGGGGGTCCGCCGGCTCGAGGGCGCGCTCGTGCCGGGTGACGTCCGCATTGCCGTCACGCGCGATTACGGAGAGACGGCCGCCCACAAGTCGAACGAGCTGATAGAACACCTGATGATCGCCACGCTGTCGGTCACCGCCCTGATCGCGCTCGCGATGGGATGGCGCGCCTCCCTGGTCGTCGGGATCGCCGTCCCCGTGACCCTCGCCCTCACGCTGTTCATCTATTTCATCTTCGGCTACACGCTCAACCGGGTGACCCTGTTCGCGCTCATCTTCTCCATCGGGATCCTCGTCGACGACGCGATCGTCGTGGTGGAGAACATCCACCGCCACCACACCATGCGCGACGGACGGTCCCTGCTCCGCCTGGCCGTGGACGCCGTGGACGAGGTGGGCAACCCCACGATCCTCGCCACCTTCACCGTCATCGCGGCGATCCTGCCGATGGCGTTCGTGCGCGGGCTCATGGGTCCGTACATGCGCCCCATCCCCGTGGGCGCCTCGCTGGCCATGCTCTTCAGCCTGATCGTGGCCTTCGTCGTCTCGCCCTGGGCCGCGATCCGGCTCATGAAGCACGAGCGCGCCGCGCCCGGCCCGGCCCGCGAGGGGCGCCTGGATCGCCTCTACCGAAGGGGCATGGGCGCGCTCATCCGCAGCCCCCTCCACCGTCTCGGATTCCTCGGCGCGGTGCTGCTGCTGCTCGGGGGCTCGGCCGCGCTCGTCCTGTCGGGGGCCGTGAAGGTGAAGATGCTCCCGTTCGACAACAAGAGCGAGTTCCAGATCCTCCTGGATCTGGACGAGGGCACGCCGGTCGAGGTCACGCTCGAGGCGGCGCGCGCCGTCGGCCGCCATATCGCCACCGTCCCCGAGGTGACGGATTACCAGATCTACGCAGGCACCGCGGCGCCCGTGAACTTCAACGGTCTGGTGCGGCATTACTTCCACCGCCAGGACCCGCACGGCGCCGACATCCAGGTCAACCTGGTCGGCAAAGGCGAGCGCGACGGGCAGTCGCACGACATCGCCAAACGGGTCCGGCCCGCCATCGAGGCGATCGCGCGCCGGCACGGCGCCCGCGCCAAGGTCATCGAGGTCCCGCCGGGTCCGCCCGTCCTCTCGACGCTCGTGGCCGAGGTCTACGGTCCGGACCATGCGCGCCAGATGGATCTGGCCCGCCGCATCGAGTCGCTGTTCGAGGGCACGGAGGGCGTCGTCGACGTCGACACCTCGATCCCGCACCCGCAGCCGAAGAGGATCGTGACCGTGGATCGGGAGAAGGCGACTCTGCACGGCATCGCCCCGGCCGAAGTGGTCGAGGCGGTCTCGCTGGCGATCGGCGGCTCCACGATCGGGCTCATGCACATGCCGCAGGAGCGGGAGGCCGTGCCCCTGCGGATCGAGTTCCCGGAGGCGCTGCGCGCCGGGCTCGATCCGGCCCTCGAGCTGCGGCTCCGCTCCCGCGACGGAGGCTCAATCCGGCTGGGCCAGCTGGTGCGCGTCGAGAGGACCGAGGAGCCGCCGGTGATCCTGCACAAGAACCTGAAGCGGGTCGTCTATGTGCTCGCGGATCTCGCCGGGGCCGAGGAGAGCCCGATCTACGCCATCCGCCGCCTCGATCGGGGCATCGCGGGACTGGCGATACCCGAGGGCTACGAGGTGGAGCGTTTCTCGACCCGCCTGCCCGAGGACACCGAGCGCCTCGCGGTCAAGTGGAACGGCGAATGGCACATCACCTACGAGGTCTTCCGCGATCTCGGCATCGCGTTCGCCCTGGTGCTGGTGCTGATCTACATCCTCGTCGTCGGCTGGTTCGAGTCCTTCCTGATCCCCTGGGTCATCATGGTGCCGATCCCCCTCTCGCTGATCGGCGTCATCCCGGGGCATCTCCTGTTCGGCGCCTTCTTCACGGCGACTTCGATGATCGGCTTCATCGCGGGGGCCGGCATCATGGTGCGCAACTCGATCATCCTGGTCGACTTCATCGAGCAACGGCTCCGCCAGGGCAGCCCGATCGAGCAGGCGGTGATCGACGCCGGGGCCATCCGTTTCCGGCCGATGCTCCTCACCGCCTCCGCCGTGGTCGTGGGCGCCTTCGTGATCCTGTTCGACCCGATCTTCCAGGGGCTGGCGCTGTCGCTGATGATGGGGGAGGTGGCCGCCACCCTGCTCAGCCGGATCGCGGTGCCGGTCCTCTACTACATGGTGGGCCGCAGGAGCCGCGCGGCGCGTCTTGCGTCGGAGGCTGCGGGCCGGGATCCCGTCCCGGCCTGATCCGCGGCCGCCCGCTCGGGCGCGCCGCTCACTCCACCCGCTCTTCGATCCGCTTGTGGACCCGGATGCCGTACTGGCCGATCCCGCGCAGGAAGTCGGATCGCTCCTGGTCGTCCAGGGTCTCCGGCAGGACGACCCCCCGGCGCTTGATCTGTCCGCGCAGCAGCATCAGGGCGAAGGTCGCCGCCGGGACTGAGGTCGCGAGGGAGACGTCGCTCACACCGGGCAGCATGCGGCAGGCCTCCCGGGTGTCGGGCGAGTCGGTCCACAGCCTCACGAGCCGCGCCTTCCCGTCCTTCCGTCCCGTCACCTCGCAGACGAGCATGTTGCGGCTGTTCAGCCGCCCCTCGGCCACCAGGCTCGACAGTCGGCGGGGCGCGATCGTCCGCGGCACGCGGCTCAGGAGCAGGTCGCGCGGCCTCACCCGGACGCCGTTCACCTCGACCGGCTCCTCGTCCATCAGCCCGAGGTGCTGGACGACGAAGCGCCAGGTGTCCACCTCCGGGTCGCCGATCCGGTAATCGCAGTAGCGCACCGGCTTGCCGACGAAGAGCGGGATCGTCACGCTCTCCTCGTGGGCGTGGATGTACAGCTTGCCGCGATGGTCGAGGGGCGGCGGGAAGTCGTACTGCTCCTCGCCGCTGTAAATCGGCACGCGTTGCCGCTTGCCGTCCTTCCAGATCAGCGGCGGCTCGGCGCAGTCCTTCAGGTAGACCGGCAGGGCCCAGAGGGCGATCAACTCATCGCATTCCGTGATCGAATAGTCGCGAATGATGATCCGGTCGATCGCGTCCA
>JBFGDZ010000203.1:0-5162 GCA_041580375.1 Candidatus Polarisedimenticolia bacterium
AACCCGTCGGCGCCGACGGTGATCTCGTATACCCCCGCCGGAAGATCGCGGAACAGGTAGCGCCCGTGCTCGTCCGTGCCGGTCACGCGCAGCACGGCGTTGTCGTCCTTCGACGACAACTGCACCATCAGGCCCGCGATCGGGTTCCTCGATTCGTCCACGACGGTGCCGCGGATCTTGCCCACGACGGCCCGGCCCTGGGCCGACGCCGGATGCCCGGGAGCGGCAAGAAGCAGGAGCGCCAGCGACGCGATCGCGACCGGCGCGCCACGGCGCGCGCGCCGGAGCGAGTTCCGGCCGGGCGATGAGAGCGGATTGCGCCGCATGGACGTCATTATAGGCGATCCTCGCGCGACCGCCCGGCCCGCTCCCGCCCGGCCGGCGGCCGACGCACATAACATAAGGGCGGCGGGCCGTATGTCCAGCCGGAGCGCGGGGGAGCCGATCGATGAAGTTCATCGCCGACTGCATGCTCGGAACACTGGCCAAGTGGCTCATCATCCTGGGACACGACGTCCGCTACGACCCGCACATCGAGGACGGCGCGCTCGTCTCCCTCGCGACGCGCGAGAGGCGCACCATCCTCACGCGCGACCGACGGCTGGTGAAACGGCGCGCGGCGCGCGACCACGTCCTGATCCGGAGCCAGGACCTCGAGCAGCAGATCGCCCAGGTTCTCGCCGAGCGCCGTCTCCGGATCCGCAGGGATCGCCTGTTCATGCGATGCGTGCGCTGCAATCGCCCGACCCGGGCCGTTCCGCGCGGACGGGTCCGGAACCTCGTCCCTCCCTATGTCTTCCGGACGCGCCGCCGTTTCGCCCGCTGCCCCTCCTGCGCGCGCATCTACTGGCGCGCCACCCATGTCGAGAGCATGCTGGACCGGCTGCGACGGCACCGCCCGACGCGACGATCCGCCCGCGGCGGGTGAGCGCCGCGTCGGCGCCGGGAAGGGCGCGGTCCTCGCAGGCGCTTGGCTTGACAGGACTTACCCGGGGGGATACCATCCGGCCTTCGGAAAAGGGCGCGTGGAGCGCCGTTGGGCGGTTAGCTCAGCGGGAGAGCACCTGCCTTACAAGCAGGGGGTCACTGGTTCGAATCCAGTATCGCCCACCAATGGCCCCGGCCCGGTGCCGGACCCGGCCGTCCGGCCCCGCGCGACGCGGGCGCGCGGTGCGGCGATCCAATGGCGCCGCAGGCCGTCCTCTCCGAGAGCGGGGTCGTAGTTCAGCTGGTTAGAACGCTGGCCTGTCAAGCCAGAGGTCGCGGGTTCAAGTCCCGTCGACCCCGCCACTCCATCACGCGCCGCGCTCCGAATCCCCGGGCCGCTCGATCGTCATCCGGAATATGTCGGGACGGCCGTAGTGCCCCGTCACGTCGAGCGCCATGCTCTCCTCGTCGATCCGCGCGAGATCGAGGTCTGCCGTCAGGATCTCCTCGCGCCCCTCGATCGGACCGGCGAGGATCGCCCCGTCGGGACCGATGATGCACGATCCGCCGCTGACGATCAGATCCCGCTCGCGCCCGCGCAGCCCGGCGGGTCGCTCCATCTCCTGCGGGAGGTCGCCCGCCGCGATGATCTGGCCGACCGCCAGCACGTAGCAGCGACCCTCGAAAGCGTAGTGCCGGCTGGCCACGAGATACATCTCGCGCACGGTCGGCCAGGCGGCGATGTGGATCGCTTCCGCCGATTCGTGCATCGCCTGGCGCGCCAGCGGCATCCAGTGCTCCCAGCAGATCAGGCTTCCCACGCGGCCGACCGGCGTCTCGACCGCGCGGAGCCCCCCACCGTCCCCCATCCCCCAGACCAGGCGCTCGGCGTGGGTCGGCACCAGCTTGCGGTGACGGCTCACGATCGCGCCGTTCCCGTCGAACAGGATCTGCGTGTTGTAGAGGGTCCCGTGCCCCGGCCCCGACTCCACCCGTTCGTGCACGCCGATGGAGAGCACGACGCCGTGTTCCCTTGCCGCCGATCCGAGCCGTTCCGTGGCGGGTCCCGGAATCGTGACGGCGTTCGCCATGAGCCGCGCGTGAGCCTTCTTGGCCCGGGGCGAATCCCACTCCGCCGCGCCGGGACAGAGATCGAGCCACGCGGGGTAGCCGGGGATGAAGGTCTCGCCGAAGGCCACGAGCCGCGCACCTCCGGAAGCCGCCTCGGCGATCAGGGCCGCCGCCTTCTCGACGGATCGCTCGCGGTCGAGAAACACGGGCGCCGCCTGCACGGCCGCCACGCGAACCTCCCGCGGACGGGCGGAGGAGCCTGTCTTCGTTCGCTTGGTCATGGACGGGCGGTCAGCGGGGGTGGCCCGGTCGGAGCGAGGCGATCAGGGCGTCGAACCGGTCCCGGTTCGCCGTCAGCGTCGCCTCCGGACCGGAGCACCGGATGAACCAGTTGGCGTCGGCGCCGGGAACGATCGCCCCGAGCAGCATGGAGCCGGGCCTCGACGATGGGGACTCGGTGGCAGTCATCGTCATGGCGGAAGGCTTGTAGGTTCCCCGCAGCTCGACCCGCGTGACGCTGAGATCCCCCGCCTTGAGGACCTTCACGTCCGGCTGCGCGGGGCCCCCGCCGGGTGATTCGAACTGGCCGGCCCAGCGCTCGACGTTCCCCTGGATCGAGCCACCCTGCCCCGCTCCGAAATAGAAGACGGCGCACTCCCCGTCGCCGGCGTCCGCGCCCTTCCCGGGGATGCGGAACTGAGCCAGACGCATCCGGGAGGACGGAGTCTCCTCGACCCAGCCCTCGGGAAGGGTCCAGGTGTAATGCCCCGCGGCGCCCGCGTGGGCGTCAGGCGTTCCGGCGGCGGCCGCCGGGCTCGGTGGATGTGAGCGGATCAGACCGGGTCCCTCCGAAGGGTGCGTCGCGCCGGCCGCCGCGCCCCGCTCCGGGCCGGCGGAGCCGTCCCCGCCGACGGCGCCGGGCTCCCCGTTCCCGCCGCAGGCGGTGATCGCGAGGGAAATCCCGATGACGGTCAGCAACGCGGGACGGCACGGTGGTCGCATCATTCTCTCCCTCTTTCGAGTCTTCGTGCACGATGGAGGAATCAGTATAGATCCGAACCGGCGGCCTCCGCGAACGACGGCCGATCGGTCTTCCGCCGGCGATCCGATCCGCGGGGTGAGGTCGAAACGCCCGGCCGGTGGGGCGAGGGCCTCCATGTCGTCCGGGGGTCCACATCGTGGAATCAATGAAAACTCCTTGATCGGGATCCGTTTTCGCTGTATAACCCTTTTTGACTAATGAGGGGATCGTGCCGGACAGAGTGAAATCCACATCCAGCGGCCGAAACGACGGGACGATCTCCGCGATGGTCCGCCCCGCGGCCTGTTGCTGCACCTGTACCTGTCGGCCGAGAGCCGACCGGCGGCAGCGGGCGGGAGGATTCGTTTCATAAGATGAGATAGAACCCTACGGGGTTCTTTTCGAGATCGGACAAAAAGCCCACTGCCACCGGCAGTGGGCTTTTTCTTTTTGCGCCGTCATCGGCGAGGAGGTACGCGTGGGCAGCACAGAGATCGTCACCGAGACCGACACCCCGGATTTGCATCGGATCGCGAAAGGCTTCGAAGGCAGGGATCCGCAGGACATCCTGCGCTGGGGCATCGAAACCTTTCGCGATGGGATCACGCTCGCCTGTAGCTTCGGCGCCGAGGACGTCGCGCTGGTCGACATGATCGCGCGGATCGATCTCTCCGTTCCGGTCTTCTACCTCGACACCGAGTACCTGTTCGAGGAGACCCTCGAGGTCCGCGACCGGATCGCGAGGCGGTACGGCATCGAGCCGGTGGCCGTGCGTCCGAAACTGTCCATCCTGGAGCAGACGAAGCTGCACGGTCCCGATCTGTTCAGGAGCCGGCCGGATCTGTGCTGCCGCATCCGCAAGGTCGAGCCGCTGCGGGAGCACCTCGCCGGATTCCAGGCCTGGATCACCGGCATTCGGCGCGACCAGGCTCCGACCCGCGCCAACGCCGGCCTCGCCGAATGGGATCCGATCTTCAATCTCGTCAAGCTCAATCCGCTGGCGCCCTGGAGCTCGGATCGGGTCTGGGAGTACATCCGGGCCCACGACGTCCCCTACAACCCGTTGCACGATCGCAACTATCCCAGCATCGGATGCCATCCCTGCACCCGTCCGGTGAACCCGGGCGAGGACGCCAGGGCCGGCCGCTGGGCGAATTTTGCCAAGAAGGAGTGCGGGCTTCACACCGAGACAGGCCCAGCCCAGTAACGATCCCGCACCGGGAGGTCCAGATGGCGAACGAAAAGAACCTTCGAGAACAGGCGGACGGAGCCGGATTTGGAAAAGCGTCCGGGCGCCGATTCGCGTCTGCGAAGGACATCGAGGAGTTCGTCGCCACGCTCGAGGCGTTCGAGCGGGGCGAGATCACGGTGAACGACTTCAAGGCGTTCCGCCTCGGCCGCGGCATCTACGGCCAGCGGCAGGACGATGTCCAGATGATCCGCGTGAAGATCCCGCAGGGGATCCTCGACGGCGATCAGCTGCGCGCGCTGGCGGCGGTGGGCCGCCGCTACTCGCGCGGATTCGGCCACGTCACGACGCGACAGAACATGCAGTTCCACTTCGTGAAGATGGACGTGGTGCCCGAGGCGATGCGCGCACTCGAGCGCGCGGGTCTCACCACCCGCGAAGCGTGCGGGAACACGGTGCGCAACATCACCGCCTGCCCCACCGCCGGGATCTGCCCGGGGGAGGAGTTCGACGTCACCCCCTACGGCGAGGCTCTCACGCGCTTCTTCCTCCGCAATCCGATCTGTCAGTCGCTGCCGCGCAAGTTCAAGATCGCCCTGTCGGGATGCGCGGACGACTGCGCGATGGGAGCGATGCACGACATCGGCATCGTCGCCCGCACGCGCCCCAAGGAGGGGGGCGGCCGGGAGATCGGGTTCAAGGTGGTCATCGGGGGCGGTCTCTCCGTGTCGCCCCAGAACGCCTGGGTCCTGCACGAGTTCATCCCGCCCGATCGACTGATACCCGTGTGCGAGGCGGTGGTGCGGGTGTTCGACCGGCTCTGCAACCTGAAGAACGGGAACCAGGCCCGCATGAAGTACGCCATCCGAAAGATGGGGTGGGAGCCGATCCGCGCCGAGTTCGAGACGTACGCCGCGACGATCCCCGCGTCGCGGTCGATCGAGGTCCGACCGG
>JBFGDZ010000204.1:0-5108 GCA_041580375.1 Candidatus Polarisedimenticolia bacterium
GAACACGAGTTCCGGAAGGGCGTTATTGTAGCCCGCCTTCGCGGGATGTCAAGCACGATCTGCGGGGGTCTCGAACTCCTTGAGGCTCCTGCACTTGCGAGGGCAGTGCACGTTGACCGCATCGTGACCCGTTTCTATAATCCGACAGATCGGTCCGTGCCCTGTCTCGACATCATAGCACCTTCCACCCGGAGCGAGAAGCGATGCGCCGCGGGGTTCGATCCCCTTCGACAGCAGGCCCCCGCCGGGTCATCCCGATCGCGGCGTGCGCGGCCCTCGGACTCTGCACCCTCGTGATTCCCGGCGTCCTCCAGGGCCTTTCGGGCGCACCGCAGGCCCAGGGGGCCGTCGCGGAGGACGATCTCGCCGAGGCGCGGCGCCTGGCGGCTGCGGGGCGCTACGAGGCCGCCGCGGCCGCATACCGCCGGCATCTCGAGACGCACCCCGCTTCCTTCGAAGCGCGCTTCGAGCTCGGCCAGGTGCTGCTGACGAACGATCGGCCGGCGGAGGCCGTGGAGCATCTCGCCCTCGCGGCACAGGCGGCGCCCAACTCGGCGGACGTTCTCGCGCGCCTCGCGCTGGCGCTGATCCTCACCGATCGTCTCGCGGAAGCGGAGCAGGCGCTGCTCGAGGCGCGGCGCGCGGATCCCTCGCTCGCCTCGGTGCGGTACAACCTCGCGCGCCTCTACGAAGGACAGCAGCGACACGAGGAGGCGTTCGAGGAGTACCTCGCCTTTCTCTCCCAGGCCCCGGCCGATCCCCGCGCCGACACGATCCGCATGCGCGTCGCCATATTCCTCGAGAACAGCGGCCGCATGGAGGACGCGCTCGCGCAGTACGACGCGATCCTCGATCGCGATCCGAATCACCTGGCCGCTCTGCAGTCGCGGGCCGACATCCTCTACCGGAGAACGCGCTACGACGAGGCCCTGGAGATCTACCAGCGCGTGCTGCAAAGAACGGATGACAACTGGAGCGCGCACGCCAATGCCGGGTTCATCTACCGGCTGCGCGGCGATCTCGAAGCCGCCACGGACCACTATCTCCGGGCCACCGAGCTGAACCCGCAGAGCATCTCGAGCCATTATTTCCTCGGCACCATCTACGCGGATCGCGGCCTCGACACCGACGCGATGGATCGGTACCGGCGTGTGGTCGCGATGGAGGAGGATCACCCGCTGGTCCATTACGCGATCGGCAAGATCCTCGTGAAGCAGGGCGATCGCGACGGCGCCCGTCGCGAGTTCGAGCGGCACCGGGCGATCCAGGCGGCCGAGCGGGCGCGCAGCCGTACCGCCTCCACCATGGAGGAACCATGACGTCGCCGCGCGGCGTCGCGTGGGCCCTCGGGGTCCTTCTCGCCGCGGGCCCCGCGCTCGCCGCGGATCCGCCCCCGTCGCGCATCCGCTTCGTCAATCGCGCCGAGGAGGCGGGCCTGCGCATCCGGACGCTGAGCGGCGACCCCGCCCGCAACTACATCATCGAGACTCTCGGCAGCGGCGCGGCGCTGTTCGACTACGACGGGGACGACGATCTCGATCTGTACGTGGCGAACGGTTCGCGCCTCGAGCCGATCCCGCCGGGCGAGGAGCCGCACGGGGCGCTCTACCGCAACGACGGCCCGTGGCGCTACACAGACGTCACGCGCGCGGCCGGCCTCGCGCTGCACTTCTGGGGCTTCGGCACGGCCACCGGCGACTTCGACAACGACGGCGACCCCGATCTCTACGTCACGGCCTGGGGGCCGAATCACCTGTTCCGCAACAACGGCGACGGCACCTTCACGGACGTGGCGGAGAGAACCGGAACCGACGACGCGCGTTTCGGCGCGAGCGCCGCGTTCCTCGACTACGACCAGGACGGGGACCTCGACCTCTATGTCGCGAACTACGTCACGTTCGACCCCGCCGCCGTGCCGCGCAAGGGGGACCCCGACTCCCCCTGCAATTTCCGCGGGCTCACCGTCATGTGCGGCCCCCACGGGCTGCCGGGCGCCGTCGACGTCCTGTACCGCAACAACGGCGACGGCACCTTCACGGACGTTTCCCTTGAGTCGGGGCTGTTCACCGACGGCGGATACTACGGCCTCGGTGTGACGGCCGCGGACATGGACGGGGACGGCCGGGTCGACATCCTCGTCGCCAACGACTCCACACCGAATCACTTCTACAGGAACCTCGGCGACGGCCGGTTCCTCGACGAGGCCCTCATGGCGGGATTCGCCTACAGCAACGACGGCCGGGAGCAGGCCGGCATGGGGATCGAGGCCTCGGACCTGGACGGCGACGGGGACGAGGACACGTTCGTCACGAACTTCTCTCATGACTACAGCACCCTGTCGCTCAACGACGGCAAGGGCATGCTCGAGGATGCGTCGGTGCGACTGGGACTCTTCGAGCCGACGGTGCGCACGCTGGGGTGGGGAACCGTGCTGGCCGACTTCGATGCGGACGGAGATCGCGACATCTTCATCGCCAACGGGCACGTCTACCCCGAGGTGGAGGCGGCCGACATCGGAACGACCTACCGCCAGCAGAACCAGATCCTCGAGAACCTCGGCAACCTGTCCTTCCGGGAGGTACCGCACGACATGCCGGCCGATCTCCACCGGGGAACGGCCGCCGGGGACATCGACGGCGACGGCGACATCGATCTGGTCGTCACGGTGCAGGACGCCGTCCCGGAGCTGCTCGAGAACCGGTCCGAGACCGGATCGTGGGTGATGTTCCGGCTCGTCGGACGCGGGAGTAACCGCGACGCGGTCGGCGCGCGGGTCACGATCCACGCCGGGGGTCACCGCATCCACGCGCAGCGTCGCGGCGGCGGCTCCTTCCTCTCGGCCTCGGATCCCCGCATTTACGTCGGGCTCGGCACGATCCGGAGCATCGAGCGCGTGGAGGTGGCGTGGCCCTCGGGGCGCCAACAGACCCTCGAGAACCCCGCCCCCGGCAGGGTTCACGTGATCCTCGAGGACGCGGGGGCGGCAGGAGAGAAACCGCCCGCAGGGCGGAGTTCCCCTTGATCCTCTCACCGCGCCGATGATATAGTCAGCGCTGGATTTGCCTGTGGAGTGGGCGAGTTCTATGCCCACTTTTTTTGTTTCTACCCCCCCTTCGCGGAGATGGCCATGATGCAGACGACTCAGGGCGTCGAGGCGGAGGTGCGTCGACTCGCCGAGCCGCTGCTCGCGCGGGACGGCATCGGGCTCGTGGACGTGGAGTACCGACGCGAGGCCGCGGGGTGGACCCTCACGCTCTTCATCGACAAGCAGGGCGGCGTCAGCCTGGACGACTGCCAGCACGTGAGTCGGACCTTGTCCACGGTCCTCGATGTCGAGGATCCGATTCCGCACCGTTACAATCTGCAGGTGTCCTCGCCCGGACTCGACCGTCCGCTCCGTCGTGAGAGCGACTTCGTCGCGGCGGTGGGGTCCCTCGTGCGGATCGCCACGCACGAGCCGGTCGGGGATCGGCGCCATTTCACGGGACGGTTGACGGCCGCGGGTCCGGAGGCAGCGGGCGCCGCGGCGGGGAACGGCGCCGGTCCGTTCCGGCTGCACGTGACCGACGAGACGGGCACGACCCGGGCGGTTCCGCTGGACGTGATCCGGAAGGCTCACATTGTCTACGAGTGGCCCGAACCGCCCGAACGGCCCGCGGGGCGGGGCCGGAAACGTCCCGGAAGGAAGCGAGCATGACCGACATCTTCCATGCCATCGAACAGATCGGCCGCGAGAAGGGGATCGACGTCGAGATCGTCATCGAGGCGGTCAAGGACGCCGTGATCGCGGCCTCCAAGAAGCACTTCCATACGCGCGAGGACCTCGGCGCGGAGTTCAACCGCGAGCGGGGAACGTACGACGTGTTCGCGCTCAAGAAGGTGGTTGAGACGGTCACGGACCCCGATCTGGAGATCGCCCTGCCCGAAGCCCGCAAGTATGATCCGCTCGCCCAGCTGGACGCGATGCTCCGGCTGCCGAAGCCGCGCGTCGACCTCGGGCGCATCGCCGCCCAGGCCGCGAAGCAGGTGATCTACCAGAAGGTCCGCGAGGCGGAGCGCGACAACGTCTTCAAGGAGTACGCCGACCGCGTGGGCGAAGTGGTCAACGGGATCGTGAAGCGCTTCGAACGGGGTGATCTCATCATCGACCTCGGCAAGACCGAGGCGATCCTGCCGCGCCGCGAGCAGTCGCGCGCCGAACACTACAACCTCGGCGACCGTCTCCGGGCCGTCATTGTCAACGTCGACAAGTCCGCGAAGGGACCGCAGCTCACCGTGTCCCGCACCGACACCCGGCTCCTGATGAAGCTCTTCGAGATGGAGGTGCCCGAGATCTACGACGGCACCGTCATCATCGAGAGCATCGCGCGCGACCCGGGCGACCGCGCGAAGGTGGCGGTCCGGTCCAAGGAGAAGGATGTGGACCCGGTGGGCGCCTGCGTGGGCATCAAGGGATCCCGCGTTCAGGCGATCATCCGGGAGCTCAGGGGGGAGAAGATCGACATCGTCCAGTGGTCCGATGACGCCACGGTGTTCGTGGGCAACGCTCTCAACCCCGCCAAGATCGGCCGGGTCTCGATCGTCGACGAGCAGGAACGTCGCATGGAGATCACGGTCGATGACAGCCAGCTGTCCCAGGCGATCGGGAAGAAGGGACAGAACGTCCGGCTGGCCTCGCAGCTGGTCGGCTGGAACATCGACATCAAGAGCGAGTCGGAGAAGAAGCGCGAGATCGAGGAGGAGATGGCGAGGGTGCAGCGCGGCACCCGCGAGATGAAATCGCTCCCCGGAGTCGGCGAGGTGATCATCCAGCGCCTGCTCGATTCCGGTTACCGTGCCCTCGAGGAGCTCGTCGAGGCGGGAGCCACGGCCCTCTGCTCGGTCGAGGGGATCGGCGAGCGCACGGCCGAACGGATCGTCGAGGCGTCGCGGGAGATGATCGAGGCCCGCCTGGCGCGCGAGGCGGAGGAAGCTGCACGGGCCGAGGCGGAGGCCGCCGCCCGCGCGGAGGCGGAGGAGGCCGCACGGGTCGAAGCGGAGGTCGCCGCCCGCGCGGAGGCGGAGGAGGCCGCACGGGTCGAAGCGGAGGCCGCCGACGTGGAATCGGC
>JBFGDZ010000205.1:0-4904 GCA_041580375.1 Candidatus Polarisedimenticolia bacterium
CGGTCGTCGGGACCTTCCACTATGTCTATGAAGAGGCTGGAGAAGTCTGGATTGAACGCGGAGGGTGTACAGGCTCCCTCATCGCTCCCAATGTCGTCCTGACCGTCGCGCACTGCGCTGGGTGGTTTGGGTACTGGGTCGAGCAGGGTTATCCACTCTACGTGACCTTCAACTGGGACTCACCCTGTCCGCCGCAACAATGGCGGTGTCTTGACGAAGGTCAATCTGGTGACCTTGTTGAGGTGACGGGTATCCATGTGAACCCCGCCTGGGATGGCAGGCGTGAAGGTTATGGACTCGGCAATCCCTTCAACCAGGACATCGCCGTGATGATGCTGGCAGAACCGCAGAATCATCTCGAGATTCCGCCGCTGCCGACGGCCGGACTGCTGGACGAGCTGGCGGCACAGAACGGTCTGAAGGATGCCGCGTTCACGACGGTCGGCTACGGTTGGGATGTTGAGTATGGAGCAGGTGCTCCGGCCTGGACGTGGGCAGATCAGCGCAGCTGGGCTGTGTCAGTTTACAGGGCGATCACTCCGTACTACCTCGTCTTGTCGGGGAATGAAGCGCTTGGACTCGGCGGGACCTGCTCCGGGGACTCTGGCGGGCCAAACTACCTCACGATTGACGGTGTTCCTGTTCTCGTCGCAGTCACTGCTCAGGGCGACGGCAGCTGCATGAACCTGAGTGTTCCTTACCGGCTGGATACGGAAGCGGCGCGGGAGTTTCTAAGGAACTTCCAGGAGGTGCATTTGCCGTAACGAGAATGGCAGGCGAGCCACAATCGCCGATCGCGTCTTAACACAGCACCTCAGTGGTCTTGCGTCGCTTTCAGGCCCTGGCCACCAGTAGGGATACGGGGTGCGGCCACGATTGGTCGCATCCCGTTTTTGATGCCCGCTGGCCTGCCAGAGTTCATTACAGATTGACATGCTTCCATGATGCTTGGACCCCGGCGAGCAGCCTCGAGTCCTTCTGCTGGAGGCATCCCTGCCCATCGGCATACACACATCGAACGATCCATTCGCACGCCGTCCTGCGCCACCGGACTCGAGGACGACACTGGTATTGTCGCCGGCGTTGAGCCGACCGAAACTCTGCCGCCCGGAACATGCATGGGATCCGATCGCGGCGGGGACGAAGGGGCTCAGCGGATGGCGGCCAGCTCGTACAGGTAGTCGACGTACGCGGCGACGGCGCCGTCCCAGCCGGCCACGGCGGGGTTCGAGGATTCGATGACGAAGTACTCGTCGGGGGCGTGGGCGCCGCTGCCGTGGCCGAGACCGAAGTGCCCGGCGGGCAGACGGAGCGGCTCGCCGGTGAAGACGCAGCCGGGATAGGACCCGGCATTGCGGGGCCACAGGATCGGATCGAGCCCCGCCCGCCGGTACACCTCGATCTGGGCGCGGATCAGGGGCGCGTCGGCGCGGGTGCCGGTCGGGTCGTACCCGCCGCTCACGTTGACCTCGATGTCTCCGAATCCGTGCTTCGCGAGGTGCGCCTTCAGGGCGGCGATCGCGCCGTCGAAGGTCATGTCCGGCACGAGGCGCAGGTCCAGCTTGGCGACCGCCCGGTGCGGGAGCACCGTCTTGCCGCCGGGGCCGGTGTATCCGCCGATGAGTCCCTGGATGTTCACGGTCGGCGCGAACAGGAGCCGCTCGAGCGAGTCCCGCCACGCCAGGTCGTGCGCCCAGCGCCGGGCGGACAGCAGATCCTTGGCGGTCTCTTCCGACAGCCGCTCCGCCGCGATGTCGATCATGGCGCGCTCGGCGGCCGAGGGCGGGCGCGCGGCGTCGGCGAACCCCTCGATCGCCGGGTCTCCACCGGCCGTCACCAGCGTGGCGAGCGCCTGCACGAGATGGAAGGCGGGGCTGTCCAGGCGCGCCCGGTTGGCGGAGTGAACGTCCCGCCCGGGCCCGCGGCCCCACCGCTCTCCGCTGGCGATGAGCTCCAATTCGACGACGCCCTTGGCGCCGAGCGAGACGGCGACGGTGCCGTCCGGGTCCTGCCCCGCGGACGGCATGAAGACCCCGCTGCAACGCCCCAGGGCCGCGGCCACCTCGGGACGTCGCACGACCTGGTGGAAGTGCGGCGATCCGATCTCCTCCTCGCCCTCGGCGACGAGCACGAGATTGACCGGCGGCTTCCTCCCCGCGCCGCGGATGGCGTGCAGCGCCGCCAGGAACGCCGCCTGGGGTCCCTTCTGGTTCACCGCGCCGCGGCCCATCAGCACTTTCCCGAGCGGGGGCTTGTCGATGATCGCCGCCCCGAACGGCGGCGAGGACCATTCGGCCGGGTCGGCCTGCTTGACGTCGTACAGGAAGTAGACGCCGATCGTGCGCGGGGCGCCGGCGTCGAGCGTCGCGAAGACGGAGGGATGACCGTCCGTGGGGATCCGCGCGGCCTTCTGGAACCCGGCGTCGCGCAGAAGGCGCATCATCATGTCGGCGCCCTCGCTCATGCCGCGGTTCTCGGCGGCGATCGCGGGATGCCGCACCCATTCCTGCAGCCGCTTCAGGCCCTCGTCGTGGCGCCGGGCGATCTCGGCGCGGATCGCCTCGCGGGCGTCTTCGGCGAGGGCCGAGGGCGGGCGCACGAGCGCCGCGGGCGCGCACACGAGCGCTGCCGCGAGGAGGGCGGCCGCGATGGGAAACGGGCGTCGCGGGACGGCCGGCATGGCCCCGAGTCTACCCCGGATCGACGGGCGGTCCGCAAGCCGCCCGGGGGCCCCGTTGAACCTCCGGCGGGTCGGGCGCATCAGAAGGACAGCGGGGCGGCCCGCCCGCGACGAGGTGGCGATGATCACGATCCGGAAGTCGAACGAGAGGGGGCATTTCGATAGCGGCTGGCTCGACACCTATCACACGTTCTCGTTCGCCGACTACCACGATCCCCGCCACATGGGGTTCAGCGTGCTGCGCGTGATCAACCAGGACCGCGTGCAACCCGGGCGCGGGTTCGGGACCCACGGACACCGGAACATGGAGATCATCTCGTACGTCCTGGAGGGCGTCCTGGAGCACCGCGACGGCATGGGGAACGGCTCGCGCATCCTCCCCGGCGAGGTCCAGTTCATGTCGGCGGGCACCGGCGTGACGCACAGCGAGTTCAACGCCTCCGACCGGGAGCCGGTCCACCTCCTGCAGATGTGGATCCTGCCGGAGCGACGCGGCACGCCGCCGCGCTACGATCAGAAGAAATTCCCGGAGGAGGAGCGCCGCGGCCGGCTGCGTCTGCTCGTCTCCCCCGACGGGCGCGACGGATCGATCGTCATCGGGCAGAACGTCGACCTGTACGGCGCCCTGCTGCCGGCTGGAGCCGCCGTCGAGCATCGCCTCGCGCCCGGGCGCTCAGCCTGGCTCCACGTGGCACTCGGCCGGCTGCGCCTGAACGACTGCCCGCTCGGCCCGGGCGACGGGGCGGGGATCCGGGACGAGGAGCGTCTCGTCCTCACCGCCGAGGAGGACACCGAGATCGTCCTGTTCGATCTTCCCTGACGGCGCTTAACTTCCCTTCTTCTGGATCTTCGCCCAGGTGTCGCGCAGGGTGACGGTGCGGTTGAAGACGGGGCGGCCCGGCTTCGAGTCGGGGTCGGCGCAGAAGTAGCCCTGGCGCTCGAACTGGTAGCGCGATCCGGGCGCGGCGTCGGCCAGGGACGGCTCGAGCTTGCAGCCGGTCAGCGCCTCGATCGAGTGCGGATTGATGTTGTCGAGCCACGTCTTCCCGGGTTCGGTGTCGTCGGGATCGGGCTTCGTGAACAGGTGGTCGTAGAGACGCACCTCGCCGTCCAGCGCGCGCGACGCCGACACCCAGTGCAGGGTCCCCCGCACCTTGCGGCCGTCCGGCGAGTCGCCGCCCCGCGTCGCCGGGTCGTAGGTGCAGCGCAGGAGCGTGATCTCGCCCGCGCCGTTCTTCTCGACGCCGGTGCAGGTGACGAAGTAGGCGCTGCGCAGCCGCACCTCGCGCCCCGGCGCCAGCCGGAAGAATTTCTTCGGCGGGTCCTCCATGAAGTCCTCGCGCTCGATCCAGATCTCCCGCGAGAAGGGCACCGGCCGCGTGCCGGCCTCCGGATCCTCGGGATTGTTCATCACGTCCATCGGCTCCTCGCGGCCCTCGGGGTAGTTCTCGATCACGACCCTGAGGGGGCGCAGCACGCCCATGGCGCGGGGAGCGGTGCGGTTGAGATGCTCGCGGACGGCGTGCTCGAGGAGCGCGTAGTCGACGATGCTGTCCGCTCTGGCGACACCGATCCGTCTCACGAAGCCGGCGATCGCCTCGGGCGTGAAGCCGCGCCGCCGCAGGCCGCTCAAAGTCGGCATCCTCGGGTCGTCCCAGCCGCGGACGTGCCCACCCCGCACGACCTCCAGGAGACGGCGCTTGCTCAGGATGGTGTAGGTCAGGTTGAGCCGGGCGAACTCGATCTGCTGGGGGTGGTGGATGCCCAGCGCGTCGAGATACCAGTCGTAGAGGGGACGATGGTTCTCGAACTCGAGCGTGCAGATCGAGTGGGTGATCCCCTCGATCGAGTCGGACTGGCCGTGCGCCCAGTCGTAGGTCGGGTAGATGCACCAGGCGTCCCCCGTCCGGTGGTGGCCGGCCTTGACGATGCGGTACATGACCGGATCGCGCATGTTGAGGTTCGGGTGCGCCATGTCGATCCGCGCCCGGAGCACCCGCGTGCCGTCGGGGAACTCGCCGGCGCGCATGCGGGCGAACAGATCGAGGCTCTCCTCGATCGGCCGGTTCCGCCAGGGGCTCTCGCGCCCCGGCTCGGTGAGCGTGCCGCGGTGGGCGCGGATCTCGTCGGCGCTCAAGCTATCGACGTACGCCTTGCCGGCCTCGATGAGCTTCACCGCAAAGTCGTAGAGCTTTTCGAAGTAGTCCGAGGCGTAGAACAGACG
>JBFGDZ010000206.1:0-4890 GCA_041580375.1 Candidatus Polarisedimenticolia bacterium
ATGCGCTCCACGGCGGGCGGTTTCTCGATGAAGTCGAGCGCGCCCAGCCGGACCGCGCGCACGGCCTTCTCGATCGTCCCGTGGGCCGTGAGGACGATCGTCGGCACGCGGCGATCCGAGGCGGCCGTCTTCTCCAGGAAGGCGAGACCGTCCAGGATCGGCATCTGGAGATCCAGGATGATCAGATCGACCTCCTCGTCGCGCAGCCGGTCGAGCGCCTCCGCGCCGTTCGCCGCCTCCAGGGTGGCGTACCCCTCGAGACGCAGGCTCCGCGCCAGGGTCGCCCGGATGTTCTTCTCGTCGTCGACGATGAGGACGGTCGGCATCGGTCACCCTCGATCGTGCATCAGGTTCCGCCGGTCGCCGGCTCGCGGATCGGCAGCCGCATCGTGATCGTCGCGCCGCGCCCCGGCGCGCCGGCGGCCTGGATCCGTCCGCCGTGATCCGTGACGATACGGTAGGCGATCGCCATGCCCAGCCCGGACCCGCCCCGCTCGGAGCGGGTCGTGTAGTACGGCTCGAAGATGCGGCGCTGCGACTCCGCGTCGAGCCCCACGCCGCTGTCGCGGATCTCGATCTCGGCGAACGGCGAACGGACGCCGCCCCGCACGCTCACGATGCGGCGCAACGTGATCTCCAGGCGCCGGTCGCCGTCCGGTCCCAGAGCGTCCATGGAATCGAGCGCGTTCGCCAGGACGTTCTTCAGCGCGCGGCCGATCTGCTCCGGATCGGCGTGCACCGAGTCGGGGAACCCCTCGTCGCGGGTCTCGACGCGGACGGACGACGAGGCGATGCGCGGGGCGAACAGCGCCAGTGACTGGCGGACCGTCCGGCGCAGATCGCACGGCGCCGGGTCGGGGCGCGGGAGACGCGCGAAGAGGGAGAACTCCTCCACCATCCGGCGCAGACCCTCGACCTCCTCGAGGATCACCGCGGTCTCGTCCCGGAGGGCCCCGTCGAGATCCTGCGGCGCCTTCTCACGGGTGCGGCGCAGGTTCTCCACGGCGACCTTGATCGGGGAGAGGGGATTCTTCACCTCGTGCGCGATCCGCCGCGCCACGTCCTGCCAGGCGGCGATCCGCTCGGCGGCGCCGCGCTGCCGCTCGCTCTGGGACAGAGCGACGAGCATCTGGTCGAACGACCGGCCGAGGCGATGGACCTCGTTCGAATCGTGCGTCAGCGACAGCGGGCCGCCGGCGCGCTCGGCGGCGATCGCCTCGGCGCGCCCGGCGAGCGCCCGGATCGGCCGCGAGATCCCCGCCGCGAGAACCGTCCCCGCGATGACCGCGCTCGCAATGGCGAACGGCGCCACCCCCGCGAAGGCCACGAACAGCTCGCGCCGGACCACCCCCGCGTCGCCCGCCGGAACCGAGACGCGGACGCGCCAGTCCTCCGATCCGAGAGGCACGTCGCGCGTGATGCGCGGCTTCGGTCCGGCCGGGGGGCCGTCCGACTCCACCACCCGGCCCGATCCGTCCAGAAGCGCGGCCGGCTGGCCCGTGATCTCGCTGATGCCGGTGACCAGATCGCGCCCGAGCAGGCGGCCGCCCGCGAGGGTGATCGCTTCGCCCCCCAGGTTCACGTCGCGTCGCGAGAAGAAGGCGGCCCGGGACGCGGGCGCTCCGGCTCCGGACGGAAGGGGAAGCAGCGCGGCGTCCCCGTCGTCGATCCCGTCGAGCGAGACCAGCGCCGCTCCCGCCACGTCGGTCGATCCGGACCGCGCGATCGCCAGGACCGCACCGGACCGGTTGCGGAACTCCAGATGGTCGAGCCCGTGCCGCTCGGCCAGCGAACGGGCCACCTCGCGCGCCTCCGAAGCCGGACCCTGCAGCAGGGGCCGCCGGGCCGGGCGGTTGACGTCGAGCTCCGCTGCGACCCGGTCGACGCGCCGGACGACCTCGTCCCGCTCGCGCCGGATGAGGATCGCCGCCTGCCGGCGGCTCGCGTCGAGCCGCGCCTCCGCGTCCTCCCGCGCGCGGCGCTCGGCCTGCAGCATCGGCACCCCGACGGCGACGCCCATCGGCACCAGGGCGGTGAAAGTCAGCGCGAGCGCCAGTCGGGTGCGGAGCGTCATCCTCAGGTCCGCGCGCCGCGCTCGGCCCGGCTCCTCTCCGTCTCGCTCATCGGCCGGCCGTAGTCGGGGCGCCAGGCCCCGTCCTCGTCCGGGCTCTTGCCCAGCGCGCGGGCCATCTCGCGGAGGTGCGCGGCCACGGTGCCGCAGCATCCGCCGATGTAGTTCACGCCCATGTCGCGCGCGCGCCGGGCGAACTCTCCCATCTCGCGGCGCGTCAGCTGCAGGGGATCGAGCGCGTGGGGGAAGGCGGGCGTGGCGCTGAAGTAGGGGGCCGCGTCGGTGCACCGGTAGGCGACCGGCTGCGCGGCGAGGAACGCGCCGGTGGCACCGCGCGCCTCCTCGATCAGGGGATAGGTGCGATCGGGATCCCGCATGCAATTCACTCCCACGATGTCGGCGCCCTCGCCCGCCAGGGTCTTCATGCACTCGGCCACGGTGGCGCCGTCCTCGCTTCTTGCCTCTCCGCGGTACGCCATCGTGATCATCACCGGGAGGCCGGACAGCGCCTTCGCGCGCTCGAGGCAGAGCCTCGCCTCGCCCAGGTGAAAGAAGGTCTCGCCGATGATGAAGTCGACCCCCTCATCGATCTGCCAGCCGATCTGCTCCTCGAGGGCCCGCCGCGCGCGATCGGGAGACTCGGACCAGGTCCACGTGGGAGAGAGGTCGGCGGCCACCAGCGCCCGGCCGCCGGCCGCCTCGCGGGCCAGGCGGACGGCGCTCCGGTTGAGCTGCTCGACCCGGTCGGCGAAGCCGACCGTCGCCAGCTTCTCGCGCGAGCCGTAGAAGGTGAAGACCTGCAGGACCTCGGCCCCCGCCAGCAGGAACTCGCGGTGCAGCTCGAGCACGGCGCCGGGGTTCTCGAGGGCCGCCTCGGGGGTGAACGGCCCCGCCCGGGTCACACCGCGCCGCTCCAGCTCGAGCAGGTATCCCCCGTCCCCCAGGACCGTCCCTCGCTTCAGCCTCTCCAGGATCGTCGCGCCCATCGCCGGCCTCCGCCCGTCTGAACGCCGGCCGGCGCTCCCGTCAGAAAGCGTCCGGCTCCTCCGTCCGCGCCGCCGGCTCCGTCTCCGAGGCGGCGGGCCGTGGAAGTCCCCCCGGCTTCAGCAGTCCGTAGAATACAAGGCCGCCCGCCATCCCCGGAAGCACCTCGTAGAGCGAATAGGACCACCCCAGTCCGAATCGCCAGACCAGCATGCAGGCGAGCCCCCCGATCATCATGCCGAGCGCCGCGCGTCCGTCCACGGGGAGACCGAACGAGCGGACGATCAGCAGCGGGCCCAGCGCCGACGCGAGGGCCGACCAGGCCAGGACGACGAGCGCGAAGACGTTCGCCGACCCCGACAGGGCGATCGTCGCGACCGCCAGGGTCACGACGAGGGTGCCGGCCTTGGCAATCCAGTACGAGCCGCGCCAGCGGGGGACGAGATCCTGCGTGAGGGCGGCGGAGCAGGAGAGGATCTGCGAGTCGGCGGTCGACATCGTGGCGGCGAAGAGGCCGGCGAGGATCAGCCCGATCAGGACGGGCGGCAGGAGATCGGTCGACAGCAGGGGGAGCGCCAGCTCCGGGTCGAACCCCGCGCCGGGCCGCAGGAGGACCCGCGCGGCGAGACCGCAGGTGACGCAGATGGCGGAAAAGGCGGCGTACCAGAGAACGTAGATCGTGCGGGCGCGCCGGATGCTCGCGGCCGAGTCGATCGCCATGGCCCGCACCATGATGTGCGGCTGGCCCACCACGCCGATCCCGGCCGCGATCCATCCCAGCAGGTAGGCGGCGAAGCCGAACCGGAGATCCCGCGGGATCGGATCGACGAGCGCCGGGTCGATGGCGGCCAGGGCGGCCCACAGGCCCCCGAACCCGCCCGTTCTCGCCGCCGCGATGAGGACGAGGACCGACATCGATCCGATCATGACGATCGACTGCAGGGCGTCGGTCCAGATCGAGGCGCGGATCCCCCCGAACAGACAGTACAGGAGGACGATCACGGCGCCGATGACGATCCCGGCCGCGATGTCCCAGCCGAACAGAACCTGGAGCGCCTTCGATCCGGCCTTGAGCTGCGCCGCCGCGTAGATCCCGAGGAAGACGAGCGTGATGAGGGCGCTCGAGCGCACGACCCACGCCCCGCCGCCCGGAAGCCCCTCGCCCAGGAACGTCGGGATCGTCTGCCGCCCCTCGCGCTGCGAGCGGTCGCGGAGCCTCCGGTGCACGAACCACCAGGCGAGGTAATCGCCGCTGATCCAGCCGACCATCAGCCACATGGCGGAAATCCCGACCGAGTAGGTCCAGCCGATCAGGCCGATGAACATGTAGCCGCTGTTGTTGGTGGCCGCGGCCGACAGCGCCGTGAGCCACGGGCTCACGTCGCGGCTGGCGAGGAGATAGTCCTCCGTCGTGCTCCTCCTGCGCGTGGCCGAGTACAGCCCCACCAGGACGAAGGAAAGAAGGAAGATGCCGAAGCTGAGAAGGACGGAGGCGGACATCGATCCTGCCTGGACATCGAAACGGCGCGCGGAGCGCCGGGGGACGAACTTTATGAAGCGCGTAGTGTAACACGGTGAGATGAAGCGGCTTCCGGGCGCCGCCGCGCGGACATGAGAGTTCGGCTTAATGGATTCTATGTCCCTCGATCATCACATCATCTGGGGATTGATCCGCGCGGGGCGGAAGCGTAGCGTGGCGCCAACGATTTCCGGACAACCCGTCATCCCGGCCGCCGGATCGTGGAGCGGCGGCTCGATTCCTCTCCCGCGCGCTTCACACACTCGCGGGGCCGATCGAACCGCGCGCCATCGCCGCACGATCCAACTCCGACCGG
>JBFGDZ010000207.1:0-4866 GCA_041580375.1 Candidatus Polarisedimenticolia bacterium
GCGACGAGGAGGCGATGGGGATCCATCGCGGAGGAGCGGCAACGACGCAACCGGCCCCACGGCGCTCCGAACGCGACCCGACGCAATACCCGGACAGGCTCCTAGCCCAGGAGCTTGCGGACCTCCTTGAGCTTCGTGGCGACGTCACGGTAGTTCGAATCGGTGCCGTACACCTCGGTGTAGGTCTGCAGCGCCTTCTGATAGTCGCCCTGCTCCCGGTAGACCTCGGCGATATCATAACGCAGGCCGAGCGACTCGTGCTCGCCGAGCCCCGGCGTATCGAGCCCCTTCCTGTACCACTTCAGGGCGAGCTCCGGCATCCCCTTGTCCCGGAAGCAGAGCCCGAGAATGCCGCAGCACTCCACCGTCCTGCTCCGATCCCGCGCGGCGAACTGGAACTCGCCGATCGCCTCATCCACAAGCCCCATCTCCTTGTAGGCGATCCCCAGGTTGTAGTGCGTCTCGTAATCCGACGATTCGACCTGCTGCTCGACGCCCTTCTTGAAGGCCTTGAAGATCTCCTCCAGGCTGTGCCCGGGACCATCCGGCGCGTCGGGCTGCTGGCCCTCGACGGCCACCTGCGCCTCGGCGAGACTCTTGTCGAGCTCCGACGCGAGATCGAAGAAATCCCCCTCCGACTCCTTCGCCGTCTCCTCGACCTTGAACACCGGCTTCGCCTTCGCCCCCCGCGGAGCCGGTTCCGGCTCCGTCGCGCTCCCGCCAAGGCTCTGCGCCCCGAACGCGCGCTCCACGTCGAGATCGATGTCCGAGCCCGGCTCCGCCGCGGCCTTCGGCGGCTCGGCGGCGGGTGTCTCCCCCACGGGGCGGTTGGCGCGCGCGAAACGCTCGGCCACCTCCCGGCTCTCGGGGTACTGCTTGTGCAGCTGGAACAGGACCTCGCGGGCCTCCTCGAGCAGTCCCTGATCGATGTAGAAGTCCACCTCGCCCAGTTTTTCGGGATCGGGATCGGCCGAGGGCGGCTGCGGCGACGCGACGGACGCGACGGGGAGGTCGTCGTCGATCTCGATCGAGAACGACTCGTCCGCTCCACCGGCGGCGAGCGCCGCCAGATCCTCCGGCGTCTCCTCCTCGATCGGCTCCGGCTTCGGACGCGAGGCGGCGGGCGCGGGAGCGGGCTCCGGATCGGGGGCGGACCGCGCGGGCGGCGGCGCGGGCTCCGCGGCCTCCTCCCCCAGGTCGATCTGGATCTCCATATCGTCCGCCGACGGGGCGAGCTCGGCGGCCTGCAGGGAGATCGTCGCGCCCGAATTGTCCTCGATCGCCAGCTCGGGTGGCGCCTCAGCCACGGGAGCCGCCGCCGGCGGCGCCGCGGGCGGCGGGAGAGGCGCGGCCGGCTCCGGCTGAGCGGGAGGCGGAGCCTGCGCGGCCGCCGCTGCGGCCGGCGCGGCTGCGGCGGCCTGCGCCGAGGACTGCTTGACGCGAGGGTTGTTCGGATCGATCCGGATCGCCTCGTTGATCAGGTCGCGCGCATCGTCCTCCCGACCTTTCGCCTTCATCAGGTCGGCAAGCGCCAGGCACTCCTCCGCCGCCTTGTCCCGGGTGCCCTCCTCGACGTAGATCTCCTTCAGCTTGACGTGTGAGGCGACGTGACGCGGGTACTTGGCGAGGATGGCGAGCAGCTGCTGCTTGGCCTTCTCGAGCAGCCCGTACTTGATGAAGACCTCCGCCTCGGTGAAATGCTCCGAGACGTATTCATCGTCCACCTCATCGTCCCCCTCCTCCTCGCCGGACTCCGCGGCACCTCCCACGGCGACCGGCTCCGCATCGACGTCCGCTGCGGGGGCGAGATCCTCCATCGACGCCGGCTCCGGCGGAGCCGACGGCCCCGCGGCCGGCTCCGACTCGAGCTCCTGGAGCAGCTCGGCGAAGCGCTCATTGTCGGGGTCGAGATCGATCAGGCGGCGCGCGACCTCCCGGGCCGTGGCGAGATCCGACGCCCGCACGAGAACCTGCGTCAACCTGTGCAGCGCCGAGACCTGGCTCTTGCGATCTCCCGCCCGCTCCGCGACGGCGGCGCGCCGGGCGAGTCCCTCGCGATCGTCGGGGAACGCCTTGAGAAACTCGTCCATGGCCGCTCCGGCTTCGGTCTGACGCGAGGCTTCATTGAGGCCATCGGCAGCGCGTGAGAGCCATTCGCGCGCTCCATCGGCGTCCTCCTCCGCCAGCCGGAACCTGCCCACGGCGAGCGCCACCTCGGGCGGCGCCCCTTCGCCCAGGGCCATCAGCCGCGAAACGACGGTCTCCGCCTGGTCCCTCTTGCCCGCCGAGAGATACGCTTCGGCGAGCATCGCCTGAGAGCGGGGGTTGTCGCCGTTGGCTTTCGCCATCGCCTCGACCGAAGCGAGGAGCTCCGCCGGATTCTTCTTGCCCTTCGGACCAACCGCGAGCATCACGCTCGTCAGCTCCGGGTGCCCCGGGACGGCCTTGAGCCCCTTCTGCATGACCTTCTGCGCCTCGTCGTTCATCCCCTTGGCCGCGAGCTCGCGCGCCACGCGGGCGAACTCCTTCGCCGCGTCGTCCTTGCTGTTCGTGCGGACGAGGAGGTCGGCGTAACTGAGACGCACCTTGATGTTGTCCGGCTCGATCTCGAGAACGTTCGGCAGGACGTCCGCGGCCTTCTTGAACTGCGAGCTCTTGATCAGCTGATCCACGACCTGGAGATACTGCGCCTTCGCCTCGATGGTGAGACCCTGCTGCTGGTACAGGCCGGCCAGCTTCTGCACGCAGTCCATGTTGGAGGGATCCAGCTTGCAGATCTTCTTGTACATGGCGATCGCCTTCAGCAGGAAGCCATCCTTGGCGTAGAACTCGGCGATGCGCAGGAAATAACGGATGGCGTCGGGCGTCTTGTTCGCCCGGACGCAGAGGTCGCCCAGCTTGTTGAAAACGTTCAGGTCCCGCGGATTGTCGTCGGCGAGCTTCTTGTAGGCGGTGATCGCGTCGGCGAGCTTGCCCGCCTTCACATACTTTTCGGCCTGCTGAACCGTCTTGGCGCGATCGAGGGCCATGAGATCAACCGCTCCGCGGGCCGTCCGGCAGCGCGTCACCCGATCTGCCGGGGACGCCCCGGAAGGTGACGCGGTGCAGCGGCGTGGCGCCCAGGCGCCGCAGCGCGCCCAGGTGATCGGGGGTGCCGTACCCCACGTTCGTATCGAACCGGTACGCGGGGTACCGGGCGTGGTAGGAACGCATCAGGCCGTCACGATAGACCTTCGCGACGATCGAGGCGGCGGCGATCGAGGCGCAGAGACGATCGCCGTGGACGAGCCCCGGTTGAGGCGTCCCCACCCCCGGGATCTCCAGCGCGTCGACCAGCAGGTAATCGGGCCTCATCCTCAGCGCCTCCACCGCCCGCCTCATGGCCGCAAGCGTCGCCCGCAGGATGTCGCTGCGGTCGATGTCCGTCGGATCGACCACGCCCAGCGAGACCGCCCCGGCCTTCGCCGCGATCTCTCCGGCCAGCCGTTCGCGCTCGCCAGCCGTCAGCACTTTCGAGTCGCGCAGTCCCCGCGGGCGGCGTCCCGGATGCAGAATCACCGCCGCGGCCACAACCGGCCCGGCGAGACAACCGCGCCCGACCTCGTCGACGCCCGCAACGGCGCGGAAGCCGCGCCTCCACAGGCGTCGTTCGCGCGTCCACCCGGCTGGACGACCCCGGACGCTCATGCCCACCGCCCCGCGGGAACCCGTCAGCTTCTCTCCTCGATGCGCGCCGCCTTGCCTTTCCTCTCCCGCAGGTAGTACAGCTTGGAGCGGCGGACGCGGCCGCGACGCACCACCTCGATCTTCCCGATGATCGGCGAGTGGAGCGGAAACACCCTCTCCACGCCCACGCCGTCCGAGATCTTCCGCACCGTGAACGTGCTGCCCGTTCCTCCGCCCCGGATCGAGATGACCGTCCCCTGGAAGATCTGGATCCGATCCTTCTCGCCCTCGCGGACCTTCACGTGCACTTTCACCGAGTCGCCCGACCGGAAGGCCGGCGGCTGGGTCTTGATCTCCCTCTCCTCGATCATCTTCATGACGTCCATGTCGTCCTCGATTCGCGTTCCGGTTTCAACTGCGTCTCAGTGTTCGCCGCCACCCTGCCCGCGGCGCATCAGATCGGGCCTCTGTCGGATCGTATTCTCCACGGCGCGATCCCGGCGCCAGGACTCGATGGCGGCGTGGTCTCCCGAGACGAGCACCTCGGGCACGCGCCAGCCTCGGAAATCATACGGCCGCGTGTACTGTGGATGATCCAGGCTCCCCGCGTAGAAGGAGTCGTTGCGCGCCGCGTTCTCGTCGCCGAGAGCACCGGGCGCCAGCCTGGTCAGGGCATCGATCAGGACCATCGCCGGGATCTCGCCTCCCGTCAGCACGAAATCGCCGATGGAGATCGATTCGTCCGCGAGATGCTCGCGCACCCGCTCGTCGACGCCCTCGTAGTGGCCGCACAGCAGAATCAGCCGATCGTAACCGGCCAGACGCAGCGCATGGCGCTGATCGAAGCGCGTCCCCTGAGGGCAGAGCAGCACCGTGCGCGACTCGGACGAGGGGAACCGATTGGAGACATCCTCCACGGCGGCGAACAGCGGGCCGGGCATCAGGACCATCCCCCCGCCCCCTCCGTACGGCGTGTCGTCCACCCTGCGGTGCCGGTCGGGCGCGTAGTCGCGCAGATCGTGCAGGCGCACCTCGACCAGACCGCGTTCGCGCGCGCGCTTCACGATGCTGAGGCTCAGCGGTCCCTCGAACATGCCGGGGAAGGCCGTCACGATGTCAAACTTCATAAAGCTCCAGCAGCCCTTCCGGCGGATCGACCGTGATCGAGCCGGCGGCCGTGTCGATGTTCACGCAGATCGC
>JBFGDZ010000208.1:0-4809 GCA_041580375.1 Candidatus Polarisedimenticolia bacterium
CTTCCCTCGAGAAGGGCGTACGAGGGGACGCGCAGGACGTCGTCGACCGCCTTGATGATCACCTCGACGTCGGCCGAGGTGCCGGGCAGCAGCGTCCGTCCGAACGCGGCGTCCTCGAAGTCGACCTCGATCTCGATCGTGCGGTTCTGCTCCTCGATGTCCTGCACGTAGGGCGCGACGCGCGACACCCGGCCCTCGAAGGATCGCCCGCGGTACGGATCCAGCGTGATGCGGGCCCGCTGCTCCGCGCTCACGCGCGCGGCGTCCACCTCGTCGATCGGGGCGCTGACGTAGATGGAGGAGGTGTCGATGATGTCGAAGGCGGGCGGGATCGGCACGGCGGGCGGGGACGGCGAGACCCACTCCCCCAGCTCGGCGTCCAGCTCGGCGACGACGCCGTCGAACGGCGACCGGACGGCGGCCTTGTTGAGATTGGCGCGGGCGACCGCGACCGACGCCTCCGCCGTCGCCACCCGGGCCCGGCTCGCGTCGCAGCGCGCGCGCGACGAGTCCCGCTCGCTCTCCAGACGATCCAGGATCTCCTCCGAGACGATCCGCTCGTTCTTCAGATCCAGGTTGCGCTTCAGCTCGCGTTCGGCCAGGTCGGCCGCGTAGCACGCCTCGCGCGCGGCGGCCCGGGCCGACTCGACCTCGCGCTCCGCGAGCAGCAGCGAGGCGCGCAGATCCTCGTCGTTGATCCTCAGCAGAACCTGGCCCGCGCGCACGCGATCGCCCTGGCGCGCCCCGATGAAGGCGACGCGCCCCCCGATCTCCGGGCTGAGCTTCGCTCGGCGCCGGGCGCGGACCGTGCCCGCCTTGCTGTTGGTGACGGTCTCCTCGACGACGCCCCGCTCGACGGGGAAGACGGTCACGGGAACCGGGGCGGGGCGGAGGTATCGCAGGTAGACGAAGACGCCGGCCGCCAGAACGGCCAGGATCACGGCGATGCGGGGTCCCCAGCGTTTCATCCCGAACCCTTCGCGGGACGATACCATCCCCTCCCTACCTTTATATATTGAAAAGCGGCGCGCGGCGGCGGATCAGCGGGCGGCGGCCGCCGCGACGGGCGTGTAGGCGAGCGACAGGTCCTTCTGCGACGCGCACGGTTTGGAGGCGACCACCTCCAGCTTGCCGGGCCGCTCCCCGCCGTGGTACCCGAGCGCTTCCTTCTCCAGCGACATCGTGCCCTCTCGCCGCGGGGACGTCAGGCCGCGCCCGGCGTTCCAACGCGCTCGTAGCCGTGCGCCGGCGTCACCCACAGCCGGTGCTCGGGGAGCGCGCCGCGCACGGCCTTTTCGTACAGCCTCTGGATCTCGAGCGTGAGCGGTCCGGGAACGCCCCGTCCCACGGCGCGGCCGTCGATGCGGGTGACGGGAGCGATCTGCGCGGCGGTGCCGCACAGAAAGACCTCGTCGGCGACGTACAGCTCCGCCCGGTCGACGCCGTGCATCTCGGCCTCCACGCCGAGGTACTCCGACGCGAGCGTGATCACCGTGTCGCGGGTGATCCCCTCCAGGATCCCCTGCGAGCTGTCGGGCGTCGAGAGGTGGCCGTCGCGGACGAGGAAGATGTTCATGGCGCTCCCCTCGGCGACGCGCCCGGCCTCGTTGAGGAGAATCGCCTCGTCGAAGCCGCGATCGCGAGCTTCCTGGGCGGCGAGGGCCGAGTTGACGTAGGCGCCGCAGATCTTGGCGCGGCACGGGATCGAGTTGTCCTGCACGCGGCGCCACGAGGAGACCCCGCAGTGCAGCCCCTTGCGGGTGTCGAGGTAGTCGCCCATCGGCACGGCCAGGATCGCGAACGCGTCCTCCGGCGGCAGCAGGACCCCGATCCGCCCCGCCGACTTGAACGCCAGCGGCCTCAGGTAGACGTCGGTGGTGAACTCATTGAGCCGCACGAGGTGCGCCGCCAGCTCCGTGAGCCGGTCGGGGTCCATCGGCAGATGGATGTTGAGGAACGTGACGTTGCGCGACATGCGCTCGAAGTGATCGCGCGCGCGGAACATGAGCGATTCGCCAGTCCCGGCATCGTAGTAGGCGCGGATCCCCTCGAAGACGCCGGTGCCGTAGTGCAGGGCGTGGGTCAGGAGCGGGATGCGGGCGTCCGACTCCTTCTCGAATCGCCCGTTGAGGTAAACGAGGCGCTCGAGCATCACGACACCCCGCTCACGCGCTCGCGCGCGCCCCCGAATCGCTTCGCAGCAGGGTGATCGCCCCCGGCTCGGGGCAGGCGTCGGCGCACAGGCCGTCGGCCCGGCATCCGTCCCCCGAGAAGCGCGCGGCGAAGATGCCCCGTCCGCCGATCGCCTCCTCCAGGCTGAGGCATCCGGCGGGGCAGACCTCGATGCACAGGGCGCACCCGCTGCAGGCGTCCCGGTTGATCACGATCCATCCCCTCGTGCGGGCGTCCCTCATCGTCGTCCCCTCCAGCCGGCGCGACCGCCGCTCCTACCCCTCGTTTAGCAGCATCCGTGCCATGGACGGGAGCGACCGGATCGATCGCATCGCGCGCAACGCCCCTATCGGGAAAGGGCCCGCCTGCATCGATCTCGGCGGGAGCCGGACGATCTTGCGCGGGTTGCGGCATCAACACCCCGCCCGGCGCAGGATTTGCGCCGCCGCGGCGTCCGTCGGAACGGAGCCTCTCAGACATGGGCCGGCTCCTCGATGCGGAGGAACCTCTCCTCGAACGTCGTCCAGTCGACGGCGGGCGCGCCGCGCTCGGCGGGGCCGCCGGCCTCCTGCAGGCGGGCGATCTCCTTCTGGTACCACTCGACGAGCGGCCGGCCGATCCGGAGGTCGGAGATCTCTCCCGCCAGGTCGGCCGGATCCATGAGACAGATCCAGCCCCTGTCGTAGGGGCTGCGGGTGACACGGGCGGGGTCCTCCCCGAGCAGAGCGTTCACCTCCGCGATCCGTCCCCCGATCGGGGACCGGAAGAGCGCCGAGTGGCCGCCGCGACGCAGGGTGAAGAGCGGATCGCCGCGTTTCACCTGGGCCCCCGGCTCCGGAAGTTCGATCCGCTCGATGCCGCCGAGCGCCTTGCGGGCCAGATCGTCCAGCCCCACGCGCACCTGGCCGCCGGCCTCGATCCGCGCCCAGGTGTGGCCGGAGGAGAGGAAGGCGCCTCCCGGCACGCAGTACTCGCGCTCCGCCTCCTCCTCCGCCATGGCGGGCGTGGCCAGCCGGACGACCGGAAGGCTGTGCGCCTGGAGCCGCGCCTCCCGCTTGATGACGAGCGTGCGCGCGAACCGAACCAGCTCCTCCTCGGTGAACGGCTTCTGAACGTAATCGACCGCCCCGTGCTGCATCGTCTCGACCGCCGATTCGATCGTGGCGTAGCCGGTGATCACCGCCACGTCGATGTCGGGCCGGAGGTGATGGATCGCCTTGACCACCTCGACCCCGTCCATGCCGGGCATCTTGAGATCGGTGAACACGAAGTCGTAGTCCCTCCTCTGCACGAGGCCGAGGGCCTCGGGCCCGCTCTCGACGGTGTCGACCGAAAAGCCGTCCATGACGAGGATCTTCCGGAACGAGTCGAGGACGACCGGCTCGTCGTCCACGGCCAGGATGCGGGCGCGGGGGTTGTCCACCTCCACCCTCCTGAGGCTCCTCGCCTCGTGGGTGAAGTCGAGCCGCACCGAGGTGCGCAGGACCTCCTCGCGCTCGCGCCTCTGCTTGTTCTCCGCCCGGCGCCGGGCCACGACCCGGATGAGGAGATCGAGCAGCACGAATCCGACGAACATCAGCACGACGACGAGGGCTGTCATGACCGTCTCTCCTGTCCGGCGCTCCGCCCCCCGCCGGCCGCCGCTGATCTTCCTCCATCTCGTTCCCGCGGGCCGCCCGTTCAGGCGGCCGCCGCCTCCGGACGCTCTCCCTCCGCGAGCGGCAGGCGCACGGTGAACCGGCTGCCGCGTCCCGCGTCGCTCTCCACGTCGATGGTGCCGCCGTGCCCCTCGACGATCCCCCACGTCACCGCCAGGCCCAGGCCGGTGCCGCGCGCACCCTTGGTGCTGAAGAACGGCTCGAAGAGGTGCGGCAGGACCTCGGGCGGGATGCCCCGGCCCGTATCGCGCACCTCGATCTCCACCACCGGCCGGGGTCCGGCCGCGTCGCGCGCCTCCCAGCGCGCCCAGTGGCACCCGTTGCGCGTGCACCACTCCACCCGCCCCTCCTCCGGAGCCAGCACGGCGAACGAGGGGGCGCCGCACTCGCCGCAGCGCCCGTCGCCGGTCGCCAGGTCGGCGCGGCAGCGCGGACAGACGATGGACGTCACGGCGCCCTCGACGAGCGGCTCGGGGGCGACGTGATTGAACCGGCCGTAGACCGGATCGAGGAAGAACGTGGCCTCGCGCCCCTCGTGGGCGCGCAGGACGTGGAGGGCGGGCAGGCCGCCGATGCGGCGATCCGGATCGCGCAGGTCGCAGCCCCGCGGGCACTCGGCGCGGCGGATCGGAGCGTGGCCCCGCGCCGGCAGCTCCGCCCGGCGCGACGCGATCCGGATCTCGCCGCCGCTCTCCCCGATCGCGTCCGCGGCGTTCAGCACGAGATTCACGACGACCTGCTGCATCTGGTTGCCGTCCGCCGCCACCCGCGGCAGATCGGGCGACAGGTCGAGCCGGAGCGACACGCGGTTGACCGACAGCTCGTTCATCACGACCGCCACGGCGCGGCGCACGACGTCGTTGAGGTCGGTCGGGTGGCGCTTCGGGGGCGCCGGCCGCGCGAAATCCAGGAGCCCCTTCACGATCTCGCGGCAGCGCTTCGTCTCCCGGACGATCACGTCCAGGTCCTCCTTCATCTC
>JBFGDZ010000209.1:0-4769 GCA_041580375.1 Candidatus Polarisedimenticolia bacterium
GGGCGCGGAGATCGCGGCGAAGCTGGAGGCGCTGCCGGACCATGAGCGCGTCTCCTGGACTCTGCACAGGGTTCAGAGGGGGGAGACCTTCGGGACGATCGCCCGCCGGCACCGCGTCCCGCTCCGCGCGCTTCTGGACGCCAACCCCCGCTACCGGCCGCGCAGCCTGCCGAAGGGGGCGCTCCTGATCGTCCCGCTGTCGGGCGGCGTGACGCCGGACATGCTCGCCTCGGGCTCCGCGGCGCGCGAGGATCATCCCCGGTACGAGCCGGGGGAGCGCGTTGTCCACCGCGTGCGCCGCGGCGAGACGCTGCAGAAGATCGCGCGCAAGTACCGCACGACCGTGACGAACATGAAACGCTGGAACAACGTGTCGGGCTCGATCATCTACCCGGGACAGCGACTCGTCGCGTATTACGGCGAGCGGGGCCACCGCAGCGTTCCCTCGGTCGCCTCCTCGGCCCCCGCCGCGGTGCGGGACGGCCGCCTCGAGTACAGGGTGCAGCGCGGCGACAGTCTGTGGATCATCTCCCGCAAGTTCGGCGTCACCCTCGACGACCTCTATCGCTGGAACAACATGCACTCGCGCAGCGTCCTGCGCCCCGGCGAGACGATCATGGTCGGCGACGCGTCCTCCGGGGAATCGGGGGGGGCGGGCGACGGCCGCGAGATCCGGCACCGTGTCCGCAGGGGGGAGACGCTGTATCACATCGCCCGCAAGTACTCCGTTTCGGTCCAGCAGGTGCGCAGGTGGAACAACCTGTACGGCACCTCCATGATCTACCCCGGCCAGTTCCTCACCATCCGCCTCAACTGACGCGAGGCGACCGCTCCGGCTGGTCGCGGCCCGCGAGCGTCTGCTAGAATTCCGCATCCTATGAGAGATCGGACCGTCCGCCCGACGCCGCCTTCCGCGCTGCTCCCGGTGCTCGCCGCGCTGCTCCTCGGTTCGGCCGCCTGCTCCACCGGGGCGCCGACGCCGGACGCGCCCGTCGCGTCGAAGGAGTCCCTCGACACGATCCTGGCCCACGCCGACGGAGCGTTCGAGGGCGGGGACTACGAGGAGGCGCAGGCGACCTACGAACAGGCGCTGAAGCGCGCGCCGGAGGACGGCCACGTCGTCTCCCGGCTCGCGACCTGCTATCTGAAGAACCGTCTGGTCAGGTGCGCGGAGCAGGTCCTCACGCGTTATCTGGAGGGACACGGCTCGGACCGGAGGGCTCTCCTGGTGCTGGCCCGGGTGCTCCTGCGCCAGGGCCGTCTGGAGCCGGCCGCGACGGCGCTGCGCGAGGTGCTGAAGGGGGATCCGGACGACCTCCTGGCGCGGTACAACCTGGGATTCATCGCCTACCGGAGCCGGAATTATCCGGAGGCCGAGACGCACCTTCGCAGGGCGATCGAGCTGAGCCCCGGGCATCCGGAGGCGCACTACCGGCTCGGCGTGACCCTGCTGGCGCAGAACCGTCTGGACGACGCGATCGCCGCGCTCAGCCGCGCCGTCGAGGTCGATCCGAAGCACGTCGGAGCGCACTTCAACCTCGCCAACGCCTGCGCGCGCGCCGGGAGAACGGGCGAGGCGAAGAAGCATCTGGATCGGTACGCCGAGCTGAGCGGTCGCAGCGAGGCGGAGGAGGAGCGCAAGACGCAGATCGCGACCCTGACCGTCGGCGCGCTGCAGCACCTCATGAACGACCGCTTCGAGGAGGCGCTCGCGGAGTACAGCCGGGTCTCGGCGCTCTATCCCGACGACCCGATGCTGCACAAGGAGATCGGGCGACTGCAGTTGAAGCTGGGGCGGAACGAGGAGGCGCTGGCCGCCCTCCGGCGGGCCGTGGAGCTGGACCCCAGGCTGAGCGACGCTCACTACCTCCTGGCGAATCTGTACAGGAAAATGGGGGACCTGGCCGCGGCCGAGCGCGAGCTCGAGACCTTCGCCATGCTCGAGACGATCCCCGAAGGGAAGTCGGGATACTGATGGCGCGCGCCTCCCTCGGGGCGGGGACCGCGGTCCTCCTGGCGATCGCCGCCGCGGCCGCCGATGCGGCGCCGCCCTCCTCGAAAGTCGTCTTCACGGACGTCACGAGGGAGGCCGGGATCGATTTCCTCCACAGGCACGGGGGCACCGGCCGCAAGTACTACGTGGAGACCGTGCCCCCCGGATCCTGCTGGTTCGATTTCGATCGCGACGGGCACTGGGACGTCTACCTCGTGCAGAGCGGCCCGCTGCCCGGCTCGCCGCGCCCCGCCGGCACGCCGGCGTCGAAGTTGTACAGGAACCGCGGCGATGGCACGTTCGAGGATGTGACGTCCCGCGCCGGCGTCGCCAACGCGTCCGGCTACGGCGCCGGCTGCACCGCCGGAGACTATGACAACGACGGGGATCAGGACCTCTACGTCTCCAACTTCGGCCGCTCGGTCCTCTACCGGAACCGCGGCGACGGCACGTTCGAGGACGTGACGGCGCGCGCCGGGGTGACGAACGACCTGTATGCCGCGAGCGCCGCCTGGGCCGACTACGACAACGACGGCCGCCTGGACCTCTACGTCACCAACTACGTCGACTTCACGATGGACGACGACAAGTACTGCGGCGACGTCCGCATGGGGCGGCGGTCGTACTGCCACCCGGACGCCTACGGCGGACTTCCCGACGCGCTGTACCACAACGAGGGGAACGGAGTCTTCAAAAACGTCTCCGCGCAGGCGGGCATCGTCGATCCGAACGGCAAGGGCCTGGGCCTCGTCTGGTTCGACCTCGATCTCGACGGCGACGTCGATCTGTACGTCGCCAACGACGCCACACCCAACATGCTCTATCGCAACGACGGCAAGGGACGCTTCGAGAACATCACGCTCCTCTCCGGCGCGTGCTGCAGCGAGGACGGCAAGCCGGAGTCCGGCATGGGGACCGAGGCGGGGGACGTCGACGGCGACGGCTGGCCCGAACTGCTCGTCACGAACCTGAGCAACGAGGTGAACCAGCTCTACCGCAATCTCGAGGGCAGCGGCATCTTTTCCATCGAGAGCTACCCCTCCGGGCTGGCCGAGGGGAGCCTGCTCCTGACCGGCTGGGGCCTCGACCTGTTCGACTTCGACCACGACGGCGATCTCGATCTGGTCATCACGAACGGCCACCCGATGGACGACATCGCGGAGGTCAACGACATCCTGACCCACGCGCAGCGGCCGTTCCTGTTCGAGAACACCGGGAAGGGCGTCTTCCGGGACATCAGCGACGCCGCCGGACCGTATTTCCGCGCCGCCGACGTGGGGCGCGGCCTGTCGACGGCCGACTACGACAACGACGGAGATCGGGATCTGCTCTTCACGCCGAACGACCGAAAGGCGACGTTGCTGCGTAACGACGGCGGCAGCGCCGCCGGACACTGGATCACGCTGCGGCTCGAGGGCGTGCGGGCGAACCGCGACGCCATTGGCGCCCGGGTGATTCTGACGGCGGGTGGGCGCCGACAGACGCAGGAGGTGCGCAGCGCCTCCTCGTACCTGTCGCAGCACGACATGCGGCTGCACTTCGGCCTCGGCGCCGCGACGCGCGTCGACTCGATCGAGATCCACTGGCCGACGCGCGACCGCAAGGTGGAGCGGGTCGGCCCCCTTCCGGTCGATCGGTTCGTGACCGTGCGGGAGGGAAGCGGAGTCGTGTCGCGGAGGTCGCCCGGAGAGAAGCGACCTTGAGACGGAACGGCCGGCGGGACGCGGCCCCGGGACGCCGCGCCGCCGCACGGAGTCAGGCCGGCTCGTCGAGGCTCAGATCGGCGATCGAGTCGAGCACGGCGTCCGGTTCCGCTCCCGGCCCGTCCCGCGTAGCCTCGGAGCGCCCCGTCCGCACGAGCGCCGTGCGGCACCCGGCCGCCCGGCCACCGGCGATGTCGGCGCGGCGATCGTCGCCGACCATCAGCACCTCGCCCGCCTGAAGCCCGAGGTCCTCGAGCGCCAGGCGGAAGAAGGCGGGGGCCGGCTTGCCCAGCAGCTCGGCCTCGATCCCCGTGGCGTACTCCAGGGCGGCGACGTAGGCCCCCGCGTCCAGCACCCATCCTCGATCCCCGTCGTGCCAGAAGCGGTTCTTGTGCAGGGCGAGGAAGCCGGCGCCGTCCCGGATCGAGCGGAACGCACCGTTGAGCCGCCCGTGCGTGAAGCCGTCCCCGAGATCCCCCACGACGACCCAGTCGGGGCGCTCGGCCGCCGCCGTCACGCCGTCGAGGTCGGCGCGCGCCTCGTCCGGTACGAGAAGGAGCGCCCGCGTGCGGCCGGAGCCGGCGATGCGACGGCGCGCGAGCGCCGCCGGCGTGAGGATCTCGTCCGGATCGACGGAGAGCCCGGCGGCTCGCAGGACGTCCGCGATCGCGCGGCGCGATCGCCGCGACGTGTTCGTGAACAGCCGGAACGGAAGCCGGGCCGCTCGCAGCCGCGCGATCGCGTCGGCGGCGCCGGGGATCGCGACCGCGTCCGCCAGCAATGTGCCGTCGATGTCGAGCAGGAGGCCGCGCACGTTCTCGAACCGGCTCACGGCGTCCCCTCTCCGGCCGGGCCGCCGCCCTCCGGTGCGCGTCCGCCGGACGTCGCGCCTCCGATCGCCGACTCCCTGAGATGCGCGATGTCGCCCGGGCGGCCCACGACGATCAGGCTGTCGCCTCCGCGCACCTCGGTGTCGGGGCCCGGGATGATCCGCCGCTCCGTCGCTCCGGGCGCCGGCCGCTTCACCTCGATCACGTTGATCCCGAACCGGGTGCGCGGACCGAGTTCCCGGA
>JBFGDZ010000210.1:0-4764 GCA_041580375.1 Candidatus Polarisedimenticolia bacterium
GGTGCACGGAGGGTGGGTCAGAACCTCCAGGGTCTACGACATCGTCTACAACCCGCCCGAAACACTCCTCCTACGCCGCGCCCGGGATCGCGGCGCGGCCGTCATCGGTGGAGTCGACATGTTCGTGGCCCAGGGTGCCGCGCAGTTCCGGTTGTTCACGGGCGAGGACGCGCCGATCGATGCGATGCGACGTGCCGTCCGGGCGGCGCTGGGATCCGCGCGGGCGCGGACGGTCCGCACCGGGCGGGGGCGCCGGAGGGAGGTGCGGAGCGGACGGGCGGCCAGCCGGCCGGGCGCGCGATCGCCGACGAAGCGCCGCCGCCGGGTGTCTCGCAGCGCGGTACGTGGCAAGGGACGGGGCCGGTCGCGGCGCGGCGGATGAGTCGCGGGCGGCCGAACGGGGCGAGAGGACGATTGACACCATCCGGACCTCGACGTAGACTGATGAAGCCAGATCCGGGGGATCCGCCGTGTACGTCAGAACCGCAGGCGAGGTCGGGTGTGCAGGCTGCGAGGACCGCGTGGCCGTCCGGATCCTTCCGCACGAACCGTTCCACCCCTTTCATCGATTCCATTATTGGTGGCGCTGAGCGACCGCCCGCGCGGGTGATCGCCCCTCGTTCCGGCCGCATCCGGCTTCCGGGCGGTCCGATCGGCAGGCATCCCGGGCCGCGGGCGGCGGGGCGGAGTGCGTCCCGGTAACGGACAGGGAGGATGTCGCGTGACGACGAGCCGAACATCGAAGGGACGTGCCGGGGAGAGGGCGAACGACCAGGCGTTCTCCTGGATCGACGGGCACTTCGAAGATCATCTGGCGGATCTTCGGTCGATCCTCAGGATCGACAACGTCGTCACGCGCCGCGACCGATGCGACGAGATGGCGCGCCGCCTCAAGGACGAGATCGAGAGGCTCGGCGGCCGGGCCGTCCTCCTCGATTACGGCGATCTGCCATTCGTCTACGGATCCCTGGACGCGGGCGCGCGGAGGACGCTGGTGATCTATCGCAACTACGACATCGTCCCTCCGGAAGGGGCCGACTGGTCGGCGCCTCCCTTCTCGGGCCGCGTGCGGAACGTCGATGGGCTGGGCGAGTGCATCGTGTCGCGCGGCGCGTGCGATCCGAAGGGTCCCCTCTGGGGGTTCCTGAGGGCCGTTGAGTCCCTCGTGCGGACGGAGGAGCGGCCGCCCGTCAATCTGATCTTCCTTCTCGAAGGTGATGAGCAGCTGGGCAGCCCCACGCTGCCGAAGGTCATGTCCGATCGCCGCTCCACTCTGGAGGCCGCGGACGGGGTTCTCTATCCGAAGCTCTGTCAGGGCCGCGGGGGCCGCCCCGTCCTGCCTCTCGGGGTGAAAGGCACGCTTCTGCTGGAGCTGATCTGCTCGGGAGGAGCGTGGGGCGGGCCGACGCGGCGCTCCATCTACAGCGGCAACGCCGCGTGGGTCGCCTCCCCCGCCTGGAGGATGGTCCGCGCCCTTTCGACGCTGTTGGACGAGAACGAGCGCGTGCTCGTCGAGGGATTCTACGACGACATCGTCGAGGTCATCGAGGAGGACCCCGGGCCGGAGGAGGGCGCGGGGAACGAGCTCGGCGGCATCGAGGACCAGTTCGAATTCCTGAAATCGCAGCACGTCGTCCGCTTCAAGCACGACCTGCCTCCCCGGGCCACATGCCGGCGCTACCTCGCGTCACCCACGTTCAACCTGGGCAATCTGCTGATCCACAGCACGCGTCCGTGGTCCCAGTTCCTGCTCCCGACGGAGGTCCGGGCCCAGGTCGACCTGCGCCTGGTCCCCAACCAGGATCCGGAAGCGATCGTGTCCGCCATCGGTCACCACCTCAAGGATCACGGGTTCCCCGACATCGAGGTCGTCCGGCGCCTCTCGTACCGGCCCTGGTCGATCGACCGCGCGCATCCCCTCGTGGGGATCGCCCGGCGCGTCTACGATTCGTTCGGGGTCGAGCCGGAGATTCACCCCTCGAGCGGCGCCTCGCATTCCTTCAGCCTGTTCGAAGAGATCGGGCTTCCCCTCGTGGTCGCCGGCCTGGGGAGGGGCGGCCGCTCGTATCACACCAACGAGTTCATCTCGATCGCGGGGCTGCGGGATTTCGAGAAGTCGATGGTGCGGTTCCTGCGCGAGTTCGCGGACATGGAGGCGGCATGAACGTGCGGTGGACGAGACGCGCGATCGGCACGGGAGCGACGGTGATTCTCCTCCTTCTCGGTCTTTCGTGCACGACGCTGGAACGGAACCCGGAGGTCGTCGGGACGTACAGCGATCGTCTCAGCCCCTACAACTACAAGGAGGAAGGGGATCTCGCCCTCATCGTCGTCGGAGTCGACGGCGCCCGGCTGATCCGCGACGAACCCTATTTCCCGCTCTTCGTGATGGTGGCCAACAAGAGCAAGGAGACATTCACGATCACGAGGGAGGCCTTCGTCCTGGAGGATCCTCTCGGGAGACAGTACGCCATGGCGCCCGCCGCTGAGGTGCGCGACGCGTATCACCGGATGGATCTGGACCGCAGGCTCTTCCTGCGCAACAGCTCGATCACGGGAACGTACGTGGGGCTCTTCAGGCGCATGTCGAGCGACTTCTTCCCATCGACGGCGCGGACGTCCGTGCAGATCAACGCGGTCAAGCTCCCGCCCCGCACCTACATGCAGGACGTGCTGTACTACCCGATTCCGGAGAGCGGGCTGAACGACGTGCCCCTGCGTCTCACCTTTTCGGTCAAGGAGCTGCAGGAGCCGATCCCGGTGGTGTTCGCCGTGCCGAAGACCCTGGGCGTGTTCGAAAAAGACGGGGAGGGACGTTGACGAGGGACGGTCTGAACCTGCATCCCGCCGACCTGCCGTCGCTGGCCAGGGACGGGACGATGATCCCTCTCTGCCGGGAGATCGACGCGGATCTCCTGACCCCCGTCGCGGCCTTCATGCGCATCGCGCCCGGCGCCAGGCATCCCTTCCTCCTCGAATCAGTCGAGGGGGGAGAGAGCGTGGCCCGGTACTCGTTCCTCGGCAGGGATCCCGTGGAGGTCGTGAGGGCGCGCGTCGACGGGCAGGAGCCGGGCACCGAGGATCCCCTCGCGTCGCTCCGGCGCGCCATGGCGCCGTTCCGCTCCGTGCGGATACCCGACCTGCCCCGTTTCGCGGGAGGCGCGGTCGGGTACCTCTCCTACGACGTGGTCCGCCTCGTCGAGCGGCTCCCGCGGTCGACGCGGTGCGATCTGCCGGCGCCGGATGTCCTGTTCGGCATCTACGACACCGTTCTCGCGTTCGACCATCTGAAACAACGCATTCAGATCGTCTCCAACATCCGCACCGAGGAGCGCGGTGAAAGGCTGCCGGTGCGCCGCCTGGAGGAGCGTTACCGGGAGGCGCGCGGACGGATCGAGGACGTGGAGCGCATGCTGCTCCGTCCGCGCCGCGGGCGACTCCGGAAAGCCGGGCGCCGGGGGCGGTGGACCAGCAACGTCAGCGAATCGAGATTCAGGACGGCCGTGAAGCGCGCCAAGGACTACATCCGCTCGGGCGACATCTTCCAGGTCGTGCTGTCCCAGCGCCTGGGCCGGAGCACGTCGGCGGACCCGTTCTCCATCTACCGGGCCCTCCGGCGCATCAATCCGTCGCCCTACATGTACTTTCTCGACTTCGGCGAGGTGGGCCTCGCCGGCGCGTCTCCCGAGATGCTCGTGCGGGTCGAAGGCGATCGCGTCCGGACACGTCCGATCGCCGGAACCCGCCCCCGCGGCCGGAACGAGGACGAGGACGCCCGGCTGGAGGAGGAATTGCGATCGGATCCCAAGGAACGCGCGGAGCACGTGATGCTCGTGGATCTCGGCCGCAACGACGTCGGCCGTGTGACCCGGGGAGGCAGCGTGGAGGTCACCCGGTTCATGGACGTGGAGCGGTACTCGCACGTGATGCACCTCGTGTCGGAGGTGGCGGGGCGCCTCCGGCCCGGGCGCGACGCGTTCGACGCGCTTCTGTCCTGCTTTCCCGCCGGCACCGTCTCGGGGGCCCCGAAGGTCCGCGCCATGGAGATCATCGAGGAGCTGGAGGCCACGCGCAGGGGGCCGTACGCAGGCGCCGTCGGTTACATGGATTTCTCGGGAACGCTCGATTCCTGCATCACGATCCGGACCGTGGTGACCCAAAACGGGCGCGTGTACGCGCAGGCGGGGGCGGGGATCGTGGCCGACTCGCGCCCCGACAGGGAGCACCGTGAATGCGTCAGCAAGGCCGGGGCCCTCGTCGACGCGATCGAGCGGGCGGAGAGTCTGGCGTGATCCTCCTCATCGACAACTACGACTCGTTCACGTACAACCTCGTTCAATATCTCGAGGAGATGGGGGAGCAGCTGATCGTCCACCGTAACGACCGGATCACGATCGAGGAGATCGGGCGCCTGCACCCTCGTGCGATCGTGATCTCGCCCGGCCCGAAGACGCCGGACGAGGCGGGCGTGAGCCTGGAGGCCGTGCGCGTCTTCTCCGGCCGGATCCCCATCCTCGGAGTCTGCCTGGGGCACCAGGCGATCGGTCGCGCCTTCGGCGGCCGCATCGTGCGCGCGCGCACGCTGATGCACGGGAAGACGTCGCCGATCGTCCACGACGGCCGGACGATCTTCCGGGGGATCCGGAGCCCTTTCGAGGCGACCCGCTACCACTCGCTCGTCGTCGACCCGTCCCGGATCCCGCCGGAGCTCGAGGTGTCGGCGACCGCCGACGGGGACGTGGTCATGGGTCTGCGTCACCGGGA
>JBFGDZ010000211.1:0-4727 GCA_041580375.1 Candidatus Polarisedimenticolia bacterium
CAGACGCCGTGGCGCGAGCGCATGCACGAGATCATCTTCGAAGCCGACACGCCGGCCGGCCGGGGCTTCGACGTCGCCCTGCTGGTGGCCATCAGCCTCAGCGTGCTGGCCGTGATCCTGGAGAGCGTGGCCGGCATCCGGGGTCGTTACGGCGCCGGGCTGCGGGCCGTCGAGTGGATCTTCACGATCCTCTTCACCGTCGAGTACCTGCTGCGGCTGTTCAGCGTCCGGCGCCCGTTTCGCTACGCGTTCAGTTTCTTCGGGATCGTCGACCTGCTCGCCATCGTCCCGACCTACCTGAGCCTCGTGATCGCCGGCGCACAGAGCCTGCTCGTGATCCGGGCCCTGCGGCTGCTCCGCATCTTCCGGGTGCTCAAGATCGCCCGCCACCTGAAGGAATTGTCGGCGCTCGTGGCGGCCGTCCGCGCCACGCGGACCAAGATCACGGTGTTCGTCATGGTCGTCATGACACTGGTTTTGATCATGGGCTCGGCGATGTACGTCGTGGAGGGGCAGGAGTCCGGCTTTACGAGCATCCCCCGCGGCATCTACTGGGCGATCGTGACGCTGACGACGGTCGGCTACGGCGACATCGCGCCCCGCACCGTGATCGGCCAGGCGATCGCCGCGGCCGCCATGCTGTTGGGCTACAGCATGATCATCATCCCGACGGGCATCTTCGCCACCGAGCTGGCGCGCGCCGCCGCGCGGCCGCTGACCACCCAGGGGTGCCCGTCCTGTCTGCGGGAGGGGCACGATACGGACGCGAAGCACTGCAAGTTCTGCGGCGCGAAACTCTGAGCGAGCGAGGGACCGGAGAGCCGCGCGCCGCTCCGCCTACCGGCGGCGGCTGAACCGGAAATAGGCGAGCGGCACGACGACCATGTTCAGAGCCGTCGCGGTGACGAGGCCGAATAGGATCACCATCGCCATGGGGGCCTCCAGCTCGGCCCCGGAGTGATCTCCGCGGAGCGCCAGGGGCGCGAGGGCCAGTCCCGACGCCATGGCCGTCATGAGGATCGGCACGAGACGCTCCCGCGCGCCCCGGAGAACGGCCTCGCGGAGCGACCTCATCCCCTCCTCCTCGACGAGGTGCCGGATGTGCGAGACCATCATGATCCCGTTGCGAGTCGCGATGCCAAACAGGGCGATGAACCCGATGATCGACGCCACCGACAACACGCCTCCGGACATGAACACGCCGACGGCGCCGCCGATCAGGGCCAGGGGCAGGTTGATCATGATGATGACGGCGTCGCCGAAAGACCGGAACGCCGCGGACAGCAGCAGGAGGATGCCGGCGATGACGGCCAGCCCGAGCCAGAACAGGCGGCGGGATGCCGCCGCCTCGCTCTCGAACTGGCCGCCGTATTCGATGGAATATCCCGCCGGCAGATCGACCGACGCCGCGACCGCGGATCGGATACCGTCCACGACGGAGCGCAGATCCCTGCCGGCCACGTTGGCGGAGACCACGATCTTGCGCTGGCCGTTCTCACGACTGATGAAGTTGGGACCGCGATCCTCGCGGATATCCGCGATCGCCTCCAGCGGGACGCGCGCCCCGGACACGGTGTCGATGCGCGTCTGGCGAATCGCGTCCAGATCGTCCTGCACCTCCGCGGGGTAGCGCACGACGAGCGGGAAGGCCACCTGGCCCTCGTAGATCTGCCCGACCTCCCGGCCGACGAATGCGGTGCGCATCGCCTCGGACGCCGCTCCCGCCGGCTGGCCGAAGCGCGCCAGCGCCCCCCGATCGAAATGCACCCGGACGGTCGGGATGTCCGCCTGCGCTTCGACTGACACGTCGACGGCGCCCGGCACGGAGCGCGCGGTCGCCTCGACCCGGCGGGCCAGATCCCGCAGCACGACGAGGTCCGGGCCGAAGATCTTCACGGCGATGTTGGCCCGGGTCCCCGAGAGCATGTGATCGATGCGGTGCGAGATCGGCTGGCCGATGGTGACGTTCGTTCCGGGCACCAGGGTGAGCCGTTGCCGGATCTCCTGCAGGACCTCGTCCTTGGGGCGGGCGTTCATCCGCAGATTGACGTCGATCTCGGCCGACTCGACACCCTGCAGGTGCTCGTCCAGTTCGGCCCGCCCCGTGCGCCGGGCCGTGGCCGTCACCTCGGGCACCTGCAGTAGCAGCCTCTCGAGGGCGGCACCGAGTTTGTTCGACTCATCGAGGCTCGTGCCGGGCAGCGTGACCGCGCTGATCGTGAGGGTGCCTTCGTTGAACTCCGGCAGGAACGCCCGGCCCATCCAAAAGAACGACAAAACGGCGGCCACGAGCAGAATCCCGGAAGCCGCGAGGAGCGCCCGCCCTTGCCCCAGGCACCACTCGAGGTGCCGGACATAGCGATCCTTGAGGCGGGCGATCCAGTCCGGCTCGTGCCCGCTCCGCACCGCAGGAGATCGGGGCAGCAGCAGCGCGCAGAGCACCGGCGTCACGGTCAGCGCCACGACGAGCGACGCGAAGAGGGCCACGAGATACGCGAAGCCGAGGGGGCGCAGCAGACGTCCCTCGACGCCGCTCAAGAAGAAGAGCGGCACGAACACCAGCCCGATGACGAGCGTCGCGAAGACAATCGATCCGCGGATCTCGCTGCTGCCGCGGTAGACGACGTCCAGGATCGGCCGCCGATCGCTTTCGGTTCGTTGCATATTCTCCCGCAGGCGGCGGAAGACGTTCTCGACGTCGATGATGGCGTCGTCGACGATGGCGCCGACCGCGATCGCCATCCCGCCGAGCGTCATGCTGTTGATGGTCGCCCCGGTCGCCTTCAGCGCCAGGACGGCCGCCAGCAGCGAGAGCGGCATCGCCACGAGGGTGATCGTCGCGGCGCGGAGATTGGCCAGGAACAGGAAGACGATGACGATGACGAGGATGCTGCCGTCCCGCAGCGCGCGGGTCAGGTTGTCGATCGCATTCTCGATGAATTCGGCCTGCCGGAAGATGTTGCGATGGATCGTCATTCCCTCGGGAAGAGTCGCCTGCAGGTCGTCCAGGACGGCGTCGAGGCGGCGCGTCAGCTCGAGCGTGTTCGCCCCGGGCTGCTTCTGGACGCCGATCACGATGGAGGGCTCCCCGTTGTGCGACCCCTCGCCGCGGCGCAGCGCCGGCCCGATCGTCACCTCGCCCAGGTCGCGCACCAGGATCGGCCGGGCATTCCGTGCCGCCACGACCGTCTCGCCGATCTCCTCGAGACTCTCCGGCCGTCCGATTCCCAGTATCAGATACTCCTGCCCTCCGGAGACCCGGAATCCGGCCGACGTGTTTCGGTTGGCTGCCGCCAGGGCCTCCTCGACCTCGCGCAGCGTGACGCGATAGCGCTCGAGCCGATCGGGATGCACGAGGACCTGATACTGGCGCTCGGCGCCGCCGATCGAGGTGACCTGCGAGACGCCCGGCACCGCGAGGATGCGTCGCCGCAGCGTCGTATCGGCCGAGGTGCGCAGGTCGAGCAGCGTGTGCCGATCCGATCCCAGCGCGAGGAACAGGATCTCGCCCATGATCGAGGAGATCGGAGCCAGGATGGGGGGCTCGACGGTGTCGGGCAGCGATCCCGCGACCAGTCCTAGCTTCTCGCTGACGGTCTGCCGGGCGCGATAGATGTCCTCCCCCCAATCGAACTCCACCCAGACGATCACCGCGCCCACCGCGGTCACCGAACGCACCCGACGGACGCCGGCCGCCCCGTTGAGCGCGGCCTCGATCGGGAACGTCACGAGCGATTCCATCTCTTCGGGGGCGATGCCGCTCCCCTCGACGAGGACGGTGACGGTCGGCGCCGTGAGATCCGGCAGGACGTCGACCGGCAACTGGATCGCCTGCCAGCCGCCCCAGACGAGGAGCCCCGCGGCCAGCATCAGGACGATCAACTTGTTGTTCAGCGACCAGCAGATCAGCGCGTCGATCACGGCGCTTCCCTTCTCAGTGAACGTGGCCGTGGGCCGGAATCTGCGCCGATATCGCGGTCAGACGGATGAGATAGGCGCCCCGGCTCACCACCCGCTCGCCCGTCCGGACCCCCTCGAGCGCGTGCACGTATCCACCCTCGCGGCTCCCGAGTTGCACCGGGCGCCGCTCGAACGACTCGCCTCCCGTCTGGACGAAGACCACGGGGCGTCCGCCGTCGTCGACGACGGCCGATTCGGGCACCGCCGGGAGCGGCTCGGCTTCCCCGACGAACAGGCGCAGCCGCACGCCCCGGCCGACCGGGAGTCGATGCTGACCGTTGTCCAGTTCGTAACGCACCTCGACGGTGCGGCTGTCCTGATCGACGACGCCGCCGATCGCCACGGCCCGCCCCAGGAGGATCGGGGACTTCCCCTCCACCAGCAACTCGGCCGCGCCGACCGATCTCAGCGCCGCGGCCCTCGACTCGGGCACGGACCCCACGACGTGCACCCGGCTCGTGGCGACGAGTCGAAGCAGGAGATCCCCCTCCTCCACGCTGGCGCCGGATGCGAACCGGACGTCGGCGACGACCCCGTCGAACGGCGCGCGCACGGCGAACCAGTCGCCGACCCAGTCGGCCTCGCCAGACTGGGTCAGCGCTTCGAGCCGCTTCATGCGCTGGGCCGCGGCGTCGAGCCGCGCCTTCGACGCCGTGACGGCCGCCTCGGCCTCGCTCAACCTCCTGGCCGGCAGGGCGCGGGACTCCACCAGTCGCGCCGCGCGATCGCGCTCCTGGACGGCCAGTTCGTATTGCTGCTCGGCCTCG
>JBFGDZ010000212.1:0-4713 GCA_041580375.1 Candidatus Polarisedimenticolia bacterium
CGTCATCGCCGGCCCGACGATGACGACCCCCGTCCTGCATCTGATACTCCGAGCCGCACCTTCTCTCCTACCTCATCGCGGCCTTCTTCCTCACCAATGGACTGCGGACGGCGAATTTCAGGTGGCTGCCGGACGCCCTGAAGCGTCACTATGGGCCGCCGGCGGGAATCTTCGGGGCGATCGCGTCGTTCATCTGCGCCCTGCCGGCCCTCGGCCTGTCCGGCCTGGGGATGGTGTTCCACGTGATCTTCGGACTAGCGCAAGGATCCGGGCGGGATTCTCCCCAGACGATCAGCCGCGCCGGGACTCCAGATAGCGCCGCGTCTCCGCGGCGACGACCCCGGCGAGCCCGAGCAGCCCGATGAGGTTCGGCAGCGCCATGAGGCCGTTCATGGCGTCGGCGAACGCCCAGACGAGATCGACCTTCACCACGGCGCCGACCCCCACCATCGCCGTGAACAGGACGCGGTACGGCACGATCGAACGCTCGCCGAGCAGGTATTCGGTGCACTTCTCCCCGTAGTAGCTCCAGCCCAGAACGGTCGAGTAGGCGAACAGCACGAGGCCGAGGGCCACGATGGCGCCCCCGGAGTTGCCCGGCAGGCCGATGTTGAAGGCGGTCGTCGTGAGCGCCGCTCCCGTGGAGCCGCTGGTCCACGCGCCGCTGGCGATGATGACGAAGCCGGTCATCGAGCAGACGACGATGGTGTCGATGAATGTCTGCGTCATCGACACGAGGGCCTGGACGACGGGATCGCGCGTGCGCGCGGCGGCCGCTGCGATCGGCGAGCTGCCCAGGCCCGACTCGTTCGAGAAGACGCCGCGGGCCACGCCGTAGCGGATCGTCTCCCGGAGCGTGGCGCCCATAAACCCGCCCACGGCGGCGGTCGGACGGAACGCGTCGGCCAGAACGAACACCGCGATGTCAGGAAGCCCGCGCCAGTTCAGCGCGAGCGCGACGAGGGCGCCCGCCATGTAGATCACGATCATCCCGGGGACCAGCACCGACGTCACGCGCGCGATGCCGCGGATGCCGCCGAGTAGCACCAGCCCGGTCGCCAGCGTGAGCACGACGCCGGTCGTCGCGGGAGGGATGTCGAACGGAGCCGTGCGAAGCGCGTCCGCCACGGAGTTCGACTGCACCATGTTGCCGATGCCGAAGGCCGCGACGGCGCCGAACAGGGCGAAGAGTATGCCGAGCGGCCGCCAGCCGAGCCCCCGCTCGAGGTAGTACATCGGCCCGCCGCTCATCTGCCCGCGGCGGTCGGTGACTCGGTACTTGACCGCCAGGACGGCCTCCGCGTACTTCGTGGCCATGCCGAACAGTCCGGTCACCCACATCCAGAAGAGGGCGCCCGGGCCGCCCGCGGCGATGGCGGTGGCGACGCCGGCGATGTTGCCGGTCCCGACGGTGGCGGCGAGCGCGGTCATCAGGGCCTGGAAATGGCTGATGTCTCCCGGCGCCTCGGCCGACTCCTCGCGGCGCTTCACGAGCGCGAGCCACAGCGAGTGCCACAGCGTCCGGAACTGAAGGCCCCGCAGCAGGACGGTGTAGTAAATGCCGGTCCCGACCAGCAGGATCAGCATCGGCGGGCCCCAGATGACGGAATTGGCCGTGCCGAGGAGGTCGAGAAGGGACTGCTGGATGCCGCCTTCGGATGCGCCGCTCACGCGATCGAGCCGCGCCGGGGCGTCACTGCATCATCCCGGCCATGTGGTCGATGAGATCGATCTTGGTCAGCAGGGCGCGGATCTTCCCCTTCTCCTCGACGAGGGCGATCTTGCCCTCCGTGAAGACGGAAGCCAGCCGCGTGACGGGCGTGTCGGGCGGGACGACGACATAGTTCTGATCGACGAGGTCGGCCACGGGGCGATCGACGTTGGACGGGTCGCGCAGGAGCGCGTTCAGGAGGTCGACCTCGGAGATGATCCCCAGGACCCGATCGTCCTCCATCACCGGCAGCTGGGAGAACCCGTGCTTCTTCATGAGCCGGATGATCTTCTGGACGCCGTCGCCCGGGGCGGCGGCGATCAGCGGCTGCCGGCGGCGATCGACGATGGCGCTCAACGAGCCGTACGTCTCCACGTCGTCCAGGAAGGAGTTCTCGCGCATCCAGTCGTCGTCGTACACCTTGCTCAGGTAGCGCGATCCCGAGTCGGGAAGCACGACGACGATGGTCCTGCACTCGGGGTGCTCGCGCGCGAACTTGATCGCGCCGCAGACCGCGCCCCCTCCCGAGCCGCCGGTGAACAGCCCCTCGCGCCGCGTCAGCTCGCGCGCCGTCAGGAAGCACTCCTTGTCGGAGACCTGGTAACAGTCATCGACGACGGAGATGTCCAGGCTCCCCGGAACGAAATCCTCGCCGAATCCCTCGACCTTGTAGGTCTTGAAGACCTTGCCCACCTCGCCGGTCTTGAAGTAGTCGTGGAGGATCGAGCCGAACGGATCGATCATGACCATGCGGATGGCCGGCTTCTTGCGCTTGAGGAACCGACCGACGCCCGTCATCGTGCCCCCCGTTCCCGTGCCGATGACGACGGCGTCGATCCGGTCGCCGAGCTGCTCCCAGATCTCCGGACCCGTCGTGATCTCGTGGGTTTTGGGGTTGCTCGGATTGTGGTACTGATTGGCGAAGAAGCAGTTCGGCGTGTCACGGGCGATGCGCTGGGCGACGGAGTAATACGATCGCGGATCCTCGGGAGGTACGGCCGTGGGCGTCGTGATCACCTTGGCGCCGAAGGCCCGCAGGGCCTTGATCTTCTCGCTGCTGACCTTGTCGGGCATCACCAGGATGGTCCGGTAGCCGCGGGCCGTGCCCACCATGGCCAGCCCCATGCCGGTGTTGCCGCTGGTGCACTCGACGATGGTGCCGCCCGGCTTGAGATCGCCGGCCTTCACGGCATCGTCGATCATCTGCACCGCGATCCGGTCCTTGACCGAGTTTCCGGGATTCAGGTACTCGAGCTTGGCGTAGATGTCCGCCCCGGTGTCTTTGCCCAGCACGTTCAGGCGCACGAGCGGCGTGTGCCCGATCGCTGCCACGACGTCGTCGTAGACGTTGGTCATGGTCGCCATTCTACTACGTCGGCGGGCCGGCACGATCGCCGACCCGGGCCGGCGGTGCCGCCCGGATCAGCCGGACTTCTGGTACGTCCCCATGAGCTCGGCCTGCCCGAGGATGTGCCCCTCCATCGCCTTGAGCAGCCTGTCCTTGGTGGCGGCGCCGAGATCCGGGAGCCGGATGTCGAGGGCGTACAGTTTGTGGAAGTACCGGTGGCGGCCGATTGGGGGGCAGGGCCCGCCGTAGCCGGTCCGCTTCCAGTCGTTGAGGCCCTCCCGCGTTCCGGTGGGAAGGGCGCCCGGGGAGACCCCTTCGGCCAGCCCCCGGGTATCCGGCGGGATGTTGTAGAGGACCCAGTGCACGTACGTCATCTTCGGCGCGGCGGGGTCCGGTGCGTCGGGATCGTCCACGATCAGAGCCAGGCTGAGCGTGCCGTCCGGGACGCCGGCCCACTCGAGGCGCGGGGAGCGATCCACCCCCTCGCAGGTGTGGGCCCTGGGGATCTGCCCGCCGTGATCGAAAGCCGGTGATGTGATCGTCAGCGCCATGGTCTCCTCCTTCTGCGGGCCGCCGCGCCGGGCTCCTAGCGTCCCGGCCCCGCAGCCGATTCCGCCCGTGCGCGATCGGGGGCGGGTGTCGTCTCCGCCGGCGGTCTCCTGCGGGATCCCCGGCGTTCGCGCTCGAAGATCCTGCGCAGGAATGCGCCGGTGTAGGACGCCTCGACGGCCGCCACGGACTCCGGTGTTCCCTCCGCCACGATCCGCCCCCCCTCGTCCCCGCCCTCGGGGCCCAGATCGATGATCCAGTCGGCCGTCTTGATGACGTCCAGATTGTGCTCGATGACGATGACGGTGTTGCCTTGATCCACGAGGGCGTTCAGGACCCCCAGGAGCTTCCGGATGTCCTCGAAATGAAGACCCGTCGTCGGCTCGTCCAGGATGTACACGGTGCGTCCCGTGGCCCGCCGGCTCAGCTCCTTGGAGAGCTTGATGCGCTGCGCCTCGCCCCCGGACAGCGTCGTGGCCGACTGGCCGAGCTTGATGTACCCGAGTCCGACGGCGTCGAGCGTTTCGAGCTTGCGCCGGACCGGAGGGACGTTCTCGAAGAAGCCGAGCGCCTCGCTCACGGACATCTCGAGAACGTCGGCGATGTTGCGGCCTTTGTAGCGCACGTCGAGCGTCTCCCGGTTGTAGCGGCGGCCCTTGCATTCCTCGCACGTGACGTGCACGTCCGGGAGGAAGTGCATCTCGATCTGGATGATGCCGTCCCCTTCGCAGGCCTCGCAGCGGCCCCCCTTGACGTTGAACGAGAAGCGCCCCGGACGGTATCCGCGGGTCCGCGCCTCGGGGACCATCGAGAACAGGTCCCGGATCGGCGTGAACAGCCCCGTATAGGTGGCCGGGTTGCTGCGCGGCGTCCGGCCGATCGGCGACTGGTCGATGTCGATGACCTTGTCCACCTGCGATGCGCCCCGCACGCCCCGGTGCGCGCCCGGCCGGATCGGCGTTCGGAAGATCCTCCTGGCGAGCGCCTTGTACAGCGTCTCGTTCACGAGGGTGCTCTTGCCCGACCCGGAAACCCCGCACACGCAGGTGAACAGTCCAAGCGGGAATCGCGCGTCGATCGACTTCAGATTGTTCTCGGCGGCGCC
>JBFGDZ010000213.1:0-4661 GCA_041580375.1 Candidatus Polarisedimenticolia bacterium
GCCCCGGGCGCCCTCGCGGCCATGGGCGTCGGGCTCGTCACCTACGCGTCGCTGAAGTGGATCACCGGTGATGATGCCGGCGACGTCGTGGCGGTGATCGCGGCGGCGGCGATCATGGTCGTGGTCAGCCTGGCGACGGGACGGGGCCACCCGCCTGGCCGGCTGACCGATCTGGAGGGCCGGCCGATCCCGCTGGATCATCGCCTGGGGCTGTCGGGCGTGCGGTCGCGCGGTTGACGGGGCTTCGCCGCCGTGCTACAAGGCAGGGTCTCCGGAGGACAGGTCGGGGCGTAGCGCAGCCTGGTAGCGCACTTGGTTCGGGACCAAGGGGTCGGTGGTTCAAATCCACTCGCCCCGACCACCACTCCGTTCTCATCGACGTGAAGGCGACCCGGCTCCTCATCTCCGGCATCGTTCAGGGCGTCGGCTTCCGTTTCTTCACCGAGCGGACGGCCCGCTCCCTGGGTCTCACCGGATACGTGCGGAACCTGCGCGACGGGCGCGTGGAGGCGGTCGCCGCGGGCTCCGAGGAGCATCTGGCGGCCTTCCTGGATCAGCTCCGGATCGGCCCCGCCGGTGCGAAGGTGGACGCGATCACGTCCGAGGACGCGGAGCTCGACGAGGCGAGCGGGGGTTTCGAGATCCGCCCGTGAGAGGCGCGCCGCCGGGCGCCGGAGGAGGAATCGTGGATCTGCGACGATACATCCGCGACGTGCCCGATTTCCCCAAGAAGGGCATCCTGTTCAAGGACATCACGCCCCTGCTGCAGAACGCCGAGGCCCTGCGGTTCGCGCTCGATGATCTGGCGGGGAGATTCGCGCGCCGGGACATCACGAAGGTGGTCGGGATCGAATCCCGCGGCTACATCTTCGCGCCCGCGATCGCCGTCACCCTCGGCGCCGGCTTCGTGCCGGCGCGAAAGCCCGGCAAGCTTCCGTGGAAGAAGGTCTCCGAGGAGTATGCGCTGGAGTACGGGACCGACCGGCTGGAGATCCACAGCGACGCGATCTCGCCCGGTGAGCGCGTGTTGATCGTGGACGATCTCCTGGCCACGGGCGGCACGGCGGCGGCGGCGCGGCGCCTGGCGGAGAAGCTCGACGCCACGGTGGTCGGCGCGGGATTCCTGATCGAGCTGGGGTTCCTCGAGGGACGCTCCAGACTGCCCGGTCTCGAGATTCAGACCCTGATCACCTGCTAGAGGAGGCGGGGTCCGGCCCGCCTGGCTCGCAGGGCCGCCCGCGGCGGCTCAGGGCGAGGGCGGCCTGAGGAGCGCGCCCGCCGCTCCGGCGCCTCGGCCTTCGTCGTCGGTCGCCGCCTCCATCCAGCCGTCGGCCCTGAGTCGCACCGCGTGCACCTCGCCCAGGCCGCCGACCTCCTTCAGCCTGTGCCCGCGCTGCTCGAGAGCCGCGCGGAGCCCGTGCGACAGGGAGCCCTCCTCGTAGCGCAGCTCGTCCGGAAGCCACTGGTGGTGGAGGCGCGGGCGACGCACCGCCTGTGCGAGGGAGTCGCCGTCCACGATCCGGTTCAGCAGCACCTGCGCGGCGGTGGTGGGAATGCGCGAGCCGCCGCGCGAACCCAGCGCGATCGCCTCGCCGTTCCGCCACGCGATGGTCGGCGCCATCGACGAGAGCGAGCGGCGGCCGGGACGGATCGCGTTGGCCTCTCCCTGCACCAGCCCGAACGCATTCGGCTCTCCGGGCACGGTGGCGAAGTCGTCCATCTCGTTGTTCAGCATGAACCCGGCTCCGGGGATGTAGAGATAGCATCCGAACCAGCCGTTCAGGGTGGTGGTGAGCGCCACGAGGTTTCCCTGCGCGTCGACGGCCGACAGATGGGTGGTCTCGGCGGGCTCCGGCGCCCGCGCGCGCGACCAGGGAGCCACGTCCTCCGAGCGCGAGGCGGCTGTCCGCTCGATGCCGGCCGCGCGCGCGTCGAGCCAGGCCGGATCGAGCAGATCGGCCGACTTCGCCTCCGTGGTCCCCGGATCGCCGAGCAGGAATCGGTCCGCGTACGCGCGTCGCCAGACCTCCGCGAGCAGGTGGGCGCGATCGGCGGAGGCGCGGGGAAGGGCGGACCATCCGAGCCTCTCGAGCATCCCGAATGTCTCGCCCAGAATGATCCCCCCGGAGGAAGGGAGGGGCATCGAGGCGATCTCCCAGCCGAAGGCCGAGATCCGCACGGGCTGCCGCCACTCGGCCCGATATCCCGCGAGGTCCTCGAGCGTCAGGACACCGCCGTACCGCTTCGACGCGGCGATGATCGCCCGCGCCACGGGACCGCTCGTGATCCCCGGTGGGCCGCCGTCGGCGTACCTGCGGAGCGTGCGGGCGAGGTCGGGCAGGACCATACGCGATCCCACGGAGGGCGGGACTCCATCGGGCAGCCAGATCGCCGCGCTCTCCTCGAAGCGGGCGAGCTCCTCGCGCGACCATTCGATCGCTTCGTGAAGCCTCGCCGAGATGGTGAAGCCGTCGCGGGCGAGCCGGATGGCCGGCTCGACCAGCTCCGGCCAGGGGAGACTGCCGTGGCGCCGGTGCAGCGCGTACAGACCGTCGGGGGTGCCGGGCACCCCTGCGGCGAGCGGACCGATCCACGAGGAGTCCGGCACCGCGCTTCCTCCGGCGTCCAGGAACATGGACGGGGCCGCGGCGCCCGGGGCGGTCTCGCGGAAGTCCAGGGCGGTGACCTCGTCCTCGAACCGGGCCACGGCGAAACCGCCGCCGCCGAGGTTGCCCCAGTGGGGATGAACGACGGCCAGGACGAGAGCCATGGCGATGGCGGCGTCCGCCGCGCTTCCGCCGGCGCGGAGCACGTCCAGCCCGGCGGCCGTCGCGTCCGGGTCCGCGGAGGCGACCGCGCCGCCCGTGCCGACGGCGACGGCTCCGATCGTCTCGCCCGTCGAGCGCGTGCAGGCGGGCGCCGCGAAGGCCAGCAGCGCCGCGATGAGCGCCGCGGTACGGAGCCGTCGTCGCCGGAAAGGCGTCGGTCGTGCGCGCGTCATGAAGCGGGGAGTGTGGCACAGGGACGCCCCGCCCGGCTAGACCATTGTCGGCGCGGCGAGGGACGAACCTCACATCAGGCACGTCCCCGCGGCCAGGCGAGATGAGGGGCGGTGTTCCGTCAGGCGGAGAACCCGCAGCGTTCACGGGATGTGGGTGAGCGCATCGCGGTCCGTCGCATTGACCCCGCTCGCCCACCCGGCGTACGATCCCGAAAACAGACGATTTGCATGACACTGCGTGGGTTTGCAAAGAGGCGCGTCGCCGGGTGGGCGCCCGCGTCGTCCGATGACGGCCTGACAGGGCGCCGACTACTCGCGCCGCGCGGATGTTCGGGGGCCGAAGATCCACGGATTCGAGCATCGTCCGGGGCGGCGCCCGGCGGTGTTGGAGAACAGGCAATCGATCGGCTGGAGGTGACATGATGCCGTCACGTCGCATCGTCGAGCGTCTCGAGGCCGGGGAGGTTCTGATCATGGACGGCGGCACCGGCTCCGAGCTGCAAAGGCGTGGAGTCAACGTGAACAAAGGCGCCACGACCGAGTGTCGGACGGACCGGCGCGATCAGGGGCCACATGTGGGCACGGAGGGCGTCTGGTCGGCGGCGGCCAACCTCGACGCTCCGGACGTGGTTCGGAAGGTCCACACGGACTATCTCAAAGCCGGCGCCGAGATCGTGATCAGCAACAACTTTTATACGAGCCGGTCCATGATGGCGCTCATCGGCGAGCAGGATCGATGGGAGGAGTACACGCGCCGGGGTGGAGAGCTGGCCATCGAGGCGCGGGACGCGGTCAACCCGGAGGCCTACGTTGCCGGTGGCTTTGCCCCGACCATGTCCATGTCTGGGGACCTTCGGAAGGAGTTCGAGGACCAGGCCCGTGTACTGGCCGAGGCCGGCGTCGATTTCCTTCTTCCCGAGTATGTGGGAGGGGATACGGTCCATGAGCACCCGATCGCGGACTGCATCACGGCAGTGGACGCCTGCGCTGCGATGGGCCTCCCGGTGTTCCTCGGTGTATGCAAGGTCAAGGAAGACGGCACCATGTGGCACGGCGAGTCCTTCACCGATCTCATCGCGGCGCTCCAGGGGCACAGGGTGGATGGCATCTTTCTGATGTGCAGCCCTCCCGAGGCCATCTCGGCCTGCCTGCCCAAGCTGAGGAAAGTCTTCGATGGCCCGATCGGCGCTTATGGGCATCTCGGTTATGACGAAAATCCCAAATTCGGCACCTCACCCGACGAGCCGTACTTCGTGATCGATATCCTCGAATACACCCCGCAGCGCTACGCCGAGTTCGCTCGCCGGTGGAAGGAGATGGGCGCACAGATCATCGGTGGATGCTGCGCAACCGGTCCTGAGCACATCAATGCGGTGCGGTCCGCCTTGAAGGGCTGAAGTCCGGAACAGGCATGAGCGAGTGTCCGGGGCCCCCCCAAACGCGATCCCGAAATCGATAAAGATTGAACTCTGACCGCAACAAAAATCTCAAAAAAAGTTCACAGGGTGGCACAGTGCCGCCGGGCGATCCCCACTGGCGGATGACAGCGGCATGAGTCCTGACCGACTACCACCCCCAACCAACTAGTCCGTTGTACTGTGCATAGTCGGCGTCGCCTTCGATGTCAAATGGTTCGACCTCCGCGAGCACGACGAATCTA
>JBFGDZ010000214.1:0-4653 GCA_041580375.1 Candidatus Polarisedimenticolia bacterium
ATGGCGCTCCTTCACGGCGCCGATGGCCTCGCTCCAGAATTCGGTCGCGGGCGCCGGCCCCGCCGTCGCGCCCCGCGCGCCTCCCCAGACCCGCGAGAACACGTCGTTGAGCGCGAGCATCGCCATGTCGCAGCGCACGCCATCCGCACGTTCCGCGATCGAGAGCAGCTCGCCGACGAGCGCGCACCGCGCCTCGCCCGAGAAGAAGTCGATCTGCGCCGTATCGTTCCATGGGGGGAAGTTCGGATCGCGTCCGTGCGCGAGGAGGTCGCCCCGCGCGGTCCTGAAGAAGTCGTCCGGGCGGCTCCGGTGGGCGTTCTCTTCACCCCGCACGAACCGCTCCGGATGCGCGAGCGTCCAGGGATGATCCAGCGCGAGGTGGTTGGGGACGAAGTCCACGACGAGTCCGATCCCGATCCCGCGCAGACGCCGGCGCAGCGCCGCGAGCCCCGCGTCTCCCCCCAGGATCGGATCCGGCTCGTAGGCGTGAATGGCGTAGGGCGACCCGTCGACGTCGTCCTCGCTGCAGCCCGGGAGCGCCTCGCTGCAGGCCGCCCGGATCACCGCGTCGCGGAGCGCCCGCTGACGCGCGGCCGGGCTCCTGCGCCAGACCCCCATGAGCCACAGCAGATCGAACCGCCCGGACAGAGGCGACAGCGCGTCGTCGGGGATCGCGGACAGGTCGAGAGGCGACCCCGTCCGCCGGCCCGCGCGCCGCAGCCATAGACGCGCATTGACCTCGAGGAGGCGCGGATTCCGCGGGATTCGCATGGGTCGATGGGGCCGGTCCCGGCCGGCGCGGCCATCGCGCCTGCCCGCCGGAGCCCGCATTCCGATCGGGGAACGATAGCACGCGAAGGCCGGAATCCAGCCCGGCCCCGAAGCCGGGCGCTCCCCGGCATTGCCCGCGGGCCCGGGCTTGTGATAAATAAGGACATTCATGACCGACGATGGTGGCCCGCCAGGGTCTCCGATCAGGGACAGGATCGTTTCGACTCGCCGGCCGCGCCTACACGATCATTCCGGACCCCATGCCCGCCGTGGCATCGGCGAGGATCCGGCCGCGCGCCCGGTTCCCCGAGCGCGCACTCGTCGATCCCGTCCGGTGATCGATTAACCGATGGACATCCTCGCCGTCGTACTCTGCCTCTTTCTCTCGGCCGCCTTCTCCGCCGTGGAGATCGCCTTCTTCTCCATCAACGAGGTCAAGCTGCGCGCCGAGGCGGATGCCGGCAACCGCGGAGCGCGCCTCGGTCTTCGCCTGCGATCCCAGCCGCAGCGGCTCCTCTCGACGATTCTGATCGGCAACAATCTGGCGAACATCGCGGCCGCGTCCCTGGTCACCGTCATCACGATCGAGCACTTCGGGATGCAGTACGTCGCCCTCGCCAGCGGCATCCTGGTGTTCCTCATCCTGACCTTCGCGGAGATCATCCCGAAGACGCTCGCCGCCAAACACGCGATGGGATTCCTCAGGATCATGGCTTACCCGATCTACTGGCTGGAGCGACTGCTCTTCCCCGTCCTGTTCCTGTTCGAGCCGCTCATCCTGAAGCTGACCGGCGGGCACGGCCTCGCCGTGCCGTTCGCGACCGAGGAGGAGATGAAGATCATCCTCGAGGAGGGCAGCAAGGCCGGGGCGATCGAGGCGGAAGAGGTCAAGATGATCAAGAACGTCTTCCAGCTGAACGACATCACGGCGGAAGAGACGATGACGCCGCGCATCTACATGTTCGCGCTGGACGGCTCGCTCAGCCTCGCGGCTGCGAAGGAGCGGATCTTCAAATCGGCCTACTCGCGCATCCCGATCTATGAGGGCACGATCGACCACATCATCGGGATCCTCTACAAGAACAGGGCGCTGATGGAGCTGGCCCGGGGGCACGCCGATCTGCTGCTCAAGGAGATCGCCCGTCCCGCCCTGTTCGTGCCGCGCGGGGTGCCGGCGGACGATCTGATGAAACAGTTCCAGGCCGAGAAGCGCCACATGGCGATCGTCGTGAACGAGTTCGGCGGCGTGATGGGCCTCGTGACGCTCGAGGACCTCCTCGAGGAGGTCGTCGGCGAGATCATGGATGAGACCGACATCACCGAGGAGCTGATCAAGAGGCTCGGCAAGAACCAGATTCTCGTGCACGGGCGGACCGAGGTCCGCCGCATCAACGATTTCCTCAAGGTCGATTTGGGGGACGACGCCAACACCATCAGCGGCCTCGTCCAGGAACGGCTGGGCCGGATTCCGGAGGCCGGAGAGGAGATGACAGTGGGGGCGTGCCGGCTGATCGTGCGCGAGGCGGATCACAAGTCGATCAAGGCCGTGCTGATCACGAAGGAGGAGGAGAGGGCCGGCGTCGGCGCCAAAGCCGGGCAGGCGAGCCCCGGCGGCGGCCACTAATCTCTATTCCTCGTACATCGAGTCGATGACCGGAGCGAACTTCCGCTCCACGACGCGGCGCTTCACCTTCAGCGTCGGCGTCAGCTCGTCCTCCTCCTGGGTCAGCTCGCGCGGGAGGAGACGAAACTTCTTGATCCGCTCGTAGCTCGGCTTCCCCTCCATCACCGCCTCGATGCGCCGCCGGTAGAGATCCAGGATCCGCTCGTTCCGCAGCAGATCGGAGGTTTTCGAGTAGGCGATCTGCTTGTGCTTCGCGTACGACTCCATCACCTGAAAATCGGGCACGATCAGGACGGAGATGAACTTGCGGCGATCCCCGACGAGGACGGCCTGCGAGATGAACCGGTCCGCCTTCAACTGGTTCTCGATCGGCTGCGGAGCGACCATCTTTCCTCCCGATGTCTTCAGGATCTCCTTCTTGCGGTCGGTGATCGCGAGGAATCCGTCCGGGTCGATGTGTCCGATGTCTCCGGTGTGAAACCAGCCGCCGACGATCGCCTCCCGGGTCGCGGCATCGTTGCGGAAATACCCCTTCATCACGTTCGGCCCCCGCACGAGGATCTCCCCGTCCTCCGCGATGCGCACCTCGACGCCCGGAAGCACCGGGCCCACGGTGCCCAGGCGGGTCTTCTCGAGCGTGTTGACGGAGATGACGGGCGAGGTCTCCGTGAGCCCGTACCCCTCGAGGACGCGGATGCCCGCGGCGTAAAAGAACTCCGCGATCTCCGGAGACAGGGGGGCCCCGCCCGAGATGAAGAACCGCAGGCGGCCGCCCATGCGAACGCGCAGCTTCCTGAAGACGAGATGGTCCATCAGCGGATGGAGCAGCCGATCGAGGAGGGGGACGGGCCGTCCGTCGAGCATCGCCAGGGCGCGGCGGCGGCCGACGGCGAGCGCCCCCGCAAAGATCATCTGCCGCACGCGCGGGCTGCTGCGCACCGTCTCCATGACGCGGGCCTGCACCTTCTCGAACAGTCGCGGGACGCTGGCCACGACCGTCGGCCGGATCTCCGCGATGTTCTGCGGCACGGCTTCGATCGACTCCGCGAAGGCGATCGTCGCCCCCGCGGCCAGGTAGACGAATTCGACCATGCGCTCGAACACGTGGGTGAGCGGCAGGAACGACAGGGTCTCGTCCTCGGAGGAGAAGGGGATGATCTGCAGCGTCGCGTTGACGTTGCTCGCGAAGTTGGCGTGCGTGAGCATCACGCCCTTCGGCTCCCCCGTCGTCCCCGATGTGTACAGCACGCTCGCCAGGTCGCCGGGGGAGACGGCCCCCCGCGCCGCCTCGAACCGATCGGGGGCGGCCGCGAGCGCCTTCCGGCCGCTCGATTCCAGGTCCGTCCAGGTCACGGTCCCGGCCGGCATCGGGCCGGGCGGATCCATCACCACGACGGTCTTCAGGTCAGGCAGGGCGGGTAGAAGCGGCTCGACCTTCCTGAGCTGCTCCGGCGTCGACACGATCAGCACGCACGACCCGCTGTTCTCCAGGATGAAGCGAATCTGATTGGCGAGCAGCGTCGGGTAGACGGGGACGTTGACGGCCCCGAGGTTCAAAATGGCGTGATCGAAGGCGGTCCACTCGGGACGGTTCTCCGAGAGGATCGCCACGCGGTCCCCCTTCGACACGCCGAGCGCCGAAAGCCCCGCCCCGACGTGGCGGACCGTCGAGACGAACTCGTCGGTGGAGATGCCCCGCCAGGCTCCGTCCGACTTGTATTTCAGGAGGGCGCTCTTGCGGTAGTGCTTCGACAGGTTCGTCAGGATGTCGCACACCGTCCGGATCTGCATGGCGCGTCCCCCGTCAGCGGCCGCCGAAGCGCCAGCCGACGCTGACCCCCGGAAGGGCGCTCGGCTCGATCGCGCGCGCCGCGAATCCGCCCGCGTCGGCCATCGCCTCCGCCCCCCGCTCGTCGATCGAGTAGCCGGAGCCCGGAGCCGCAACGGGCGCGACGACCAGAAAGCCCATGAGCCCCGCGATCAGAAGTCGGACGGGGCGCATCGCATCCTCCTCCTACGGCGTGGGCGGCGGACAATTCATCGTGATGGGGCGATCGGCTCCATGCTCCGGAACGGGCCGGCGGTATTATAGGGAACCGGGTCCCCTTTGGATCAGGATCGTGCGGAGCTTTCTCGAGGCGCCGGCGCGCCCGCCGGATGGGCGAGACGGCGGGCGCCCTGCTCCCCGATCGGGCCGATGTCGGATCGATCGAGCTGATCCTGAACGGGATGGGGCCGCGCGAGGCAAGCCCTCCGGC
>JBFGDZ010000215.1:0-4600 GCA_041580375.1 Candidatus Polarisedimenticolia bacterium
CAGGACCTGGATCTCGACACCTGCGACGACTGCTCGGCGGGTCTGGGAGCCGACCCGGCCAACGACGGTCTCGACACCGACGCCGACGGCCTGTGCGACGCGGGCGACCCGGACGACGACAACGACGGCATTCTCGACGACGGGGACAGTTCGGGTGTCGTTGGCGACAATCCCTGCACGGGTGGTGCGACGACCGCATGCGACGACAATTGCCGTCTGGATCCGAATCCGAATCAGGCCGATACCGATGGCGACGGGATCGGCGATGTCTGCGATCTCGTGTCCAGCGCGGCGCTGAGTTGTTCGGGGGTGACGCCCAACGGGATCGACGACAGCCTTCAGGTCACGTCGTCCGGCGGGACGCGTCTGGAGTGGACGCCCACGATCGACGGCAATCTGAAACTGTACAACGTGTATCGGGGCGTTTCGGTCGACACGATCTCCCCCGATCAGCGGATGATCTGTCTCGCCGGGGGACTGCTGGATCCGGGATTCACGGATGATGAAGTACCCGAAGCCGGCGCGGTCCACTTCTACATGGTCAGCAACCTGACCGGCTGCGGCGAGAGCGCGCTCGGGACGGCCAGCGACGGGACGATCTGGACGAACGCGTCCGCCTGCCCGATCGCGGCGCACGACACGGACGGCGACGGATTGAGCGATCTCGAGGATCTCTGCCCGCTGGTGTCATACCCGTATCAGGGTGATTCGGACGGCGATCGGGTCGGCGATCCCTGCGACAACTGCGTGAGCGTCGCGAACGCTGACCAGGCCGACCGGGACGGTGACGGCATCGGCGACGCCTGCGATGTGACACCGTGAACAACGGGTCACGTGAATGAGGTGACGAGAACGATGGGCACCTGGAGGCGATGGCGGAGGGCGGGTCGCGGGCGGACTCTCGCCCTCTGCGTGCTGCTGTGGCTCGCGGCGACGGGGGAGCCGACGCCGGTCGTGCGCGTCGTCGACGATGACGACCCGGCGGCCGATTTCCAGGCGATTCAGCCCGCGATCAACGTCTCGAGCGCCGGGGACATCGTGTCGGTCCGGTGCGGCGTGTATCGCGAGACCATCTCCGTCAAGGACGGCGTCAGTGTGATCGGCGAGAATCCCGACTGCACGATCCTGGACGGCGACCGCAGAGGATCCGTCGTCACCTTCGTCGATGTCCTGGCGCCCACGGAGTTCTCGGGATTCACCGTTCGCAACGGCCGGAGCTTCGCCGGAGGCGGCATGTTCCTCGACAACAGCGCGCCCATCATCACGCGCAACGTCATCGCCGGCAATCAGGCGCTCCGCACCGTCGGCGGGCTGTACGGATACGGGGGCGGCATCGCGGCGTATAACTCGAATCCGTTGATCACGAACAACTTCATCATGGGCAATTCGGCCGAGCGGACCGGGGGCGGCATCGACATGTACTTCTCGTATCCGATCGTGAAGAGCAACACGATCGTCGGGAACTCCGCGAATCGACCGGGCAGCGAGTTCGCTTTCGGCGGCGGCGTGTACGCTCTGTTCTCCGACCCCACCATCGATTCGAACATCATTCTGCAGAACACGGCCGAGGCGGGGGGCGGCGGGATCGACCTGATCAACTCGCCGTTCTTCACCATCGCTTACAACGATCTCTTCCAGAACCTGCCGGTCGATCTCAGCGGCCTGACGAGTCCGCCCGGCCCCGGGAACGTGTCGGCCGATCCTCTGCTGCATCCGATCGGCGGGTTGCTCGGCTGCCCGCGCATGGGCTCCCCGGTTCTCGATGCCGGATCTCCCGCGGCGACGCTCGATCTGACCGATTTCTTCGGCAGGCCGCGGACGATCGACGGGGATTTCGACGGGACGGGCCGCCTCGACATCGGGTTCTGCGAGGGAGGGGACGTCACAGGCCTGATGTTCACCTCGGTGTCGATGCTCGCGTGGGATCCGAGCGCGGCGGGCGGCGTCGCCTACAACCTCTATCGCGGCGATCTCGGCGCGTTCCGCGCGAGCTGCGCGACCGGCTGCGTCTACACCCAGGACCCGGCCACCGTCGCGGGAGCCAGCCGCCATTGCGCGCTCCCGGGTGCGGCGTTCACGGTGACGGATATCCCTCCCGTGGGGGACGCCTACTACTTCCTGGTCACCGGTGGGGGCAGCGCCGAGGGGGTGCTCGGATTCCGTCCCGACGGCGCGGTGCTGCCCAACGACAATCCCTGCCCCTGAAACGTGAAAGGGGCAGCGGCCATCAGACCGCTGCCCCTCCCGTTACCGTTCTTGACCGGAGTCCGGCGCTACCGTTCCTCCTCCCCGGACGAAGGCTCGAGCCTTTCGAGGATCCGCCCGGCCTTCTCGGCGAGTGTGGCGTCGCCCGACTCCCGCGCGTCGATCCGGATGTCCTCCAGGTGCCGCGCGAGCAGGGAGTTGTAAGCGACATCGATCTTTCCGATCAGCTGCTCCACGATCTGGAGCCTGATGGCCGGCTCGTATCCGCCTCCGAGGGCGGTCAGGAGCGCGTTCTCGGCATCCCGGCGCTGTTCCGGAGTCGAGGTCCTGCTGGACAGCGCCGACAGGTGCATCAGGAGAGCACGGCTGCTGCCGGGCTCGGGAGCGGCGCGCTCCTCCGCGGCGGGTTCAGCCTGTGCGGTCTTCCGGTCGGCCGCCTCTTCAATGATCCGGGTGTCGAGGAAGATCTCGCCGACGCCCGCTCCGCCTTCCTGATAAACCGGCTCGCTGGCGGCCTCGGGCGTTCCGGTGGTTCTCGTTTCGCTCGAGCTCGGTGCCGCCTCGGGCGCCGCGCTGAACGCCTGCGCCCCTCCGGCGATCTGCCCGGAGCCGGGATCCGGCGTCGTCTCGACCGGTCCGCCCGGAGTCTCCAGTCCGCCGGAGCCCGTTGAGGACACGGGCGACGAGGTCGCGGAGAACGGCAGGATGCCGTCGTTCTCGTTCGCCGCGCCCGCGCAGGAGGCCGCGAGCTTGCAATTCTGATCGGTGCCGCTGTTGATGAGGGCGGCGATCTCCTCGATCAGTCCCGCGATCGTCGAGGAAGTGCACGAGCTGCTGGCCGGATCGATGCCGCACCCGGGGGCGAGGCGGCCCGACTCCAGGTTCAGAAGAAGGGCCGTGTACTGCTTCTTCGCCTTCTCGCACGGTTCGCTCGGCGGCACCGTGTCGATGCCATCCTCGCACGTCCGGAACTCGAAGATCGAGTTCTGCAGGCGGGTGTTGACGGCGGGCACCAGGGTCTTCAGGAAGTCCGGCTCCTTCGCCTCGGCCGGGCCGCGACCGTGCCGGCCGGGCGTGATCAGACCGACGCCCAGGCACTGGCGATGCCAGTACCCCTGGCTGCGCGGGTCGGCGTTGCAGGCGCATTCGGGGGCCGTGACCTCCCAGACCTCCTCGCCGTTCGTCGCCGGGTCATGGATGGTGAAGTAGACCGAACTGCCGAGGCCGGACGTGGCCGGCCCGAGCGTCAGGTCGTGCAACCCCTCACCCGTGATCGTCAGCACGTGACTCGCGGTCGAGAGGCCCGGATCGACGCGGAAGATGCCGCTGCCGCCCCCCAGGCCGGAATAGCTGAGATAGATGTCGCCGGTGACGTCGCACGATGTCGCGCGCGAACCGAAGACGAACGGAAGGCCGGCGGCGGCGAAGATCCCGGAGATGTTCAGGCCCGACGGGCTCGGCGTCGCCGCGTGCGGAGGCACGGGGGAATAGGAGGTGATCACGCCGGTGAAGTCGGGAATGTGGACCCAGTCGCCGGTCGGCTGGACGACCATGTCGTCCCCGGCGACCGGCGGCGTGACGTGTGTCGTCTGAATCAGGGCGCCCATCGCCGCGGAATGGATGCCATTGCCCGCGACATCCGTCGTGAAGATGACCTGCCCGGCCGGGACGTCGCCACCCCCCAGCCCGTTCGAGAAATCCATGCCGAAGGTCGCGCCCCCGAGGCCGAAGATATTGTCCACGAGAGCGAACGTGCCCACGGCGCCGCCGGCGGGGTTCACGGTGGCGATCCTGTCCGGCGTGAAGATCCGCGCGTCCTGGACCAGCAGCAGTCCGGTCGCCGGATTGAAGTGGAGATCGGAACCGCGCTCGTTGATGGTCAGGGTGGTGTTTGGATTGATGACGCTGACGACGCCCGCGGGGGTGACCGAGAAGACGCAGGTCGTGCCTGCGGATCTGAGCTGCACGTAGAGGATCCCGGTCGAAGGATCGACACCGATGCTCTCGATGTCCGAGTTGGCGCTGCAGGCCGTGTCCAGGAGCGTCTGGGACGGGTGCGAGGGAAAGCCCGAGTCGGCCAGGGTGTTGAGCGTGTGCCCCGGCTCCACGAGGACCACGGCGGCCTGGCCGGCTCCCGCGCCGCAGAGCAGGATGAGCGATGCCGTCAGAGCATACCCGGTGAGTCTTTTCATGATCGTCCCCCCATCTCGGCCGGAGAAGTGATGAATGGAGCCGGTCCCGGCGGTTTCATGTTCCGCAACAGTTGAGCGGGATGATCGAGCCCCCGGGGCGATGACCTGCGCTGCGCCCGGTGAACGACGGCACCACCTCGCTCGACGCCGGGGTAAAACCCCGGATTATTCAGGAATCACGGGCAGTATTGCGTGTGCACAAG
>JBFGDZ010000216.1:0-4596 GCA_041580375.1 Candidatus Polarisedimenticolia bacterium
CGTCCGGCCCGGCCAGTGCCGCGAGAATGCCTCCCCCGGGGGCCCCTCCGGACGCGATCCGTGTGATCGGGCGGCGGCGATCCGGGTCGAGATCGAGAGGCTCCCCGCCCTCGAGGCGGGGATGAACGGTGCGGCCCTCCTCGCCGTAGGCGACCTCGAACCGGAGGTCGAACGGGACGGCCCGGCCGATCGAGGTGCCGACGATGTAGCGGCCCGGGCCCGCCGCGGCGGCCGACACCGGCCTGCCTTCTCCCAGTCCGGGCAGAACGAGCGGGCCGGGGAGATCCCTGCCGTCGAGCGACAGGTACTGGATGCGGCCCCGGTCGTCGAGAAAGAAGCCGACCTGCCGATACTCGTCGATGCCGGCCACGAGCGGCCGGCCCGGCGTGACCGGGCCGAACGTTCCCGTCTCGGCGATCTCGGGATCCATGAAGAGGGGGACGAACTCGATCACGATGACGGCCAGGATCGCCAGGATCGAGGCGATGATCGCCATGCCCCCGAAGACCACCACCCTGCGCGCCAGCCGGTCGACGGCGATCCGGCGTCGGGACCTCGCCTCCGAAACGCGCGAAGGCCGGGCCGCCCCGGGCGACCCGGCCCCGCCGGCCGAAGCGACGCGTCCGTTCACGCTACCGGATCCGCCCCAGCTCTTCCCGTGCGACGCTCGACGGGATCGGGAAGTAGCCGTCCTTGACCACGATCTCCTGCCCCTGCTGCGACAGGACGAGGGTGACGAACTCCCGGGTGAGCGGGTCGAGCGACCCCCCGGGAGCCCTGTTGACGTAGACGTAGAGGAACCGCGCGAGCGGGTACTCGCCGGAGTAGGAGTTCTCCGCCGTGGCCGCGACGCACCCTCCATGAGTCGATTGAAGCGGCACGGGGCGCACGCCCGGCGTGTTGTAGCCGATGCCACTGTAGCCGATGGCGTACCGGTCCACGGTGACGCCCTGGACGACCGATGCCGATCCCGGCTGTTCCTTGACCGAGTCCTTGAAGTCGCCGTTCTTGAGCGCCACGTCCTTGAAGAATCCGTACGTCCCGGATGCCGAGTTGCGGCCGTACAGGCTGATCGGCCTGCCGGCCCAGTCCCCTTTCAGTCCGAGCTGGCCCCATGTGCGGATCTCCTCCGGATAGCCGGCCCGGCGGGTCTTCGAGAAGATGGCGTCGACCTGCTGCAGCGTCAGGCACTCGATCGGGTTGTCCTTGTTGACGAAGACGGCCAGCGCGTCGATGGCTGCCCGGATCCGCGTCGGCTTGTAACCGAACCTTCTCTCGAAGGCGTCGGTCTCCGATCCCTTCATCTCGCGGGACATCGGCCCGAGCTGGGCCGTCCCGGCGATCAGGGCCGGAGGGGCCGTGGACGAACCCTTCCCTTCGACCTGGATTTTCGTGTTGGGGTAGTAACGGTTGAAGGTCTCGGCCCACAGGGTCATCAGATTATTGAGCGTGTCGGAGCCCACGCTCGAGAGGTTGCCCGAGACGCCGCTCACCGGGCCATAGGATGGAAGCGCCCGATCCGCCTGCACGCGGGCGGGCGCCGGATCGATCGTCATTCCCAGGGCGAGGGCCGCCGCCATCCACGTGGCCGGGCCGCGGCCGATTCCCGGACTGGACATTCTCATACGGCTCACTCCTCCACAGACGCATCCCTGCATTGTCATGAATACTGTTGAACGGTTGCCTTACGGTGACGGCCGTGTGACGAACGGGTGACGGGCCCCGGTCCGGCTAGAAATCGATCTGAAACCGGGTGATGAAGAAATCGGCTCCCGCATCGGTCAGGTCGTCGCGCTCCGACCGGACGTAGTTGAACATCAGGCGCGTGGCGGGGTTCAGATACCAGTTGACGGCGAAGGCGAGGTTTTCGAGCTCTCCACCGGCCACCATCGCGTCGGACAGGTCGAGCGTCGAGTAGCGGACGGCGATCTCCCAGGCACCGCCCCCCTCGCCGAAGTTTTTCGCCGGCCTGTGGCGATCGAACGTCCCGGTGGAGGTCCTATAATGACGGTGATCCGGCGTGAGAAAGACGCCGGCCTGCACGTAGGTGGCGTCGAACGAGGGATCTCCCAGCGCCGGCGCGTCCCCATCGGCCACCATGTGCTCCCCCGCAGCCCAGAAGCGCCCGGCGATCCACGCGATCTCCGCTCCGTAGATGCTGAACTCGTCCGCCGCGAAGGGCATGGTGTCCACGACATCGGGGGCCTGGTGGGCCTCCGGCCCGGTGGCGAACCGGAAGTCGTCCCGCCCGAGATCCTTGAGCGAGTACGACAGGCCGAGGTGGAGCAGGCGCCGCCCTTCGCCAGCGTGGACCGGCAGGAAGGTCACGCGGGCGGTGACGTTGAGCTTCCCCTCGCCGTCGTCGGTGCCGCCGGAGTCGTCCGCCTCGCGGAACAGTCCGGCGGCCCAGGTGAACCGGTCGCCGGTGTGGTCGTGCAGCATCACGCCGGTGTTGCGCGCCGGTACGAGGGCGTCCGGCAGGCCTCTCTCGATGAAGGTGTTGTAATTACTGCTCGTCATTTGCTCGAGGCCGAACGGCTCCTTGAAGTGGCCGGCGCGCACGTTGCCGATCGGGGTGTCCAGGATGCCGATGTAGACGTCTTTGAAGTCGGCGTCCTGCCCGGCGAAATCGTAGTCCGCCTTGAACTCGACGTTGCCGTAGATCACGCCTTCCATGAAGAATCGCGCCCGGCGGAACTCGCTTCCGTCCTCGATCGGGGAACCGACCGCGGCGACCAGCGCCGGATCGGCGTCCACGAATGTCCAGTCCGCCTGGATGCGCCCCCCGAACTTGAGCTTGAAACGGCCGTCGGAAGAGGACAGCTTGAAGCCCTCGCCCCATTGGAACGTCCAGTCCTCGGACGCCGCGCTCGGCCCGGTATCCAGCGCCATGAGAACGAGCAGCGCCGCGGCGGCCGCGCCCGGGATGCGGCCCGGGTTCCCGAATCTCCTGCCGATCATGATCTCTCCTCCTCCAAGGCACGATGGCGTGATCGCGTGACGCATCCCCGACCGATGCATGACGGTCGCGTGACGAAGTCCACCGGCCCTTGCAGGGCGGGAGGCGGACCGGATCAGGCAATCGGCAGCCTCACGTGGAAGGTGGTGCCCTCACCCTCCACGCTCTCGACCCGGATCGAGCCCCCCATCGCCTGAACGAGATGCCTGGCGATCGCGAGGCCCAGGCCGGTCCCCCCGTTTTTCCGGTCGCGGGAACGGTCGACCTTGTGGAACCGCTCGAAGATCCGCTCCACCTCCGAACCCGGGATCCCGATCCCCGTGTCCCTGACCGCGATGACGACGCTCCCTTCCTCCCTGCCGGCCATGACGTCGATGCGCCCACCCTCCCGCGTGAACTTCACCGCGTTGTCCAGGAGATTGATGAGAACCTGCGCCAGGCGGTCGCGATCGGCCCGCGCGCGGGGCAGATCGTCCGGGATCTCGACGTTGAGGCGCAGATTCCCGGCCCTCGCGGCCGGGTCGATCACCGCCGTCGCCTGCGCGACCACCTCGGCGATCGGAACGGCGCCGATCTTCAGGGCGGCCATCCCCTGCTCGATCGCCGACAGATCCAGAAGATCCTCGATCAGAGCCCTCAGTCGCTCGGCGTGACGGTGGATCACGTCGACCGATTCGGCCGCCATGCGCGGATCGGAGAGGCCTCCGTCCCTGAGCGTCTCCGCGTACCCCTTGATCGCCGTGAGGGGCGTGCGGAGCTCATGCGAAACGTTGGCGACGAATTCCCGGCGCACCTTCTCCAGGCGCTTGATCTCGGTCACGTCGTGGAACACCGCGACGGCCCCGACGATGAGGCTCCCCTCGCGGACGGGCGACAGGCTGGCCCGGACGACCCGATCCTCGCCCGCTCCCAAAGCGATCTCACGCTGGATCGGGGCCGCGGCCCCGAGCGCGGCGTCGATCGCCTGCTGCAGGGCCGGCACGCGCGCGACCTCCAGCGGCCGTCGACCCTCCAGCGGCCCGTCCGTCCGGAAGATCTTCGCGAACGCCTCGTTGGCGAGCAGGATGGTCCCACCAACGTCGGTCAGCAGAACGCCCTCGACCATAGCGCTCAGCACGGTCCGGAGCAGGTTGCGCTCCCGGGTGAGAAGCCGTGCCCGCTCGTCGATCGCTTCGCTCATCCTGTTCAGGGACCGCGCGAGCAGGGCCGTCTCGTCGGCCCCGCCCGCCGGAGCGCGCACGTCGGTCCTGCCACCGCCGATCCGCGAGGCGGCCCGGGAGAGGCCGACCAGCCGGCGGGCGAGCCGCCTCGCCGTGAGCCGCCCCAGCAGCGCGGCCGCCGGCAGGACGACGAACGCCGTCAGGTAGAGGGGCGGCCGGACGGCGCGCCGTGCCGCCTGCACCGGCTCCAGGGACGCCGAAAGGCGGATCACGCCGCTGGACTCCTCCTCGGGATCGATCCGGATTGCGATGTACAGCGTCGGCCTGCCGGCCCCCGGCTCGCGCCGCGACGCCTCCCCGATCGGATTCAGCCGGGCCGCGATCACCTCGGGTCGATCCCGAAGCGTCCCCATGCGCGCCAGCGCGGCGACGCCCAGGGCGCTGTCGCCGACCGGCACATCCTGCGCGTCGAGGAGC
>JBFGDZ010000217.1:0-4520 GCA_041580375.1 Candidatus Polarisedimenticolia bacterium
AGCCTACCGAACCGCGCGACGATTCGTCCCGCGCTTCCGATGTCTTTCCTGCCGGCATACCTTTTCCCGGCAGAGCTTTGCCGTGTCCTATTACCTCAAGCGCCCCGAACTCCTCGTTTCTGTCGCGGCCGGACTGCAGGCGGGTTCCGCCCACCGCCAGGTGGCGCGCTCCCTCGGCTGCGCTCCATCCACCGTCACACGCCTGAGCGCCCGCCTCGGGCGGCATGCCATCCTATTGATGGCGCGCGGCCTGAGACACCTCCGGGGCCGCCTCGCCGAGGCGGTCGTCCTCGACCACTTCGAAACCTTCGAATTCAGCCAGGACCTGCCCTTCGGTATCGCCACACCGGTGGGCCACCGTTCGTGGTTCGTCTACGGCGTCGACCCGGCGCCACACGCCCGCTCCGGGCGTCGCTCTCCCGCACGTCCGGCGCCGCAGTTCCGGCGGCCGCGCCGCGGTGGGTATACGGCCTCGAGCGCCCGCACGATCAAGCATCTGCTCCCGCTGCTCCCGCAGGGTCGTCCGCTCGACCTCTTCGGCGACGGCCACCCTGCATACGACCGGGCAGCCCGGCGCGTGCGGCTCTCCGGCCGAGTCCGCCTGCACCGCTTTCCCAACCCGCCCCGCGGGCCGAAGGGTTCACCCCGCTCGAGAGTGGTACGGGCGCGCGACCGCGCGATGTTCCCGGCCGACGCCCTGCATGGACTGCTCCGGCACACCGTCGCCCATCACCGCCGCGAGACCATCGCCTTCGGGCGCAGGCTCAATGCCCTGATGGAACGACTCTTCCTGACGGTCATCTGGCGCAACTTCGTGAAGGGACGCTCCGAGCGAAGGCCCGACCCGGCCACGCCCGCAATGAGGGTCGGATTGGCCCGCGAACCATGGACCTGGAGGAGGACCCTGGCGCGACGTCTGTTTCCGACGAGAGAATCACCGCCCGGACTCTGGCTGCACCTCTACCGGCGTAACTGGACGACGCCGGTGCTCCCGTCCAACGCCCGGCATCGCCTGCGACACGCGTACTGAAGGTGTGTCCCGTGACTGAGAATCGATCGGACAACTGAGATCCTCGTCGACGCGATCTCCGGCCTGGCTCTCGGCCGGCAATCCGGAGCCGCTCTCCGCTCTTTTCACAAGCTACGCACGAGCGTGTAACCCTTCATCCATCAGTGATTTGCGTTCATTCTGTCTCGCCCCGTCCCCATGAGCCTCCGGGGGCCGGCTCCCGCAGCGTGAAGGGGGCTCGCTCCACAAGCTGCGCACCACCATGGGTTGCATGTCGCCGGGGGGTACATATATTGGACGCGGACACCTGGGCGATTCGGTCCAGGGTTTTCCTGGAGCCGAGAGCCGGACATGTCGCCGCGGCAATTGAAGAATCGCCCGGTAGCGCGCCGGAGGGTGACCTCCACGGGTCCGGTCCCGCGGGAACACCTGCCGGACGTCGAGGCGGTCGGCGCGGCCTTCCTGGTGGTGGACGGATCGCGCCGGGTGCTCAGCAGCAGCGGCTGGGAGGGCCTGCTCGGCTCCCCCGCGCCGGAACGGATCCCGGAGCGCGGCGAGGCGGAGGATGACCTTCTGGAGGGAGTCGGCGAAGCGGTCGATCGCGCGTGGAGCGGCGACGCTCCCGTTCATCGCGTCGCGCGGATGGACGTCGACCGCGGACGTTTCTACTTCATCTCGGCCGGGCCACCTGCTGGCTCGCCGAACGGGGGAGAGGGAGAGCGGAGCGGGCGGGCGCCCGTGCTGGTGATGGAGATCACGGCCGCGTTCGGCGCCGGGCCGAAGGAGGGGGAGGAGATCCGGCAGATGGCTCACGATCTGAGATCGCCGCTCACTTCGATGAACGGCGCCGTCGAGCTTCTGCAGTCCGGGAGAATGGGCCGGCTGAATCCGGAGCAGGATAAGCTGCTGAGCCTTCTCAACCGCGGGATCGCCATGATGCTCGATCTGATCGACAAGGCGACGGAGCAGTATCGACGGGCCACCGGGATCCTTTCCGGTCTGGGGTCCGCGGACGAGCCGTCGCGGAAGGACGGCTGAGGGGGACCACGCGATGGAGCGGACGGACGTCACCGGCAAGATACTCGTGGCGGATGATTCTCCGAACATCCGCGAGATCCTGCAGATGAACCTGGAGAGCCTCGGCTTCAAGGTCATCCTGGCCGAGGACGGGGAGCGGGCCGTCGAGCTGCTGAGCGAGGAGAGCCCCGACCTGATGATCGTCGACGTGATGATGCCGAAGGTGAACGGCTTCCAGATCTGCCGTCGGGTCAAGTCGGATCCGCGGACGGAGGCGACGCCGATCATCCTCCTGACGGCGCGCAGCCAGGAGGAGGATATCTTCTGGGGCAAGGACTGCGGCGCCGACGAGTACATCACGAAGCCGTTCAGCACGAAGGAGCTCGAACGATCGGTCGTGCGCCTGCTCAAGCGCCGGCGTGACCAGATAGCCGGCATTCCCTCGGGCGTGAGGGGCGAGCTGAAACGGCGTCAGGAGAACGGCCAGACCGGCCAGATCGTCTCGCTGGAGTGGGATCCACGCGCCATGGACATCTTCAGGAAGAAATACGGCGAGGTGAAGTTCAGCGCCGCCCTGAAGGCTCTGAAGGAGGAGGCCGAGCGTTTCCTCGAGGATCACGAGGATCCCGGGCCGGTCGACGTTCACGAGGCGCTCGGCCTGTCCGTCGTCATCGGGGGCGCGAAGAAGAAGGTTCTGTCGGTCGGCAAGGCGCTGGCCGAACGTCTGAGCGATCTGGCCGCCACGTTCTACGGGGACGAGGATCGCGTCCGCGGATACATCCCCTATCGCGATCCACGCACGGGCCACGAGGAGCGCCTCGACCTTCTGGGGCTCTCGGCCCGCATCGAGCAGAGCGCCGCGGCCTGACGAGCGCGGCCACCCCCGTTCGACCCCCTGCCCGTCACTTCTCGCGTCCGGTCGCCTCCCGATCCTCCCGGCCTCGGTTGCCTCGCCGCCCCAGGAGTTGATATCGTCCCGCTCCCGGAGACCTCACCCCATGAAAATCATCGCGTTCGGCGACATCCACGGGAACCTGCCGGCCCTCGAGGTGGTCCTCCGCGAGGCGCGAGCGGAGGGATACGACCTGCTTCTGCACACGGGCGACCTCGCCGGCTTCGCCCCCTATCCGGAGGAGACGATCGCCCTCGTGAGGGAGGCGCGCATCCCCGGCGTGCGCGGCGAGGTCGACGAGCGGATCGCGGCGGAAGCCGAAAACCTCGGGGCCCGGGACGCGAACCCGGTCGTCCGATCCTTCGAGGAGCGGGCGTATCTCTGGACGCTCGAGAGGATCCACCGGACGAGCCGCAACTACCTTGGCAATCTGCCGTTCGAGATCAAGTTCGACACGGACGGCCGCGACACCGTTCTGCTCCACGCCACGCCGATCGACAACGTGACCTGCCTGTGGGAGGACAGGGACGACGGGTTCTTCCGGGACATGGGGGACGCCGCCGCGGCCGACATCATCATCTTCGGGCACACCCACCGGGCCTACCATCGCGTCGTGGACGGGCGGCACTTCGTCAACGCCGGCAGCGTGGGATTTCCCCTGGACGGGGACGCGCGCACCGGCTACGTGGTGATCAAGACGAACGGGAACATCGAGGTGCAGTTCCGGAGGTTCCCGTACGACACCGAGCGTCTCCTGAAGACGGGCGCCGCGCGGGGCTTCACGGAGGGCGGGGAACAGTTCTTCCGGGGCTGAGATCGACGCGCGGGCCCCTGCGCGCGACCCCATGGAATACCGGGACGGCTCCTATTCCTCGCGCAGGAGAAGGTCCTGGCCGTCACGCCAGATGCGGAATCGCGGCTGTTTGCGCGCCTCCCGCAACGCGCCCTCGTACCGGTCGAGCGAGTCGGTGGGGCGATCGTCGATCGCCTTCAGGATGTCCCCGCGCTTCAGTCCGGCCCGTCCCGCGGGTCCCTCCGGCTCGACGCTCGCGATCAGAACGCCGGCCACGCCCTTCGCGCCCAGGAATTCCGCCAGATCGGCATCGAGGTTCTGCACGGCGAGCCCCAGCCGGGCGTCGAGGCGCGCCAGATCGTCCGTGGAGGGTCCCTGCTCGCCCACGGGACGCATGAGATCCGAGGCGGCGAACATCGGGACGTCGAGTCGGACGGCGAGGGCGATGGCGTCGGAGGGGCGCGCGTCGATCGTGTGATGCCCGCCGCTCCAGCTGAGGGCGATCTCCGCGAAGTAGGTGTCGTCCCTGAGCTCCGTGATCGTGATCTTCGTGACGGAGACCTCGAGCGTCTTCAGGATCCGGGCCATGAGATCGTGCGTCATGGGCCGGGGCGTCGGCATCCCCTCCTTGCCGAGGTAGATGGCCACGCCCTGGTCGCGCCCCACCGCGATCGGCACGGCGAGCCGCTCGGCATCGTCGGCCAGGAGGATCAGCGCCTGCTCGGGCCCGATCATCTGGAGGCCCGCGATGTGCACGGCGACGACGCCGTCGGGAGCGGCCGACGTCCCGGCGGGGCCGGGACGCGCAG
>JBFGDZ010000218.1:0-4494 GCA_041580375.1 Candidatus Polarisedimenticolia bacterium
ACGCGGGCGTTTCCCCACACGGGCACATAACGGCGTGCAGCGCGAGGAGTTGCGCCGATCCCGAATGCGTGATCGACGGGAAAGTGCCCCTCTCCGTCATCCCGTACGGGTGGGATTCCCCACGGGCCGGGAGTGGGATCCACACGGCGGGGAGGGAACGGAACTGGGTGTGCGGAGGATTCATCCCGCGATCGGATCAGATTGCATGCTGTAACCCGGCGACGGGAGCGAAGGGGGTGTGGGGTGACTCCAGCGCGCGGGGGGATCCGGCCACGTCCGGCCGCGCGTCAGTCCCGGAGGTTGTCCGGTCAGTTTCTGAAGTTGTCCGGGTCGACGCGGTGGCGACGCATCAGATCGTAGAAGTCCTTGCGATCCTTCCCCGCGAGGCGGGCGGCGGCCGCGACGTTGCCGTTCGCGATCTGCAGGGCCTGGACGACGTAGCTCTTCTCGAAGTCGGCCTTGGCCTGCCGGAAGGCGGGGAACTCCTCCGAGGCCGCGGGGCTGGAGAAGAACGACAGCGACTCGGTGTCGATCGTCTCTCCCTTCGACATGACCATCGCCTGCTTGACGCGGTTCTCCAGCTCGCGCACGTTCCCGGGCCAGTGGTACGACTTGAGCCGCTCCAGCGCCTTCGGCGTGAACCCCCGGATCGACCGCCCGAGCTCGCGGTTGAACAGACGCACGTAGTGATCGACGAGGATCGGCACGTCCTCCGCGTGCTCCCGCAGGGGCGGGACGTGGATCGGCAGCACGCTGATCCGGTGGTAGAGATCGTCGCGGAAGCGCTTCTCCTCCATCTCTCTTTTCAGGTCTTTGTTGGTCGCCGCCAGGACGCGCACGTTCACGGCGCGATCGCGCGTCTCCCCGAGCCGCCGCACCTCCTCCTCCTGCAGGACGCGCAGCAGCTTGACCTGGCAGGACGGGTACAGCTCGCCGATCTCGTCCAGGAACAGCGATCCCCCCTCCGCCTCCTCGAAGACCCCCTTCTTGTCGTTGTGGGCCCCCGTGTAGGCGCCGCGGACGTGGCCGAACAGCTCGTCCTCCATCAGCGTCTCGGGAATGGCGCCGCAATTCACGGTGATGAACGGGTGCTTCGCCCGGGCGCCGGTGTAGTGGATCGCCCGCGCCACGAGCTCCTTGCCGGTCCCGCTCTCGCCCTGGATGATCACCGAGACCTCGGTGCGCGCTGCCACCGCGACGAGCTCGAGGAGGCGCGCGATCGCCGGGCTCGTCCCCAGGATGAGGTCCGATCGCCGGCGGGCGTGCGGTGCGCCATCCACCGTCTCACCCGCGGGCAGCGCGCTGTCGTGCTGGCTTCGTGCCATTCCCATCATCCCTTATTGAAAATGATCACGCCTGCTTCTGGAATATAGGGATTGAAGCGGGTGGATTTCCACCCGGTCCCGGGAGTTATCCGCGATCCCATCGGATTTCCGGCCGATCGCGGTCAGGGGGCGGATCGGGGGATCAGGCGGGCGAGGGCCGCCGTCACGGCCAGGGCGAGCGCCAGCCGGGCGGCGACGAGAAGCGCCATGCGGAGGGCGACCTGGTCCGGGCCCGGAGCCCCCACGAGGGCGAACAGCAGCGTGTCCTCGATGGCCGCGTGGCAGACGGCCAGAAACACGAAGATCTGGCGGATGTCCGTCGCGGTCAGCCTGCCGTCGCCGCGGGTGCCGATCAGGACTCCGGCGCCGTAGACGACACCGAGCACGATCCCCGTGCAGAGCGGCACGACGGCGGCGGGCGACATGCCGAAAGCGCGGAGCCCGGGACCGATCGCCCGTCCCCAGCGCGCGAAGATCGGCCGGCCGGCGAGCAGTTCGTACAGGACGAGGACCGGGACGAGGACCAGCGAGATCTTCGCCCAGAACAGGAGGCCGTCCGCGGCCGAGCGGGCCGCAGCCGCCGCGATGTCCGGCGCGGCGGCGCGGGCGAAGACTCCGGTCATCACCGGGATCACGCGCCCACCATCGCGGCGATCCGGGAGGCGACCAGTCCGGTCAGGACGAACAGCACCAACCGGAACAGGAGGAGCCGGCCCGCTCGCGCCCCGGCCGCCTTCATGACGACGGTCTCCACGACCACCGAGTGGCTCATCCCGATCATCATGCCGAGCGTCAGGATCTGCCCGCCGGACAGCCCCAGCGTGCCGAGCGCCGCCGTCGCCGCCACGACGTTGATGAAGAGGCCGAGCAGAACCGGCACCGCGGCCTCCCCCGGCAGGCGGAAGATCCCCATGGCCGGCGCGAAGAATGAACCGATCGCCCGCAGGACGCCGAGCCGATCGAGCAGGTCCATCACGATGAACGTCGGGATGATGACGCGGAACAGCACCCACGATGTCCGGATTCCGCGACGGAGTCCCCGGCCGAAGGCTCCTCGCGACGCTCCCTGCATCGCATCAACCTTCGCGTCGCCCATTTCGTCTGAAAGAGATGGGCCGGCGCATTGACCCGGGACCGCGCCGGGCTCAGATTCAGAGCGTTCGTTCAAGGAGGGCTCCGATGCCAAGTCGTTTCAGAAGTGCAACCGCGCGCGCCGCTATCCTGATCACGGCGTTCCTCATGTTCCCGGCGCTCGCTCCGCCGGCCGACGCCCATCGGATCGGGCGTCCCCACCGGCACCGCCGCGCGGCGCGGGTGGTCGTGGTGAGCGCCCCCGTCCGATTGTCGCGTCCCGTGATCATCGCCGGCCGGCCGCACGGCGTCATCGACATGAACGTCAAGCCGAAGGAGACCGAGGTCCACGTCGACGGCAAGCTCCGCGGGCAGGTCGACGACTTCGACGGTTACCCGGGCAAGCTGAATCTCCTGCCCGGCACGCACCGTATCATGCTGCTGACTCCCGACGGCGATCGCTACGAGCGCAAGGTCAAGATCGTCGCGGGTCACGAGATCAACCTGAAGCTCGACCTCGAGAAGAACTGACCTCACCTTCGGCCATCGCATCGAGCCGCCGCCGCGCCCGTCACGGGCCGGCGGCGGCCGATTCTATCCGGCCTGGATCGCCCGGGACAACGCCGCGCCCTCCCGCCCCTCGTGTACAATGAGAATCATCATGAGCCCGGCGGGATCCTCCAAGTGGCCCTCCCTTCTCGTCGTGATGCGCCACGCCGAGAGCGAGGCCAATCTGCGCCGCGAGACGCTGCACAAGGAGAACTCGCAGGAGACCCACGTCGGCCTGTCCGTCCGGGACGTCGACGTCGAGCTGACCGGCCAGGGTGAGGAGCAGGCGCGCGCGTCGGGCCGGTATCTCAACGAGCGGTTCCCGCCCTTCGACGTCCTGTACGTCTCCCCATATCGCCGCACGCGCCGCACCGCCGACCTCCTGATCGAGGAGATGGATCGCCCGCCCCGGCGCGTGGTCGAAGAGCGTCTCCGGGAGAAGGAATTCGGCGTCCTGGAGGGATTGACGCGTCGCGGGATCGAGCGGTTGTTTCCCGAGGAGCACCGCCGCAAGCGCGCCGTCGGGAAGTACTACTACCGGCCCCCGGGCGGGGAATCGTTTCCGGACATCAACCTCCGCGTGCACTCCTTCATCGGGACGATGGTCCGCGAGCATGCCGGCGGCCGGGTCCTGGTGGTGACCCACAGCGTCGTCGTGCTGTGCTTCAGGAGGCTCCTCGAGCGGATGGAGGAGGACGAGGTCCTGAGCCTGGATCGCGAGGACGAGGTCAAGAACGCGTCCCTGCTCGTCTATCGCTCGGGCGTGCGGGATGGCCGCCACGGCGTCCTCATCCGCAGCGACTGGAACCTCGCGCCGTGGAAAGAGGCGGCGCGATCCCGGCGCCGGGCCCGCCGGAGCCGTTCGTGACGCCCGTGTGACGGTCGTTATGTGGAACGCGCCTCGCGCCTGCTGATTTTGTCGACCCAGGCGAGGAGCTCCGACATCGTGTAAGGCTTCGGGAGAAGCCCGACCGCGCCCTCGCGGATCGCCGTCTGCGCCTGCTCGTTCTGGCTGTACCCCGAGCAGAGGAGCACGCGCAGCCTGCGATCCATCCCCCTCAGACGCCGGAAGGTCTCGAGCCCGCCGAGGCGCGGCATCACCATGTCGAGCAGGACGAGCGTGATCCGGCCCCATTCCCGCCGGTAGACGTCCAGCGCCTCGACTCCGTCGTGGGCCACGATCACCTCGTGGCCGCGCGATTCGAGGATGTCGCGCGCCAGATCCCGCAGCGCCTCCTCGTCGTCCACGACCATGACGCGGACCCCCGTGCCCTCGTCCTTCCGCGCGCCCGATTCGTCGGCGGCGTCCGCGCCGGCCGGATCCACGGCCGCTCCCGCCGGCGGTGCCGCCGTGGCCGTTGCAGCGACCGGTTCCGTCGATCCGGCCTCGGCCTCTGTCGCCTGCGCGGCCGGCGCCGTCGCCCGCCCGTCGGCCGGTTCCCGCTCAGGCGCCTCGACGTCCCCCCGCTCGGTCCGCCGCTTGGCCTGCGGGCCACTTGTCGCCCGCCGTTCTCGGGGGAGCGGTATGACGGGGGGCGGGCGATCCGGG
>JBFGDZ010000219.1:0-4487 GCA_041580375.1 Candidatus Polarisedimenticolia bacterium
GCGATCGGCGGCTCCTCGTAGACGACCTCGGCGATCTCCGAGAGCCGCAGCCCCCGCTCGTCGATCACCATGTTCCGGACGGCCTCCAGCGACTCGAACCGCCCGAGGGCCCTCGCCGTATAACGGAGCCCGCCCTGCGTGACCTGTCCCAGCACGAGGTTCGACGAAGCCCCCTGGAGCTTGCCGATCAGGGCACGGACGTCGACCCGGTGCTCCTTGATCTTGTCCAAGATCAGGTCGATGTTGATCTCCTTCGGAAGGACGCCGTCCAGCTCCACCTTCGCGACGCCCGGCACGCGCCGGATGCGGTTGAGGACGCGGGTCTCGAGGAGCTCGTAGTTCTCCGACAGATCGACGCCCTGGGCAGAGATGCGGGCCTGCACGACGGGGATGTCGCTCGTGTTGAACGAGAAGATGACGATCTCGCCGATGGCATCGGGAAGGCTGCGGCGCACCTGCTCCATCTTCTCGCTGACCTGCATGCGCACGACGTCCAGGTCGTCGCCCCAGTTGAACTCCATGAAGAACTCGGCTCGATCGGCCGTGGAGTTCGAGCGCAGGGTCTTCACGCCGGAGAGCGTGGCGAGGACCTCCTCCACCGGCTTGGCGATCTCCTTCTCGATCTGCGAGGGGTTGGAGTTCGGGTAGGGGATCATGACGCCGATGAACGGAACGTCGACCTTCGGCAGGAACGCGAGCGGCAGGCGCGACAGCGCGATCGCTCCGAGCACCATGATGCTCAGCAGGATCATGAACGTGGTGACCGGGCGGCGCACGGCCAGGCGCGGCAGACTCATTCGGTCACCTCCTCCGGAGGGCGGGCCTCGTGGCGCAGCGGCAGGCGCCCCAGGCGATCCTCCGGACCCGCCATGGCGGGCAGCGGCATCGACGGCGCCAGGCCGGTATCGACCCGCCGGCGATCGTCCGGGCCGGAGCCCGGGGCCGCGGGCGTCCCGGCCGGGACGGCGGCGAAAGCCGCGCGATCGAAAAGCGTGTACACGACCGGGATGACGATGAGGGTGAGGACCGTGGCCACGGCGAGTCCGCCGATGACGGTGATCGCCAGCGGCGCGCGCAGCTCCGAGCCCTCGCCCAGCCCCAGGGCCATCGGCGTGAGCCCGAGGATCGTCGTCGAGGAGGTCATCAGCACGGGCCGCAGCCGGCTCAACCCGGCGTTCAGCAGCGCCTCGTCCCGGGCCATGCCCTCCTGGCGCCGCTGGTTGACCGCGTCGATCAGGACGATCGCGTTGTTCACGACGATGCCGGCCAGCATCACGGCGCCGATCAGGGCGACCACGTTGATCGTGTTCCCCGTGATCGCGAGGGCCAGAACGGCACCGATGGCGCCCAGCGGAACGGTGAAGATGACGACGAGCGGGTGGATGAACGATTCGAACTGCGACGCCATGACCAGGTAGACCAGGAAGATGGCGAGGGCCATGGCCAGCAGCAGGGAGCGCAGCGAGCGCTGCATCTCCTCCTCCTGGCCGCTCAGTCCCGCGACCACGTCGCCCGGCAGCGGCTCGTTCCGGATGGAGCGCCGGACGTCCGCCGCCACGGCGCCCATGTCGCGGCCCGACAGGTTGCCCGCGATGATGATGGCCCGCTTCTGACCGATGCGGCGGATCTCGCTCGGCCCCTCGGTCAGATTCACGTCGGCGACCGACTTGAGGAAGATCGGCACGCCGTTCCTCTGGCCGATGATCATGTCGCGCACGTCGTCGATCGAGGCGGTGCCGACGTCGACCGATCGCACCAGGATGTCGATCTCCCGATCCCCCTCCTGGAATCGCGTCGCCACCTCGCCCTGAACCTTGTTCCGCACGGTGCTGGCCACTTCGAACAGGTCGAGTCCCAGGCGGCTCAGCTGGTCGCGGTTGAACGACACCTGCAGCTCGGGGTTGCCGAGCTCGAGCGACGACTTCAGGTCCACGAGCCCGGGGATCGACTCGATGCTGCGTTTCAGGGATCCGGCGGCGGTCTGCAGCTCATCCAGGTCGTCCCCGTACACCTCCACCTCGATGGGCGTCCGGAAGGTGAAGTACGTGGGCCTCTGGAACTCGAACCGCGCCTGGTCGGTCAACTCCAGGCGCGTCCGCAGTCGATCGATGACGGCCGCCTCGTCCCCGGACGAGGCCGAGGTCTTCATGCGCACCTGCAGCCGCGCGACGTTCTCCCCCTCGGTGCCGGTGCTCGTGAGCGACAGCCCGGCCCCGCCCACGATGGCGGAGTAGGACTCGATGAGCGGATCGTCCTCCAGCACCGCCTGCACATCCTGCATGAACCGATCGGTGGACCGGAGCGGCGTCCCCTCCGGCAGCTCGACGCGGAAGCTGAACTCGCCCTGCGAGAAAGCCGGGATCAGATCGACGCCGAGACCGCGTCCTACCGCGACCGCGCCGAGGAACGCGGCCAGTGCGAGGACGACGACCAGCGCGCGGGACCGGAGCGCCCACGCCAGCATCGGCCCGTAGGCGCGCGTCACCGCGTTCAGCCCGGTGTCGAAGACCTTCGACAGCGGGCGCGCCAGGACGGTCAGCGCCGCGATCGCGCCCCTGAACGCCCAGCGCAGTCCGAGCAGCGTGACCCTCGGCGCGCCCTCGAACGCCGCCCGGGCGGCGCGGCGGACCCTCCCGGTCGCCGGATCGGGACCCGGCGGTGCGGCGGCAGTCATGCCGCCGCCGATCAGGGCGGCCATCATCGGGATGAGGGTGAGCGACACGACGAGGGAGGCCAGGAGCGAGAACGACACCGTGAGGGCCTGGTCCCAGAACAGCTGGGCCGCGATCCCTTCCACGAAGACCACCGGGATGAAGACCGCGATCGTCGTCAGGGTCGACGCGACGACGGCGCGCCCCACCTCCGACGCCCCGCCCAGCGCCGCCGGCAGCGGCGCCTCGCCCCTCTCGCGTCGCTTGTAGATCGACTCCAGGACGACGATGGCGTTGTCGACCAGCATCCCCACGCCCAGGGCGAGCCCGCCCAGCGACATGATGTTCATGCTCGTGCCGGTCTGGTACATGAGGAAGAAGGTCGCGATCACGGAGATCGGGATCGACAGCCCGATGATGATCGTGCTGGCGAGATCCTTGAGGAAGAAGAGCAGGACGACGATCGCGATGAGGCCGCCGATGATCGCGTTCGACACGACCTCGGAGACCGAGGCCTGGATGAAGCGGGACTGATCGATGCCGGCGACGACCTCGACCCCCTCCGGCAGCTCCTTCCTGACCCTCTCCAGCCTCCTCTCGATGGCGCGGGCCACGGTGACCGTGTTGGCGTCCCCCTCCTTGTAGAGGGCCAGCTCGACGGCCTCCTTGCCGCCGAAGCGCGTGATCACCTCGCGACGCTTGTGGCCGCGGATCACCTCGCTGACGTCCGCCATGGTGACGTTGCGGCCCTCCCGGGTGACGAGGACCGTGGCCATGATGTCCTTCAGGTCGCGGAACTGGTTCCGCGATCGGACCAGGTAGCGCGCCTCCGATTCGTACAGGCTCCCGCCGGCGCGGTTGATGTTCTCCCGCTGCAGCTTCTGGTTGACCTCGGCGATGCCCACGCCCAGGAGGGACAGTTTCCCCTGATCCACGCGGACCTGGATCTCCTCCTCGTAGCCCCCGTTCACCTTGATCGCCGCGACCCCCTCGGTCGACTCCAGGTCCTTCTTGAGGATCTCGTCGGCGACGTAGCGCAGCTGGTAGAGGCTCTTGGCGCCGGTCAGGTAGAGACGGACGACCGGATCGTTGGCGGGATCGAAGCGCAGCAGCACCGGCTTCTCGGCCTCGCGCGGCAGCACCACGAGGTCCAGCTTCTCCCGGACGTCGATCGAGGCGAAGTCCATGTTGCGACCCCAGCCGAACTCGAGCGTGACCTGCGACACGCCTGGGCGGGAGACGGAGATCAGGCGCTGCACGCCCGACACCACGCCGACCGCCTCCTCGATCGGGCGGCTGACGAGCGTCTCGACCTCCCCGGGCGCCGCGCCCGGAAATCGGGTCTCGACGGTGAGGCTGGGGTAGGCGATGTCCGGCAGCAGGTTGATCGGCAGGCGGGTGAAGGAGACCGTGCCGAAGAGCACCAGGGCGACGGTGCACATCCAGACGGTGACGCGCCGCTTCAGGGAGAACTCGATGGGGCTCATGTCAGGAGCCTGTCCGGGTCATAGCCTATCCGGATCGGGGGAGATCGTCCGGGGCGCCGCGATCGGAGGCCTTCGAGGTCGGGATGATCTTGATCGGCGTCCCGTCCTTCAGGCCTCCCTGGCCGGCCACGATCACCTGCTCGCCGGGATCGACGCCGGAGATCGCCTGGATGCTTCCCCCCTCCTCGAGGCCGAGCGCGACCTCCCGCTTCTCCGCCACGTCCCCCTTGGCGATGAAGACGTAGGCCTCCTGCAGCTCGCGGATCACCGCCTCCCTGGGCAGCAGCACGGCCTTCTCGCGCCGCTCCCGCACGATGTCGATGGTCACGAACGCGCCCGGTCTCACGGA
>JBFGDZ010000220.1:0-4479 GCA_041580375.1 Candidatus Polarisedimenticolia bacterium
CGCGCGCGCCCGGCCGCGATCCGGCGCATGACCGCGCGGGCCACGTCCGGATCGACGCGCTCGGTCCGAAGGGGGCGAAGCGCCGCCTCGGTCCAGGAGGGGCCCGGGTCGTCCGTGCGGCGGCGGGATCCGAAAAAGGTCATGACGTTTCTCCCGTTCCACCCGCGGGGGACAGCGAGGGGTAGTGTCGCAGGATCGTCCGTTTGAGGATCGCCCGCGCCCGGAACAGGCGCGACTTGACCGTTCCCTCGGGCAGGTCCAGGATGCGTGAGACCTCCTCGATGGGAAGCCCCTCCACGTGCATGAGGACGAGCGGCGCGCGGTAATGGTCCGGGATCCGCCCCAGGGCCTCGTGCAGCTCCCGGGTCCGGACCGCCGATTCGGCGGTCTCGTCGGGCGGGGGCGCCCCGTCGCGCACGTCGTCCGGCAGCTCGCTTCTCAACACCTCGTGCCTGAGGCTGCGCCTGCGGTCGAGGGCGGCGTTCACGGTGATGCGGTAGAGCCAGGTCGACATCGCGTGCGACGGATCGTACCGTCGCAGACTCCGGTAGACCTTGTAGAAGACCTCGTTCGTCACGTCCTCGATCTCCTGTCTGGGAACCCCCATCCGCAGGGCCGCCGTGGCGACCAGGCGCTGGTAGCGCCGGACGAGGATCTCGAACCGGTCGACGCGTCCCGCCAGGACCTCACGGACCACCTCGAGATCCGTGGCCTCGCTGGGCATCCACCCTCCGCCGCTCCCGAACGATTGTACCGGGGGGACCCCGCCTGGGTTCCGCCTTTCCGGGGGATCCGGCCGCCATGGGACGTGACGCCCCCCCCGTCCGGCGGGGCCGCCCTCGCGCGGGGAGGCGCGCCGTCGTCCGGGACGATCTCAGCGCTCCAGGTTGAACATCACGAGGCGGGGCTCGGACATCTCGTGCATGGCGTGGAGAGGTCCTTCGCGGCCGATCCCGGAATCACGGCTCCCTCCGTACGGCATGTTGTCGACACGCATGGTCGGCACCTCGTTGACCATCACGCCTCCGACCTCGAGACCCCGCACGGCCCGGCGGATGAGCCGGATGTCGTGCGTGAACACTCCGGCCTGAAGACCGAAGCGGGAGTCGCCGGCGATGCGCACGGCATCCTCGAATTCGGCGTACGGAGAGAGGGTGACGACGGGGCCGAAGATCTCCTGGCACGAGACCTTCATGTCGGGGGAGACGTCGGCGAGGACGGTGGGCTGGATGACGTTCCCGTCCCTGGCGCCCCCGGCCAGCACGCGGGCTCCCTGGCTCTTCGCCTCGGCGATCCAGGAGAGGATCCGGTCGGCGTTGCCGGCGTCGATCACGGGGCCGACGACCGTCTCGGGATCCCTGGGGTCACCCACCTTCAGCTTCGACACGGCGTCGAGGAACTTCTTCTGGAACGCCTCGTACGCCGGTTTGTGCACCAGGATGCGCTGCACCGAGATGCAGGACTGGCCGGCCTGGCCGAATCCGGCTCCGGCGCACTTGCCCGTGGCGTATTCGAGGTCCGCGTCGGAGTGGACGATGCACGCCGCGTTCCCGCCGAGCTCCAGCGTCACGCGGCGCTTTCTCCAGGCCTTCTCCTTGAGGGACCATCCCACGCTCACGCTGCCGGTGAAGGTGAGGTAGGGGAAGCGTTCGTCCGTCGCCAGCCGCTCGCCCACGGACGGCTCGCAGTTGACCACGTTGAAGGCGCCGGCCGGCGCCCCGGCCTCGTGGACGATCTCGGCCAGGGTGAGCGCCTCGAGGGGCGTCTGGCGCGCCGGCTTCAGCACCATGCTGCTGCCGACCGCGAGGCAGGGGGCCAGCTTGTGGGCCACGAGGTTGAGGGGAAAGTTGAACGGCGAGATGGCGGCGATCGGCCCCAGGGGCACCATGACGGTCATCGCGAAGTACCCCGTGGTGTGGGGCTCGATGTCGACCGGCACCAGGTCGCCGGACCAGCGCTTCGCCTCCTCGGACGCGAGCGTGAAGGTCGTCACGCATCGATCGACCTCGGCTCGCGAGAACAGGAGCGGCTTGCCCATCTCGTCCGTCATCGTGGCGGCGATCTCCTCCTTGCGCCGCGCGACCCCCTCCGCCACGCGCCTCAGCAGGTCGGCGCGCTGATGGCGCGACCAGGTCCGCATCTCGCCGAACGCCCGGATGGCGGCCGTCGTGGCCGACTCCATCTCCTCGGGACCCCCGAGGCACACGCGGGCCACCTCGTGGCCGTCGAAGGGGCTCAAAACCGCCCCGGACTTCGCCGTCCGGCGCTTCTTCCCGTCGATGAACAACTCTCGTTCCCGCGACATCGGCATCACCTCGCGCAGTTGAGGGGGAACGAAACTATACAACAAACGGGGCGCCGGGACGGTGGTATCATCCGCCACTCGATGCCCCTCGCCACGCCGGAAACCGAGGCCATCCCCGCGGCCCGCGACCCGGGGCGCTCCTGCTCGCTGAGCGAAGCGCAACGGTACTGCGCCCGTCTCGCGCGCCGTCACTACGAGAACTTCCCGGTCGCCTCGCTCCTCCTGCCGGCGTCGATCCGTCCCGCCGTGCAGGCGATCTACGCCTTCGCCCGGATCGCCGACGACTTCGCCGACGAGGAGCGGCACGAAGGCGAGCGGCTCGCACGGCTCGACGAGTGGGGCCGGATGCTGGAGGATTGCCGGCGGGGCCGCGCCGACCACCCGGTCTTCATCGCCCTGCGGGACTCGGTCCGCCGGTTCGATCTGCCCGCCGGGCCGTTCCGCGATCTTCTGGAGGCGTTCCGACTCGACTGCGTGCGCAGCCGGTACGAGAGTTTCGAGGATCTGCTGGGCTACTGCCGGCTCTCGGCCAACCCCGTCGGGAGGCTCGTGCTCCATCTGCACGGCTGCAGGGATCCGGCCCTGCTGGCCCGATCCGACGATCTCTGCACGGCGCTGCAGCTGGCCAATCACTGGCAGGACGTGGCGGTGGATCTGGCGAAGGATCGGATCTACCTGCCCGCAAGGGATCGGAGCGCCTGCGGCGTCACGGAGGACGACCTGCGCCGCGGGGAGATCACGGACGGCTTCCGGGCCCTGATGCGGATCATGATCGGACGCGCGCGTGAGCGGTTCGCGGCGGGCCGGCCCCTGTGCTCCGCGGTGACGGGGCGCCTGCGCTGGGAGCTGAGGCTGACCTGGCTCGGAGGGTCGCGCATCCTCGATGCGATCGAGGGAGCGGATTACGACGTGTTCCGGCGCCGTCCGCGGCTGCGCGCCGTCGACGCGCCGGGCCTGATCCGGAGAGCGCTGGCGTGGGGGGCGTGAGCGGCGCGGGGCCCGGCCTGCGCCGGCCGCGGACGTCCCGCGGCTCGTCGTTCCACTTCTCGTTCAGCCTTCTCCCGCGCGACCAGCGCCGCGGAATCGAGGCGGTCTACGCCTTCTGCAGGGTCATCGACGACATCGTCGATGATCCGGCGTTGGCCGGCCGGGCGATCGCGACGGAAGGGATGGACGATGCCCGGCGCGCCGCAGCCGCGCTCGGCCGCTTCCGGCAGGAGATCGAGCTGTGCTACGCCTCCCGGCCCACGCTGCCGGTCACGCGCGAGCTGCAGCATTGCATCCGGCGTTTCGACGTGCCGCGGGAGCCGCTCGAGGACCTGATCGACGGTGTCGAGATGGACCTGACGCGCACGCGCTACGATCGCTTCGAAGATCTCCGCGCGTACTGCTACCGCGTCGCCTCCACCGTGGGGCTCATCTGCCTGTCGATCTTCGGCTGCCGCCATCCGAGCAGCCGCGACTACGCCGTCGATCTCGGCATCGCTCTTCAGCTCACGAACATCCTCCGGGACCTCAAGCAGGACGCGGAGCGGGGCCGCATCTACATCCCCCGCGACGAGATCGAACGATTCGGCTACAGCGAGCACGCCCTGCTGCGAGGGGAGCGCGACGACGCCTACCTCGCGCTGATGCGGCACCAGGCTCGCCGCGCCGGGGCTCATTTCGAGCGGTCGGCGCGCGCCTTGCCGGAGGAGGATCGACCCCGGCTGATCGCCGCGGAGGTGATGGGGGCGATCTACCGGCGGCTGCTCCGCAGGATCGAAGCGGAGGATTTCCGGGTGTTCGAGAACCGGATCAGGGTCCCGAGGCTGCAGCAGCTCGGAGTCGCGCTCCGGGCCTGGGTGACCGGGCAGGTCGGGGCCTGATCGTGGCCGGGAGGGTCCGCGGCGCCCCCGATGCGATCGTCGTCGGCGGGGGGATCGCGGGCCTGGCCGCGGCGACCGCCCTGGCCGAAGAGGGGGCGGGGGTGCTCCTGCTGGAGGCGCGCCCCTACCTGGGGGGCCGCGCTCGATCCTGGCTCGATCCCGACAGCGGCGCCGTGGTGGACAACGGCCAGCATCTCCTCATGGGTTGCTACGCGGAGACCCTGCGGCTGCTCGATCGCATCGGAGCGGCCGACGGGATCGCCTGGCAGGATCGCCTCGACGTCCCCTTCATCGACCATGACGGTC
>JBFGDZ010000221.1:0-4458 GCA_041580375.1 Candidatus Polarisedimenticolia bacterium
CTGTTCCGGCTCCTCGCGGAACGAAAGCGCGGCCGAGAACGGCCGCCCCGCGGGATGGGCGCGGCGGAGTCCGACGCGGGCGGCGGCGAGGTCATCCCCGATCTCCACCAGCCGGGCGCGCGCGACCCGGCCGGCGCGCGCGGGGAAACGGGAATCGAGACGGCCTTCCGGAACGACGGCGACCAGGTGCTCGGTTCGCGTGATCCGATCGAACAGGGCGGCGATCGCGGCACGCCGGCGCGCGCCGGGCAGGGACCGCCGGGACGCCCGGGACGCCAGCCGCAGCGCCCCGAGCCAGAGCTCCGCCCCGGCCAGAAAGCCCCGCAGATCGGATCCCGCGAGAGCGAGGCGGCGCGCGCGGGGGTGGAGGGGGCGGAGGGTGCGTGACAGATCGTCCACGAGACGAAGCAGCCGCCGCGTGGATCCATCCGGCGGGGCGGCGGCCAGATCCCGGCGCAGCCTCACGAGCCTCGCCGCCGCGCGCCGCGCCAGGCGCGCATCGAGAGCGTCGCGCTCCCGACCGTTCGGACCGATCAAGAATCCCTTCAGAGGGGCCTCCGGCGCCGCCGCCTCCCGTCACGGGCCGCGGCGCGGCGATCGATCGCGCGGCGCCGTGACCGGGGTGGTGCGCCGCGCGCCTCCGGCATAGAATAGCCGCCGCATGCAGACTGAACGCACGGATTCCTCGCGCCGCGCCGCGCGGGCGCCGGGCACCGTCACGCTCATGATCCTCCTCGCCGCGGCGTCCGCCGCCCCCGCCCTCGCCCAGGGATACGGCGGAACGGTGGATGACATCCTCGCGCGTGGCGACATCCTCCTGTCCCAGGAGCGGCCCACCGAAGCGATCATCCAATTCCAGGAGGTGCGGACGCTCTGTCCGACGCCCCCGCAGATGGTGGAGTCGCTGCGCGGGGAGGCGCGGGCGCGCGCGGCGATGGGGGAGCTTCTGCAGGCAGCCGGCCTGTACGAAGAGGCCGCAGCCGTTTTCCCGGACGACCCGCGCGTGCCGGACCTGCTCTACGCCGCCGGCTCGTCCGCCTACCGCGGGGGCGATCTTCCGCGCGCCGGGAGACTGCTGCAGCGGAGCCTCGACTCGTCCCCCACGTCCGACCTCGAGCCGCGCGTCAAGTTCCGCCTTTCCCAGGCCCTGAGACTGCAGGGACAGCACGCGCGCGTGATCGAGCTTCTCGGAGACTTCGAGGAGAGTCACGAGAAGAACGTCCTGCTCCCGAACGTCCTCTACACGATCGCGATCGCGCACCACGACCTGGGCGATCTCGCCTCGTCCGAGGCGAGCTACCGGAGATTGATCGAGGAGTTTCCCGGCACGACGGCCGCCGTCGAGGCCCACTACGAGCTCGGCCAGGTCCTGGCGGAGTCCGGCCGGCCGCGCGAGGCGACCCGTCACTTCCGGCAGTACGTCGATCTGAACCCGGGGTCGCCGATCGCGGCGAAGGCCTACGAGCGGGCGGGGGACATGCTGCTGTTCCGCTCGCCCCGGGAGAGCGCGGAACTGTACGCCCTGGCGCGGGTCAAGGCGAAGACCAACCCGGAGCCGGGAGCGCCCGCGATGCGTCCGGGCCGCTGGCTCGGTCTCAAGTCGGCCCTGGCCGGTTTTCTGGCCCGGACGTGGCTTCTCGGGATCCTCGGCGTGCTGCTGATCGGCGGGATCGTTCTGCTCGTCCGGATCCTCGCCCGCGCCCGCCGCCGCAAGGCCGCTCCGGCGGCCTGAGCCGGGGCGGGTGGTAGGGCGCGTCAATCCCCCTCGAAGGGCCGCGGCGGCGGATCCGGATCCTCGGCCGCCTTCCGGCGCGCCTCCTGGAACTTCTTCTCGAGGATCTCCTCCCGGTGGCGCGCCTCCTCCATGGCGCGGGTGAGCCGGTCCCGGGCCTCCTTCTTCTGCGACTGGACGTGCTGCAGGGCGTCGTCGAGGGACTGGTGCTCCCGTTTCTCCTTGCGCTCCTCCCGCAGGATCGCACCCGTGCCCGGGTCGACGACCAGGAGGCTCTCGCAGCAGGGGCAGACGATCTTGATGTTTCGGGCCATCGCGGCTCCCCGGGAGATGCTATTCTCCGTCCCGGCCCCCGGGGGGGTCAAGCGACATTCGGGGGAAGGGACCGGATCCGATGAGCGACGAACCGAAGAGCGCCTACGAGATCGCGCTCGAGAAACTGAAGCGCCAGGATCGCGAGCGCGGGGTGAAATCGCCGGCGCCGCTCACGCGGAAGCAGAAGTCGGCGATCGCGGAGATCCGCGCCCGGTACGACGCCCGGATGGCGGAGCGGGAGATCCTGTACCGGTCGGAGCGGGCCAATACGGCGCCCGACGACGAGGCGCGGGAGAAGATGGAGGAGGAGTACGCCCGCGAGCGGAGGCGCCTGGAGGAGAAGCGGGATCGCGAGATCGCCGCGGTGCGCGAAGGGCGCGGTTCGAAGGGCGGGTCGTGAGCGCGGCGCCATGCTGCGCCGCCCCGCTATCGAGACGGTCGCGAGCGGGTCCTCTAAGGAAGCGCCTGCAGCAGGCTGGCGAGCTCGATCTCGGGCGAGGCGCCGTCCTGGGTGCCTAGCCGGGTGATCTCGCGACCGTCGAACTTGACGATCACCGCGGGAATGGACTGGATCCTCTTCCCCTGCCACGGGCCGGGCTCGGACCCGAAATTCTGCGGCACTCCCACCAGGTTCACCTTCATTCCGGGGTTCTTGACGGCCGACACGACGCTCAGAAACCGCGGCATGTAGCGTTTGCAGTGGCCGCACCAGGTGCCGAAGAAGACCTCGATCTCGACCGCCTTGTCCGTCCCGTTGATCATCTTCATCGAGGCCTGGTCGGGCACGTAGTCCTTCATGACCTCGCGATACTCGGGTCGATCCGCGAGGAGGTCGTTCAGGGAGACCGGCCCCACGATGGGGGGCCGCCTGAGCGTCGGCAGGATCCGGACCCGCTTCCCCTCGGCCTGGAAGCGGACGATCGGCCCGTCGACGGAGAACGCGTAGGCCGGGGCGTCGGCCGGCACGGCGTCGGGGATCTTGACGCCCCCATCCACCTTCCGGATCCGTTCGGCGTCGATGGCGTAGATCTTCCTGGCGTGCAGATCCATCAGGAAGGCGTCTCCATCGTCCGAGGGCTGGATGAGAAACTTGCCGCGCACGTTGGTCTTGTAGAAGCAGGCGTCACCCGGGAATTCCCCGTCGATCTCCACCGCCCAGTCGTAGTCCGGCCGGCAGGTGTATTCCTGCGCGAGCGCGGCGGGCGCCAGCAGGGCGAGCACGAGGGGTGCGAATCCGATCGCCCGCACCAGCGCGGTCATCTTCTTCATGTTCATGATGCCTCCGATGATAGCAGATCATCAGGGTCGGGGACAGCGCCGTCCCAGATCGCCCCGACCCGGCCGTCCACGACCAGAAAGAAGCGAGGCAGGCTCCTGTAGAGCCGCTTCAGGACGGGGCGGTCCACGTTCACCAGATCGAACTCGGGCACGGCCGTCCAGGTGAAGGCCAGCCGTTCCTCCTCCGTGGCGGGTGTCAGCGCGATGACATCGGGCGCCCCGGGTCTCGTCGCGATGGCGTCGAGACGGGCCGCCACGTCCACGGCCGCCTCGTCCGTCACGTCGATGAGGGCGACCAGGCGCCGCCCGGTCTCCAGTTCCGGCACGGCTCCCGCGAGGCCGAGATCGGCCACGCTCGCCCCGGGGCGCAGGGAGGTGATCAGCGAGTCGATCGGCAGATGGGGCGAGGCGGCGGCGAGCGCGAGCGACAGGACCCCTCCAGCGAACACGGCCAGGGCCGCAGGCCGGCGCGGAGCCCCGCCCCAGGATCGGAGGCCCCAGAGGCTCAGCATGGCGAGGCCGATGAAGACCAGATCCTCGACGATCACCTGCCCGGGTGTGCGCTGGACGTAGGCGCCGAAGCAGCCGCACGCCTCCGTCCGCCCCTGCGAGATGCCGTGGGCCTCGATGGCGATGAAGAGAGCGAGGAGCGCCGCGGCGACGATCGCCGAGGGACGCGGCCGGAACCCGACCAGGAGCGCGATCCCCAGCGTCAGCTCCAGGGCGATCAGAAGCGGGGAGGCGAGCCGCGACGCCCCGGCGCCGATCAGCCCGTACCCCGCCATCTGTCGGGCGAACTCGGCCGGGTCGATCGCCTTCAGGAGGCCGGCCATGACGAAGATCAGTCCCAGGATCACGCGGGCGGCGTGACCCGCCGCCCGGCGCGCGCGCGCCGCCCGGGGTCTCGGGTCGGGCGGTCTTCCGGGTGTCGTCATGCCGGCCGCCTCAAGGTCCGTAGTCGATGAATCCCGGGTTGAGGATCCCGTCCGGATCGAAGGTCGACTTGAGCCGACGGACGTCGTCCCAGCGCGCGCCGAAATGCTGCTTCCAGCGCGCGCGATCGAACTCGATGTAGCCGGACAGATACCGCTTCCCGCCCGCGGCGATGCTCATGTCGGAGACGGCGTTCAGGC
>JBFGDZ010000222.1:0-4402 GCA_041580375.1 Candidatus Polarisedimenticolia bacterium
CGCCGGGTCCTCGTAACCGCGGGCCCGACCCGCGAGGCGCTCGATCCCGCACGTTTCCTGAGCAATCCGTCCACCGGCCGGATGGGGTACGCCCTCGCCGCCGAGGCGCGCTCGCGCGGGGCCGAGGTCACACTGATCTCCGGACCGACCCATCTCGCGCCGCCCCGGGACGTGAACGTCGTCCGCGTCTCGACCGCCGAGGAGATGTTCCGCGCCGCCCTGAATCAGGCGCAGGGCGCCGACCTCATTCTGAAGGCGGCGGCGGTGGCCGACTATCGCCCCGAGGAACGGTCCAGGGAGAAGGTGAAGAAGGAGGTCATGCGGCAGCAGGCTGCGGGCGCGGAGGCGGGGGACCGCGCGATCAGCGTGCGGCTCGTTCCGACGCCCGATATCCTGGAGGAGATCGGCCGCCGCAAGAAGCCGGGCCAGGTGCTCGTCGGGTTCGCCGCCGAGTCGGGCGATCTCGTGCCGAACGCCGAGAGGAAGCTCGAGCGGAAGAACCTGGATCTGATCATCGCCAACCGAATCGGCGGTATGGAGGAGGGGTTCGAGTCCGACACCAACCGTGCCATCGCGATCGAGCGGGGAGGGAGGCGGACCGAGCTTCCCCTCATGTCGAAGCCGGACATGGCGCGGATGATCCTGGATCTCGCGGAGCGCCTCCTGAACGAGCGCGGACGGGGCGAGAGGGCCTCATGAGCGGATCGGCGGGGAACCGGCAGAGCGTGCTGGCCGTTCTGGAGTGGATGCGCCTGGCCGGGGTCACCCATCTGACCCGCAGAGCCGCCACGATCGGGACGGCCGGGGCGACCCATCCTCCCCGCGCGCCGATCCCGGAGGCGGCGGCTCCACCCGCCGAGATTCAGATCGGCCTGTTCGGCGGAGCGAACGCGACGGGGATCGCCGGGACGACGGCCCCGGGGCGAGGCCGTCGGCGGGGACCGGAGGCCTCAGTGACGCCGCTCGCGGGCGCCGAGGCCCCGGCCGCCGACTCCGCCGCCGAGGCGCTGCGCCTCATCCGCGAGGACCTGGGCGAGTGCACGCGCTGCCGGCTGAGCGAGAAGAGGAGCCGAATCGTCTTCGGCGTCGGGGACCCGGACGCGCGGCTCATCTTCGTCGGGGAGGGCCCGGGCGTCGACGAGGACAGACAGGGAGAGCCGTTCGTGGGACGCGCCGGGCAGCTCCTGACGCGCATCATCGAGTCGATGGGGTTCCGGCGGGAGGACGTCTACATCGCGAACGTGGTCAAGTGCCGTCCGCCCGACAACAGGACTCCGCAGGCCGACGAGATCGCGACCTGCTCTCCCTTCCTGTTTCAGCAGGTGGCCGCGATCCGCCCCCGCGTGATCGTCTGTCTAGGGACCCCCGCGGCGCAGACCGTGCTCGGCACCCGGGGGACGATCACCCACCTGAGGGGCCGGTTCCACGACGTCGCCGGTTACCGGGTCATGCCCACCTTCCACCCCGCCTACCTGTTGAGAAACCCGGCGGCCAAGAAGGACGTGTGGGAGGACATGAAGCAGGTGATGGCGTTTCTCAAGTCGCCGGACTAGCCGTGCTCACCGCCTCCGTCGCCGTGCCCCGCCCGGTCCGCCGCCTCTTCACCTACGCCGTGCCTCCCGATCTCGCTTCCCGCTGCCGCCGGGGCGTGCGGGTCGTCGTGCCCTTCGGTCAGAAGAAGGTGACGGGTTACCTCCTGGAGCTCCTGGATGAGAGCGTGCCGGCCCCGGATTACGCTCTGAAGCCGGTCGAGGAGGTGCTCGACGCGGTCCCGGTCCTGGACGAGTCGATCCTGGAAATGACGCGCTGGGCGGCCGACTACTACGCCGCCTCATGGGGCGAGATGATCAAGGCGGCGCTCCCCGGCATGCAGGCGGTGCTGCGCAAGACCGTGACCCTGACACCCCGGGGGATCCGGGCCCTGGAAGGAGGAGGGGGAGCGCTACTGGACTCGTCCCTGCCGGACGTCGCGCGCGATCCGCTGGCCCGGGACATGCTGGGCGTCGTGGCCGAGTTCGGAGCGGATCCCGAGCGCGGAATGCGGATGGCCGACCTCAGGAAGAAGGTCGGGCCTCGATTCCGACCGGCGCTCTTCGACCGGCTGAGGCGTGAGGGCCTCGTCGCCGTCGTCGAGCGCCCCGCCTCGCCCGGTCCGCGACCGCGTTACGAGCAGGAGGCGATGCTCGTTCAACCCGCCGACCGCGGCGCGGAAAGGCCGCAGGGCGGTCCGCCGCCGGGCCGCAGGCAACAGCGGCTGCTCGACCTGCTGCGCGAGCGGGGAGGGCGGGCGCCCGTGTCCGCGCTCCTCACGGAGAGCGGCGCCACGCGCGAGGCGCTGCGGGGCCTCGAACGTCGCGGACGGGTGGTTGTCCGTTCGATCGAATCGCCGCGCCGGCCAGCCGCACTCGAACTGCGGGTCGAGGCCGCTCCCTCCTTCACGCCCACGCCCGATCAGCGCGCGGCTCTGGACGTCGTGAGCGGGCTGCTCGATCGCCGCCGGTTCGGCGCCTGTCTCATCCGAGGGGTGACGGGAAGCGGCAAGACCGAGGTCTACCTGCGCAGCATCGAGAGCGTGATCTCCGGCGGCGGACGGGCGCTCTACCTCGTGCCGGAGATCGGCCTCACGCCGCTCCTGGCGCGGCGCCTGCGCTCGCGGTTCGGCGAGGTGCTGGCACTCCTGCACTCGGGCCTGACGGAGGGGGAGCGGTTCGACGAGTGGCGTCGGATTCGCGACGGTCGCGTCCGCGTCGTGCTGGGAGCCCGCTCGGCCGTGTTCGCCCCTCTGCAGGACACCAGACTCATCGTCGTGGACGAGGAGCACGACGCGTCGTACAAGCAGGACGAGTACCCCCGCTACAACGGCCGCGATCTGGCGCTGCTCCGGGCCAAGATGACCGACGCCGTCGTCGTGCTCGGCTCCGCAACCCCCTCGATGGAATCGTACAGGCACGCACTGCGCGAACGGTACCGCCTCGTGACCCTGCCGTCCCGGATCGGGCAGGCCGGCATGCCGGCCGTGGAGCGCGTGGACATGCGCGAGGAGTTCCGCGCCCTCGGCAGGGAGTCGGTCCTGAGCCGCCGGCTTCTCTCCGCCCTGGAGGAGCGAGTTGCGGGTGGCGAGCAGAGCCTCGTGCTCCTCAATCGGCGCGGCTTCTCGACCTTCGTCCTCTGCCGCTCCTGCGGCGAGGCCGTCGGCTGCCGTCGCTGCAGCATCACGATGACGCTTCACCTCCGCGAGCAGCGCCTGCGATGCCACTACTGCGACGATCGCCGCCGCGTGCCGGCGTCCTGTCCGGTCTGCGGCAGCGGAGAGCTTCACTTCGGCGGCACGGGCACCGAGAGGCTGGAGGAGATCCTGCGCGCCCGTTTTCCGGCGGCCCGCATCGCCCGCATGGATCGGGACTCGATGAGCGGGCGGGGCGCCATGGAGCGTCTCCTCACGCGCGTGGAGCGCGGCGAGATCGACATCCTGCTCGGGACGCAGATGATCGCCAAGGGGCATGATTTCCCGCGGGTCACCCTCGTCGGCGTCCTGGCCGCCGACGCCCACCTCGGCCTGCCCGATTTCCGGGCCGGGGAGCGGACCTTCCAGCTGCTGGCCCAGGTGGCGGGCCGGAGCGGGCGCCGGGACCGCCCGGGCGAGGTGATCGTGCAGGCCTACTATGCCGATCATCACGCCATCCGCTGCGCGGCCCGGCACGACTTCGAGGGGTTCGCGAAGAAGGAGCTCGCCTACCGCCGCGTGATGAACTACCCGCCGTACAGCGCGATGACCCTCATTCTCGTCCGGGACCGGCGGTTCGCCCGGGCGCGGGAGGGGGCCGGCACGGTGGCGGCCCTCCTGCGGCGACTGGCGCCCGGGACGCTTCAGGTCATGGGTCCCGCCCCGGCCCCGCTCGAGCGGCTGAGAGGGGAGTACCGGGTCCAGGTTATCGTGCGGGCGGCGAGCCGGCGGGCCATGCAGGACGCGCTGCAGTCGCTCATGGCGGAGATGGAGCGCCGTTCGATCCGGTCCGAGAATCTGACCATCGACGTCGATCCGCTCTCGACGCTTTAGATCGCCGCTATCGATCGTGTCGACAAAGTTTGAATGCGCAGCCGCTACAATGGATCCGCTGCGCTGGGCTCAGACCGCAAGACCACGCCTCAGAGCCAAGATGGGGTCTGAAGGCTGTTGTGATAGAGCAGGCGCTCGATCGAGGCCGCCATCTTCATTGCGAGACGAGAATTGCGGACAGGTCGCGCCGAGGGATGCGCGTCGCGTGCCTCGGGCGCCCGCACGATTCCTTGATACGGTGGCCAGGGGCTTCGAGAAAATGTTCCTGGACGTGACGACCGGCGATGGAGGCGCCACGGCACATCGATCTCGATGCCACGTTCGGCGGGAGCGGCGACCGGAGGC
>JBFGDZ010000223.1:0-4398 GCA_041580375.1 Candidatus Polarisedimenticolia bacterium
CCTGATCCTGCCCGGACGGGGTGACGGGACGTTCATTCCGCTTTCAGGGATCGAAGTGGACCTTGAGGGACCGATCGCCGTCGGAGATCTCGACGGCGCCGGCGGGGACGACATCGCGACGGGATCGCCGCTCGTCCTGCTCGGTCAGCCGGATGGGACGTTCGTGACCCGGCCCAGGCCGGGGCCGGTGGCCGAACGGCTCGCGATCGGCGATCTCACCGGCGACGGGAGGGCCGACCTCATCGTCGGCCGCGTCCCCGAGGAGCCCGGGCTCATCGTGCTTCCCGGCCTGGGCGGCGGCGCTTTCGGCGACGGTCTTTCATTTTCGGGGGAATATCGGACCCTGCATGCCGGCCGGTTCGACGCCCTGGGCGGACGCGACCTGGCGGGGCTGTCGGCGTGGCGAAGGATCTTCGTGCTCGACAACGGCGCTCCCGTCGATCTCGATGACGACGGCGTACGCGACGCGATCGACAACTGTCCCGTGTCGCCGAACCCCGGGCAGGAGAACGCGGACGGGGATCCGTTCGGTGACGCCTGCGACATCTGCCCGTTCGATCCGAACCCCGGCCGCGAGGATACCGACGGCGACGGGCTCGGCGATCCCTGCGATCCGTGCACCGATACCGACGGCGACGGCTTCGGCGATCCCGGATTCCCTGCGAACGTGTGCGCCGCGGACGGCTGCCCCGCCGATCCCCATCCGGTCGGCGACGGCTGTCGGCCCGACGAGCTGACCGTGCTGTCGATCCGGGTGCGCGATCTCAACGGCGATTTGGACCCGTTCGCCGATCCGGGAGAGATCGTCCGGATGTCGCTCCGGATCCGGAACGACGGGCCGCGCGATCTCAGCGGCGTGGGCCTGATGCTCGCGTCGGCGGACCCCGACGTCGCCTGCATCACGAAGACGACGATCGATCTCGGCGGCCTGCCCGCGGGATCCGAATCGGACACCGCCGCCCTGGGGGAGCCGGCCGGATCCTTCGAGTTCACCGTGTCGGGCGGCGTCACGACCGTCGATCCGCGCGCGCCGGCGTCGGCCGAGTTCACCCTCGGTCTCACGAGCCACGAGACCGGCGGCCGGGAGATCGCGCAGCCGATCCGTATTACGCTGGATTTGGATCTCCCGCCAGGGGCCGATCCCCTTCCGGTCGCAGGGCCGGACGGGATCGACGGGACGGCCGATGACGGGACGATCCTCGAGAACTTCGACATCGACAAGGACGGCGACGGCGTCTTCACCGTCGACGACACCTTTCTGCAGGCAGAAGAGTTGGGGGGCGGCCTTCGATACTCGGGGGCTCCGGGCGCCTATCTGCGCGGGGCCGACGCCGCCGGGCTGGCGAACAGGATGGCCGCCATCGCCTGCTTCGGGTTCGACACCATCGATGACGGCAACCTCGCCTGCCGTCTCGATCCCGACTTCCCGATCGACTGGCACTTCCACTGTCCGCCGGGGGCCGCCGATTGCCCCAATGACGAGATCCTCCCGGGCGATTCCGCGCCGCGGACCTGCGTGGGCGGCTGCTTTTACGACACGCCCGCCAACGGGGCCCACGCCCTGAGCCCCCCGAACTCGTTGCACATGGGGGCGCACTTCGATCTGACCGACGCCGCGCGGGGCGACACGACGCACTTCCGGACCCTCCAGGCGTTCATGTCCCCGCCGATCAACCTGACGCCATTCCCGGCTGACGACCTCGAGATGTCGTTCTTCCACATCATCGATCTGATGGACAACAACAACGTCGGATTGAGCCCCGGGTTCTGCGCCGACTGCGCGGACGTCCAGATCCAGGTCGACGTCGATCCCGATCCCCTCGTCGATCAGTGGGGCTTCTGGGAGAAGCTGGTACCGTTCCAGAACGACTACGATCACACCCCCGACTCCGGGACGTTCGGCGGCTACTACTGTCTGCTCACACCGGCAGACACCGGCACCGACGCACCAAGCCCGCGGGGGATCCGCGAGACGATCTGCGCCCCGCAGGGCGCCTGGTCCAACTGCGGCAGCGACATTGGCACGTCGGTCACCGCCGTCGGCGACTGCGACGGACCGGGGTTCCTGGACCCGTCCGGCACCGGCGTCTGGGTGCAGAGCCGGTTCGATCTGCGCGGCTTCGCGGGGGACAGGATCCGCATCCGGTGGATCGGGGCGTCCTGGAACTTCGCCGGCCCCGCCTCGTCGTACTTCGAATACGGCGCCGGATGGGACAGCGTCGGGCAGGACGACGGCTGGTGGCTGGACGACATCCGGATCGCCCCCGCCGTCCGCGAGCAGTCCTCCCGGGTGACGGACGCCGACCCGCCCGCCGGCGGCGTCTGCCCGGCCGCCAACTGCGACCCGTCGATCGGAGACAATGGCACCGACGTCGTCCTGAGCGTCACCGACCTCGCGGGCAATCCTATCGACGGCATCGACGTCGTCGCGGTCGCCGGCCAGGTGGTCCGCGTCAGCGTCTTCGGATCGACGCTACCGGGCGGCTGCGTCGGCGGCGTGCCGGAGTACCGCTTGTTCCGCGACGTCGTGCTCCTGCGCGACTGGTCGCAGGATCCCTCGGTCGAGGAGACCCCACCCGGGGACGCGCTCTATTCGGCGCTGGCCCGCTGCAGCAGCGACCCGGCCTGCACGAGCGCGACCGGCGCGACCGCGGGCGTGTTCGTCTACCGGGACGACGGCGCCGGCATCGACCTGACCGTCCTGCACGATCCGGTCGCGCCGGACACCGCGATCTCGTGGACGTCGCGGCCGCAGATCCCCGACGTCGCCGGCTACGACCTCTATGCGGGGACACTGAGCGTTTCGCCGGACCCGTTCGCCGGCGACCTCGCGTTCCTCACGTGTCTCGAGGGCGACATCCCCCAGCCGGCCGGCGCGCCGGGAAGCCCGATCGCGATCCCGGACGGCGCCGCCCTGCCGCCGGGCGGGATCCGTTACTACGTGGCCGGCCACAGCCCCGTTGCGCCGGGGGCGCTCGCGAAACTGGGGCTGCGATCCGACGGCAGCCCGAGGCCGCCTCCGCCCGTGCCCTGTCCCTGAGGGTGTGATCGGCAGCGCCCGCGCGCCCCGCCCTACGGCCCCGCGTGCGACGCGGCCGCCTTCTGCTGCAATTCGATGAAGGTCGCGAGATCGATGAAATCCTTCTGGTGGACGATCCGGCCGTTTTTCACCCGGTACCAGGTCGTCGCAGGCAGCGCGTAGTCGAGATCGGGACAGCCCTGCTTGCCGGTCGCCAGGCTGAGCGCGGCGCCCGACAACCGCCCCGCGTACTCGTACTCGACGACGACCGTATCGCCGCTCACGACGCGGCGCGCCTCGCGCAGATCGATCTGCTGGTGCAGGCCGACGATCCCGCCGAGCATCGCGCGCAGTTGCTCCGTGCCGGCGAACCGGTGGCGCTGGTTCACGTCCTCGAACACGGCGTCGGGAGCGTACAGGGCGAGCATCCCCTCCACCGACCCGCTCCGGTACGCCTCGAAGAACCGGTCGACGACCCGGCCGGCGTCGCCACGCGCGGCGGCCGCCGTCGTGACCGATCCGTCACCCGCCATCACCGCGACGGCGAGCGCCATCATCACGGCCCCGGCCTGCGCGACCGCCCATCCTCCCTGCATCTTCTTTCTTGCCACCGATAGACTGGACATCGCGACCTCCTCTTCAAGAGTGTTCCGTTCCGGTGCGCTCCGGCCCATCCCGTTCCGGCCTTCGCCGCACCCCGATTTCGGGGTTGCGCTCCCCGGTCAGGTGGCGTAAGTTTGCGACCACGAGGTCATGGTGGCAATTACCTAAGAGGTCATGTCCGGTGGAACAGACGAACCGTTTCGGGAAGAGTCTTCGCGACTGGCGGGGGCGCCGCGGCCTGAGCCAGCTGGAGTTGGGGCTTCGGGCGGAGGTCTCGGCGCGGCACATCTCGTTCATCGAGACCGGCCGCTCACGGCCCAGCCGCGCGATGGTGCTGCGGCTGGCCGGCTCGCTCGACCTGCCGCTCCGGGAGCAGAACGCGCTGCTCCTTGCCGCCGGCTTCGCCCCGCATTACGGCGAGCGCCCCCTGACGGGCGCCGAGATGGCGGCGGCGCGCCGCGCGCTGCGCATCGTTCTCGACGCGCGCGAGCCGTACCCGGCCTTCGCCCTCGACCGGTCCTGGACCCGGGTGGGCTGGAACCGGCCGCCGGCGATGCTGCTCCGCGACGCCGCCCCCGCGGGCGGAACGCTCTCCGATCTCAACGCCCTCGATCTTGTCTTCCGTCCGGGGCCGGTGCGCGATCGGATCGAGAACTGGCCCGAGGTCGCGCGCGCCGTCCTGCGCAGGTTGCGCCGGCAGATCGCCCGCGTCGGCCCGGACGAGCGACTCGGCGCCATGCTGAAGCGCGCGCTCGCCACGCCCGGTGCCGCCGGGC
>JBFGDZ010000224.1:0-4396 GCA_041580375.1 Candidatus Polarisedimenticolia bacterium
GCGACGGACGGGGCGGAGGCGGCACGGTCCCCCCGCAACGCGAGCTACGAGATCACGGCGAGGCTCGACGTCGGCACCCGGACGATCGACGGGCGGCAGATCGTGACCTGGCGCAACATGCGGTCGCGGCCGACCGACGAGCTCTGGTTCCATCTGTACTGGAACGCCTGGCGCAACAACCGCAGCACCTGGATGCTCCTGGAGAGGCTCGGCGAGAAGAGCGATCTGCGTGACGGCGTCGACGAGGATGACTGGGCGTGGATCGATGTCACGTCGGTCGCGATCCTTCAGGCCGACGGGAGCGCGCCGGAGGATGTGAGCGATCGGATGCGCTTCGCCTCGCCGGACGACGGCAATCCGGACGACCGGACCGTGATGGTCGTCGGTCTCCCGCGCGAGGTCGCGCCGGGCGAGACCGTGCGCGTCGCGATGAACTGGACGGCGCGCGTGCCGCGCACCTTCGATCGCACCGGTCGTCGCGGCGACTTTTACTTCGTGGCGCACTGGTTCCCGAAGATCGGCGTGTTCGAGGAGGGGGGATGGAACTGCCATCAATTCCACGTGCGCACGGAGTTCTATTCCGACTACGGGGTCTACGACGTCAGCCTCACGCTGCCTTCCGGGTACGTGCTCGGTGCGACGGGACGCGAGGTGGCGCGCTCCGACCACGGCGACGGCACGACGACGCACCGCTACCGCCAGGACGATGTCCACGAGTTCGCCTGGACCGCGAGCCCCGACTACCTGATCCGCACGGCGCGGTTCGAGGAGACGGGGTTGCCGCCGATCGACATGAGGCTCCTGATCCAGCCCGAGCACCTCGGTCAGGCGGAGAGGCATTTCGAGGCGGCCCGCGCCGCCTTCAAGCATTACGGCTCCTGGTACGGACCGTACCCCTATGGGCATGTCACGCTGATCGACCCCGCCTACGGAAGCGGCGCCGGGGGCATGGAGTACCCGACCCTGTTCACCTGCGGAACCCGGTTGTTCAACCCGTTCGGCAGCGACAGCCCGGAGAGCGTCACGGTGCACGAGGCGGGACACCAGTTCTGGTACGGCCTGGTCGGCAACAACGAGTTCGAGCACGCCTGGCTCGACGAGGGGATCAACTCGTTCTCGGACGACCGGGTGCTCGATGCCGTTTACGGACCCAGGCTCTATACGCGGCGGTATCTTCGGCCGCCCGGCGAGACCGAAGATTCGAACGGTTTCATCCCGGTCATGTTCAGAGACATCGAGGTCCCCCGGCGCGCGCTCGCAATGGCGAGATACCGCCCATCCGCCGACAGCGATGTCATGCGCAGCCCGAGCTACCGCTACTTCCCGGTGACCGCCTACGACATCACCTACAGCAAGACCGCGCTGTGGCTCGCCACGCTCGAGCGGCACCTGGGGTGGGACGTGCTGCGGCGGATCCTGTCGACCTTCTTCGAGAGGTCCCGCTTCCGGCATCCCGTGCCCGAGGAGTTCTTCGCCGTGGCCGGGGAGATCAGCGGTCAGGACCTCGGCTGGTTCTTCGATCAGGTGTACGGCGATTCGGTGACCTTCGATTATCTGATCCACTCGGTCTCCAGCGAGCCGGCCGGGCTCGAGGGCATGACGGAGACGGAGGAGGGGTTCGTCTACAACGAACCGTCCGCGGCGGAGGGGGACGGCGGGACGATCTATCGGACCGAGGTGGCCGTCCGGCGGAAGGGGGAGGGATACTTTCCGGTCGACGTGCTGCTGGTCTTCGAGGATGGCTCCGAGGTCCGGCACCGGTGGGACGATCGGGATCGCTGGACGATCTACGTCGAGGAGAGGGCGTCGAAGCTCCGGCATGCCGTCGTCGACCCGGAGCGGGTGCTGATGCTCGACCTGGATCGCACCAACAACAGCAGGCTCCTCGAACCGGCCGCGGTCGTGCCGGCCGGCAAGTGGGCCTCGAAGTGGATGATCTGGCTTCAGGATTTCCTTCTGACCTTCACGTTCTTCGTTTGAAGCACGGGCCCGCCGCCCTGATGCGGGGTCGCGCGACTCGCCTGCGGATCGGACGGACGATGTCGATCATCGAAGCGATCGGAACGGGTCTCAGGAGAACGATGGCTGCTCCCGGCGTGGCGGCCGGCATCTGGCTCGTCAACCTGCTGCTGGCCCTCCCGTCCGCTTGGGCGATGGGGGCGATCCTCCATGGGTCGATCGACGACAGCCTGGTGCACGAGACGATGAGGTCCGGTTTCGACATGGAGTGGTACTTCGGATTCAGCGATAAGGCTCCCGGGATCGCCGCGAGCTTCACCCCCGCGGTCGTCGGAGCCGGCGCCTTCTTCGAGAACCTCGAGGCCTGGATCACGGGCGAACTCTTCGGCCGGTTCCCCGGGCTGGTGGCGCTGGGCCTCCTGTCCGCCCTGCTCTGGATCTTCCTGTCCGGCGGAGTGCTCGATCGGTTTGCCTGCCCGGAGGGGCCGACCTCGCTCCCGGATTTCGCCCGGGCCGCCGGGCGTTACTTCCCGCGTTTCATCCGGCTGGCGCTCCTGTCCTCCCCGGCTTACATCCTGATCTATCTGGCCGCCCGCTGGTTCTACGGTCTCCTCGCCCGGCTGACGCGCGACGTCACCGAAGAGAGGACGATCCTCGCCCTCAGCCTTCTCACGCTCGGCGCGGCGGCGGCCCTGCTCGTCGCCGTGCGCCTCGCCGGGGACTATGCCCGGATCGCCACCGTCCTCGAGGAGAGGCGCGGCATGGTGCGCGCGCTCGCGCTGGGGTTCCGTTTCGTCCTGTCGCGCCCGCTGCGGGTTTTCGGGATCTACGGCGGGCTCGGGCTGGTCTGGGCGATCCTTCTCGGGATTTACACCTGGGTCGGTCCCGGAGCCGGGCCGGCCTCGATCGTCGGGGTTCTCCTGGCGTTTCTCGCCGGCCAGTTGATGCTTCTGGCGCGCATCGCCGTGCGCCTCGCCCTGCTGGGCAGCGAGACCGCCTTCTATCGGAACACGGGGATCGGCCCGCGCTGACCGCCTCACGCACCCTCCCGGGCGGTCCTCGAGAGGCGCGGCCAGCGTCGATGGCGGCCCGGCCCGAGGAATCGATCGCCCGGGCAATCAGATCGCCCGGAAGGGCCGGAAATGTGCTAGATTCCGGGGATAGTCCAAGGATCGACAAGCTGAGAGGGAGTCTCGCCATGCAAAAGTCCCGAATCCCGTCGGCCGGCAGAGAGCCAACGTGGCGATCCGCCTTCCGCCGGGTCACGTCCCTCCGGACACTGCGATTCGCGGGCATCGTCGCGGTCGCGCTGGTGACGGTGTGGATGACCGTGCAGCACCGCGAGGACGGTTTTCAGGCCACGCCGGTCCGCTCGATCGGATCCGACACCGACTGGCTGCGACCCGCGCCGCCGGGGAGCACGGACGCCCCGGAGATCCGGCTGGATGACCTGGCGGACGGTCTCACCTTCAATCGGTGGACGGTCGGCCGCATGGCGCAGAGGCTGGTCGGAGACCGGGAGCCGGTCGGCGCGATGAAGGTCGGCCGCTTTCTCGATGCGGTTCCCCGGCTGCGCCTGACCTACGGGTCGATGTCGATCGTTCTCGAGCGCCGGTCGCTCGCGCGCATCGCGCAGAGCCTGGCCGGCGCCGACGCGGCGGTCGACGACGTCCTGGTCGGTGACCTTTTGGACAGGGTGCCCTACGCGCACGTGCGGACGCTGCTCCGCCGGCGCTGGCTGGCCGGACAGTTGCAGGACGCCCTCTCGGCAGAGCGGCACGACGGGCCGATCGCCACCGCGTTGAGGGAGGCCTTCGGAGACATCAGGCCGGTCAGCCTGACGCGCGATGACGGTTTCGCCGAGCGCCGGTCGCTGCAGCTCCAGTACGCGGCCGTCGTCCGGATCGTGAAGGACATTCAACGGGCCGGGGGCGCCGACGTCACCCCGGACCTGGTCTACGATCAGGCCTTCTACCGTCTCGTCGAGGAGGACCGGGTCGATGCGGTCCCCCTGCTGGACGGGCACCGGCGCCTCCAGGAAGAGCTCGCCTCCGACCGGTTCCAATCGCTCGATCGGACCGGGCGGATCGCCGAGCGCTGGGAGGCCCGGCGCCGCGCCTTCGGGCCCGAGACCGCCGCCCTGCTGTTCAGTCGCGAAGAGGCGATGGAGCGCTTCCAGATCGACCGCCTCGCGATCGCGGCCGACCCCGCCCTGACCGACGAGGAGCGCGCCGCGCGGATTCGCGAGCGCGGCGAAGCGCTCAAGGTCGAGCTGGCGGCCCAGGGCACCTATGTGAGCATCCCCGCTGAGTCCGGCGGCGACAGGAGGCTGCCATGAGAGCCCGCCGGATGCGCGGTTTCACGACGCGGCTGATCGCCGGTCTCGCCGCCTTCGTCTGCCTCACCTTGTTCGGACCCACGCAGCCCGCCCGGGCCA
>JBFGDZ010000225.1:0-4393 GCA_041580375.1 Candidatus Polarisedimenticolia bacterium
CAGTTCCATCCCGAGTCGGTTCTCACGAGCACGGGGAAGGCTCTGTTGAAGAATTTTCTGGCACTGGTTCCGCGATGACCGGGCGGGACGGCGATCTCCGATCGGGCCTGGACAAGGTGATGTCCGGAGGAGTCCTCGACGCGACGGAGGCCCGTCGGGCCTTCGAGGCGATCATGGACGGTCCCGTGCCCCCCGTGCAACTGGCCGCGTTCCTCATCGCTCTGCGCATGCGCGGGGAGACGGTCGGGGAGATCGCGACCTTCGCTCGGGTGATGCGCGAGAGGGCGACCCCGGTCGTCGTCGATGGTGAGGACCTGATCGACACCTGCGGCACGGGAGGCGACGCATCAGGCACGTTCAACATCAGCACCGTCGCCGCGATCGTGGCGGCGGCCGCCGGCGCGAAGGTCGCCAAGCACGGCAATCGCTCGGTGAGCAGCCGGTGCGGCAGCGCCGATCTCCTGCAGGGGCTCGGCGTGACGGTCGACGCGCCGGTGCCGCTGATGGAGGAGGCGATTCGCACCGTGGGGCTGGGGTTCCTCTTCGCTCCAGCCCTCCACGGCGCGATGAAGCACGCCGCTCCGGTGCGCCGGGACCTGGGCGTGAGGACGGTCTTCAATCTGCTCGGGCCCCTGACGAACCCCGCGGGGGCGCGCCGGCAGCTGCTCGGCGTCTTCCATCCGGACTGGGTGGAGCCGCTCGCGGAGGTGCTGCGGGAGCTGGGCAGCGAGAGGGCGTTCGTAGTGCACGGCGGAGGCATGGACGAGATCGCCATTCACGCCGAGACGAGGGTGGCGGAGCTGGACCGCGGTCGCGTGCGCACGTTCACCGTCCGGCCCGAGGACGCGGGATTGCCGCGGGCGCGGGCGGCGGACGTGGCCGGGGGAGAGGTTCCGGAGAACGTCGCGATCGCGAGAAGCATCCTGCAGGGAGCGCCGGGGCCGCGACGCGACGTCGTTCTGCTGAACGCGTCGGCGGCCCTGCTCATCGCGGGGCGCGCGGAGGATCTGCGCGGGGGGGTCGCGCTCGCGGCCGACGCGATCGACTCCGGCCGCGCGATGAACGTCCTCGACCGCCTGCGGGCGATCGGCGTCGGACAGGGGAAAGGAGAGACATGACGGACATCCTGGAACGGATCATCCGCGCCAAACGCGCCGAGGTCGCGCGCGACAAGGAGTCCCTCCCGATGCGGCGGCTCATCGAGATGGCCAGCGCGGCGCCGCCCCCCCATGATCTCCCGTCGGCCCTGAAGCGAAGCGATCGGATCAACATCATCGCCGAGGTCAAGCGGGCCTCGCCGTCGCGCGGCGGGATCCAGGAGGGCGCCGATCCCGTGGAGACGGCGCGCGCCTACGCGGAGGCGGGCGCGGCCGCCATCTCGGTCCTCACGGACGCGAGATTCTTCCTCGGAGCACCGGGCCATCTGACCGCGGCGCGCGCCGCCGTGGCGGTCCCGGTCATCCGGAAGGATTTTCTGTTCGACGAGTATCAGGTGTATCAGAGCCGGGCCCTGGGAGCCGACGGCCTGCTTCTGATCGCCCGCATTCTCGATGCGAGAACGCTGCAGACGCTGATCGGCGTGACGCGCTCTCTGCACATGGAGGCCCTCGTGGAGGCGCACTCCGAGGACGACGTGCGCAAGGCCCTCGACTGCGGCGCGGCCATTCTCGGTGTGAACAATCGGGATCTCGGGACGATGAGCGTCTCGATCGAGACCTCGCTCATGCTGGCTCCGCTGCTCCCCGACGGGATCGTCAGAGTGAGCGAGAGCGGTATCGAGACGCGAGGGGACATCGATCGGCTGCGGCGGGCCGGGTTCGACGCCTTCCTCATCGGAGAGCGGCTCATGCGGGAATCGTCCCCGGGAGAGGCGCTCCGCGGGCTCGTGCGGGAGGGGGGCGCGTGAGAGTGCGGGTGAAGGTATGCGGCATCACGCGGCTCCAGGATGCGCGGGCCTGCGTCGATCTGGGGGTGGACGCCGTGGGGTTCAACTTCGTCCCCGGGAGCCCGCGACGGATCACCGCGGGTCGCGCGCGGGAGATCGGCGCGTCGCTGCCGCCGTTCATCTCCCGGATCGGAGTGTTCGCGGACGCCCGACCCCCGTCCATGGAGGCGGAAGCGCGGCTGGCGGGGATCGATTGGGTGCAGCTGCACGGAGACGAGCAGCCCGAGGCGTGCGCCGCCCTGACCCTCCGCTGGTACAAGGCGCTCCGCGTCACCCCCTCCTTCTCCCCGGAGGACGTGGCTCGCTACGCGTCCGACACCGTCCTGCTGGACGCCGCCGTCCCGGGCGTGCGTGGCGGCACCGGCCGGACATTCGATTGGAGCATCGCCCGGCGGGCGGGCGCGTACGCGCGGGTGATCGTGGCGGGCGGGCTGAACGAGGACAACGTCGAGGACGCGGTGCGGACGGCCCGGCCGTTCGCCGTGGACGTGAACAGCGGCGTGGAATCGGAGCCGGGCATCAAGGACCGGGATCGTCTGGAGCGGTTCATGCTCCGGCTTCGCGCCTCGGCCGGGGGGATCCGCTGATGACTTCGCCCGACGATCGCGGCCATTTCGGCCCTTACGGAGGACGCTTCGTTCCGGAGACGCTCATGACGCCCCTCCGCGAGCTGGAGGAGGCTTGGCTCGCCCATCGGGACGACCGGGCGTTCGTGGCGGAGCTGGACTACTACCGGACGTGCTATGCGGGCAGGCCGACGCCCCTCTACCGCGCCGACAACCTGTCGCGGACGATCGGCCGGGGCGCGCGCGTCTACCTGAAGCGGGAGGATCTGACGCACACGGGAGCGCACAAGATCAACAACACCATCGGCCAGGCGTTGCTGGCCCGGCGCATGGGCAAGAGCAGGGTGATCGCCGAGACGGGCGCCGGGCAGCATGGCGTCGCGACCGCCACGGTGGCGGCCCTGTTCCGGCTGCGCTGCACCGTTTACATGGGCCAGGAGGACATGCGCCGCCAGGCGCTGAACGTTTATCGGATGCGGCTCCTCGGCGCCAGCGTGGTGCCGGTGCTCTCCGGCAGCCGCACGCTCAAGGACGCCATCAGTGAGGCGATGAGGGACTGGGTGACGAACGTTCACGACACTCACTACATCCTGGGATCGGTGCTCGGGGCCCACCCCTATCCGATGATGGTCCGCGATCTGCAGTCGGTGATCGGCCGCGAGGCCCGCGAGCAGATCCTGGACGCCGAGGGCCGGTTGCCCGATTCGCTCGTCGCCTGCGTGGGCGGAGGCAGCAACTCGATCGGCCTGTTTCACGCTTTCATCGGCGATCCGGACGTCATGATGATCGGCGTCGAGGCGGGAGGCCGGAGCCTGGAGCCCGGCCAGCATGCCGCCCGGTTCGCCGGAGGGGGTCTCGGCGTGCTGCACGGCACGCGCACCTTCCTGCTGCAGGATGAGAACGGCAACATCCTGCCCACCCACTCCGTCTCCGCCGGCCTGGACTATGCGGCCATCGGACCGGAGCATGCCTGGCTTCGGGACCGCGGTCGGGCGGTCTACACGCTCGCCTCGGATGAGGATGCGCTGCGCGCGTTCCACCTTCTTTCCGAGAGCGAGGGCATCATTCCCGCCCTCGAGTCCGCCCACGCGGTGGCTCACGTCCTCCGGGAGGGCCCCGGGGGCGGGCTCGGAACGCTGATCATCGTCAATCTCTCCGGCCGGGGCGACAAGGACGTCCGGCAGGTGGCCGATATCGAGGGCATCGAGGTGGAGGGGTTGTGAGCGCGTCCGGCGGAGACCGGGGACGGATCACGGCGGCCTTCGAGCGGGCCCGAAGGGCGGGCCGGCCCGCGATGATCCCTTACGTCGTGGCCGGCGATCCCGACCTGAAGACGACGGGAGCGATCGTCTCCGCCCTTCAGCGCGGGGGCGCCGACATCGTGGAGCTGGGCGTGCCGTTCTCCGATCCGATCGCCGATGGTCCCGTGAACCAGCGTGCGGCGGAGCGGGCCCTCAGAAACGGCGTGTCGCTGCGATCCGTTCTCGATCTGGGCGCGCGGCTCCGGAGCAAGGGATCGCCTCCGCTCGTGCTGTTCACCTACTACAATCCCGTGCACCGGATGGGCGTCCGCGAGTTCACGGACGCGGCCAGGCGGGCGGGAGTGGACGGGGTTCTCGTGACCGATCTGCCCCCGGAGGAGGGGGAGGATCTGAGCGGGGCGCTGCGCGAAGCCGGCATCGATCCGATCGTCCTGTTGTCACCCACGTCCACGCCCGAGCGGATCGACGGGGCGGCACGCCACGGGCGCGGCTTCGTGTATTTCATCTCCCGCGCCGGCGTGACCGGAGCCCGCGAGACGCTGCCCCGGGAGCTCGAGGAGCAGGTCGGCCGGGTCCGGGAGAGTTGCGGCCTGCCCGTCGCGGTCGGGTTCGGCATCAGC
>JBFGDZ010000226.1:0-4388 GCA_041580375.1 Candidatus Polarisedimenticolia bacterium
GAGGACCTCGGTGCGATCCCCGGACGGATGACTCCCCGGTCGACGCCCGGATCCGATCCGGTAGTCGGCACGGAGGACGAGTCCGGACCGTTCGTCGGTCCAGGGGCGGCGCTCGATCCCCCGCCCGCCTCGCCTCCGAGCACGATCGATCCCGTGGAGGGCGAAGATCCGGGCCGGGCCACGGCCGAGATCTCTCCCACGCCGCGACCGTCGGCCGCTCCGGCGGCGATCCGCCCGCGCGAGGGCGCGCCGTCCGCCGACGACGAGGAGGAGGCGCCCGACGCGCTGCAGACGAACACGCTCGCCGAGCTCTATCTCAGACAGGGGCTCGTCGATCGCGCCATCGACGTCTACCGCTCGATGCTTAAGGTCGATCCGGGGAACGTGCGCGCGCGCAGGCGCCTCGACGAGATGACCTCCGGTGCGGCGGCCGGCGTGACCCCCTCCCCCGCGGGAACGCCGACGGACGCGTCCGGACACGATTCCCCCCTTGCCACGATCGCCCCGGAGTCGCGGGGGTCCCGTCCGGAGCCGGAGAGCCGGCAGCCCGCGGCCGTGGCACGAATGCGGCATGATGATCGCGAGGTCGATCGACGGCGCGTGACGATCGACCGCCTGGAGCGGTGGCTGGGATCGATCCGGGGCCCCGCGAGGGGCGCCTCAGGAGGTCCGGCGCGATGAAAGCCGTGCTCCAGCAGGTTCTGGATCGGATTCCCGGATCGGTGGGAGCGGCGATCGTCGGGCTCGACGGGATCCCCGTCGAGAAGGTCGCCGCCCGTGACGACCCGAACATGGACCTCGTCTCCGCCGAGGGTATCAACGTCGTCCGGCGCGCGAATGCGTCGATGGATTCGCGGCCCGGCGATCGGGCGGACGAGATCATGATCACCTCGCGATCGGGCCTGACCATTCTGCGGTCACTGGGGTCGGACTACTACCTCTGTCTGGTCGCGGGACCGGACTGCATCCCGGGGCAGGCGCGCTACGAGGCCTGGCGCGCGGGTCTGCTGCTCCAGGAGACCATCCGTTGAGGGGGCGGGCGCGGATGAGCCGTTCGACCGCGCTCCGGCCGACCTCGAGGGGGGACGAATCCTTGGATCGCGCGCAGCGGAGGGCCGTCGTGGGCGGAGGACGTCTGGACAGCGAGCTCAAGGAGCTGATCGAGTACGTGGAGAAGAGCAGCTTCGTCGAGTTCGAGTTGGAGCGGGACGGGTTCAAGATCAAGCTCGTCAAACGCAGCGCGGCAGGCGGCAACGGTCCGGCGACGCCGATCGTGCAGACGGTCCTGCCGGGGCCGGCGACCGCGGCCGCGTCTCCGGGCGAGATCGCCGCGCCCGCCGCCGAAGAGTCGCCGGACCTGCACGTCATCAAATCGCCAATCGTGGGCACCTTCTATCGTTCCAGCGCGCCGGGAACTAAGACCTTCGTGGAGATGGGCGAGCGGGTCGCGAAGGGCCAGGTTCTGTGCATCGTCGAGGCGATGAAGCTGATGAACGAAATCGAATCGGACTGCGAGGGTGAGATCGTCGAGATCCTCGTCTCCAACGGCCAGCCGGTCGAATTCGGGGAGCCGCTGTTCAAGATACGCACGGCGGCGTGATCGGAGACGCCCCGTTTCATGTTCAAGAAAATCCTGATCGCCAACCGGGGGGAGATCGCCCTCCGGATCATCTGGGCCTGCCGCGAGCTGGGCATCAAGACCGTGGCCGTCTACTCCACCGCGGACGCCGATTCGCTTCACGTGAAGTTCGCCGACGAGGACGTGTGCATCGGCCCTCCGCGTAACACCGAGTCGTATCTGAACATCGGCGCCGTGCTCACGGCGGCCGAGATCACCGACGCGGACGCGATTCATCCCGGATACGGATTCCTGGCCGAGTCGGCGCACTTCGCCGAGGTCTGCGAGGCCTGTAAGATCCGGTTCATCGGGCCGAGCCCCAGTGTCATGCGTCTGATGGGGGACAAGGCCAAGGCCCGCGAGACGGCCCTGGCCTGCGGGGTGCCCGTGCTCCCCGGCAGCCAGGGGACGGTCGGCGACGACGAGTCCGCGATCGACATGGCCCAACGGATCGGCTATCCGGTCATCATCAAGGCCACGGCGGGCGGCGGCGGGCGCGGCATGCGGATCGCCGCTTCGGAGGCCGAACTCCTCGCCGCTCTCCCGGTCGCCCGTGAGGAGGCGAAGGCGTCGTTCTCGGTGCCCGACGTCTACCTGGAGCGCTACATCAAGAACCCGCGACACATCGAAATCCAGATCCTCGGCGATTCCTTCGGGAACATGGTGCATCTGGGCGAGAGGGAGTGCTCGATCCAGAGACGCCACCAGAAGATCCTGGAGGAGTCCCCCTCGACCGCTCTCACTCCGAAAGTGCGGCGCCGCATGGCGGAGGCGGCGCTCAAGCTCGCGCGGGCGTGCGGCTACCAGAACGCCGGCACCGTCGAGTTCCTCCTGGACGAGGACGGCCGGTTCCACTTCATCGAGATGAACACCCGCATTCAGGTCGAGCACCCGGTGACCGAGATGGTGACCGGGATCGACATGATCAAAGAGCAGATCAAGGTGAGCGCCGGAGAGTCCCTGGCGTTCCGCCAGGAGGACGTCGTCCATAGCGGACACGCGATCGAGTGCCGCATCAACGCGGAGGATCCGGAGACCTTCCGGCCGTCGCCCGGCACGATCACGACATTTCACGTGCCGGGGGGGCCGGGTGTGCGCATCGATACGGCGGCGCACCCCGAGTGCCGCATCCCTCCCTACTACGACTCGATGATCGCCAAGCTCATCACGCGCGGCAACAATCGCATGGAGGCGATCTCGCGCATGCGCCGTTCTCTCGAGTTCATGGTGGTGGAGGGGGTGAAGACCAACCTGCCGCTCCATCGGAGGATCGTGAACGATCCGGACTTCATCCGGGGGAACATCCACACGGGGCTTCTCGAGCGGCTGCTCGATCGCAAGGAGGAGGCCGTCGCCGCGTCGTAGAGGGGCGCGGTGCTTCAGGTCATGAAAGCGGCGCGCGGACCCATCTTCCTCGTCGGATTCATGGGCGTCGGAAAATCCACAACGGGGCGGAGTCTCGCGCGGCTGCTGGACTGGGACTTCCTCGATCTCGATGAGCGGATCGAGGCCGTGGAGCGGCGGAGCATCACGGAGATCTTCTCGCGCGAGGGAGAGGCTTATTTCCGCAGGCTGGAGGCCGGCATTCTGGAGACGCTGCGCGGGCGGACCAGGCTCGTGGTGGCCTGCGGGGGAGGCACCTACGCGCGGGACGAGACCAGGGCCCTGATCGACGGCCTGGGACGTGCCGTGTGGCTGCGGCTTCCGCTCGCCACGGCCTTGGCGCGTTGCGGGACCGGACGTGCGCGACCGATGCTGCGGGATGCCGCTCAGGCCGAGGCCCTCTACCGCTCCCGGCTGGCGGCCTATCGATCGGCGCCGATCAGCGTCGATGTCGAGAACCAGGGCCCCGACCAGGTCGCCGAGCGGATCGCGGCGCTTCTCTGATGCGATACCTCGTCCTGTCCGATCTGCACAGCAATCTGGAGGCGCTCGAGGCAGTCCTCGAATCGGCCGGCGGGGAGTACGATCGTGTTCTGGTGCTCGGCGACCTCGTCGGTTACGGGGCGGATCCGAACGGCGTGCTCGACCGGCTGAGGTCCATCCGCGACGCCGTGATCATCCGCGGCAATCACGATCGGGTGGCCGCCGGCCTCTCGGGGGCGGACGGCTTCAACCCGGCAGCGCGCCGGTCGGCCGACTGGACGCGCGCGGCGCTCCGTCCCGACAACCTGGCCTGGCTGGCCGGGCTGCCGCGAGGGCCCGTGGCTTTCGGTCCGGGCGGGCTGCTGGCGCATGGCACGCCTCTGGACGAAGACACCTATCTGCTCGACCCCGGTGAGGCCCGGCACTGCTTCGAGGCCGTCGACTTCGCGATCTGCCTCTTCGGCCACACGCATTTCCCCGCCGTGTACTCGAGCGCGGACGGCCGCGTCGACGGCCGTTTCCTGCGGGGCGACCATGCGGACGCGTCGCTCGACGCCGGGATGCGGCACATGCTGAATCCGGGATCGGTCGGGCAGCCGCGGGACCGGAATCCGAAGTGCAGCTTCGCGCTGTACGATGAGGCGGCGGGCAGATTCACGGTCCACCGCGTCGATTACGCGATCGAGGAGGCCCGCCGCAAGATCCTGGAGGCCGGCCTGCCCTCGTCGCTCGGCGATCGCCTGCGCGCGGGGCTTTGAGGCTGCATGAGTCTGATCACGGCGCACAGGATTCTGATCGGCGTGGCCGTCGTGTTCTTCGCCTTCTACGCCCTGTGGGAGTTTCGCGGCGCCGACGGGGCGGGAGCCGTCCTGAGGGGGGTGGCGTCCCTCCTCATCGCGGCGGC
>JBFGDZ010000227.1:0-4335 GCA_041580375.1 Candidatus Polarisedimenticolia bacterium
CTCGAGGGGCCGAACCGGGGACCGGCTCACGCCCGGAACTGCGGCATGATGGTCGCTTCGGCCCCCCTGATCCTCGTCCTGGGGGACGACATGATCGGGGACGCGCATCTGGTCGCGGAGCATCTGTCCTGGCACCGGGATCATCCGGGTGACGAGGTCGCCGTCGTCGGTTTCGTCGACTGGCACCCCGAGCTGCCGGAAACGCCCATCCTGCGGTGGTTCCGCGAGAAGGACAAGCCGTTCAACTACGGCCGGATCCGGCACGGCCAGGAGGTCGACTTCTGGTATTTCCTGTCCTGCAACGTGTCGTTCAAGCGCGCCTTCGTGATGGGGCATCCCCTGTTCGACACCGACTTCCGGTTCGCCGCGTTCGAGGACATCGAATATGGATATCGGCTGCAGAAAAGGGGACTCCGGATCCTGCACGACCGACGCGCCGTGACCTACCACTACCACCCGATGACCCTGGACGGTTTCTGCCGGAGGCTGGAGCGCGTGGGCGAGTCGACGGCCCTCTTCTACGAGAAGGTTCCCGAGCTGAGGCCGGCCCGGGACGGGAACGCCGCCACCGGTCTGCGCCTGCGCGACGCCGCCGTGCTGCGCGCCTACGAATCCCTCGGGAAGGTCCTGCCCCCCGACAAGAATCCCCTGCTCTGGAGGTATTACAAGACCAGGGCCCACCTGGCCTTCCTCGAGGGGCTTCGCCGGGGACGCTCCCGGAGCCTGCCGGAAGAGTGAGCGGGACGGGGGTCCGGAGCGGGACTGGCGTCCGGCGCGCGCCGGCCCGTCAGTGATCGCGCGGGGATCCGGGCGAATCGTCCGCCTTCCAGTTCCGGAAGGCGCGCAGGAGGCTGTCCCTGGCCTCCGCCGGGATCGACTCCTCGGTCAGGCGGCCGACGGCGCGGATGGTGAGGCGCATCTGATCCAGATAGAGCCGGCAGCCGGGGCAATCGGCGAGGTGGGCCTCGAAGCGGATCCGGTCGGCCTTAGGAAGCGCGTCCTCGAGGTAATCGGTGATCACCTCGACCAGTTCCTTGCAGGACATCTCCCGGACCTCAGTCGCCATCTGATCCCCATCCACGTTCGAAGCGAAGCTCCAGGGCGCGGCGGACCCTGGTCCGCGCGCGGTGCAGCAGCACTCTCTGATTCGTCTCCGACAGCCCCAGAACGTTACACACTTCCTCCGAGGTCCAGCCCTCGAGGTCCCTGAGCGTCATCACCATCCGCTGCACCTTCGGGAGCCCGTCGATCGTCTTTTGAATGAACCCGCGGGTCTCGGCGGCCATCAGGCGCCGCTCGGGATCCTGGCCCCAACCGGCCGGATCGGTGAACCAGTGGCCGGACAGCTGATCCGCCGGTCCCCGGAAACGGTCGGGGTTGACCGACGGCTCGTCCGCCTCGATCTCGGTCGCGGCGTCGTCCGACAGCGGGACCATCCGCGCCTCCCGCTCCCCGCGCGTGCGGGCGCGGTTCACGAGGATCTGGAACAGCCAGGTCTTCAGCGACGACCGGGCCTCGAACCGGTCCAGGCCCCGGAGCATTCCGAGCCAGGCCTCCTGGACGACCTCCTCGGCGACGTCCCGCCTGCGCACGAAACCCATCGCGATGCGGACCATCGATCCGTGATAACGGGTGACGAGCCTCTCGAAGACCGCCTCGTCGCCCCGCCGCAGGGATTCGAGGAGGGCCGCCTCGTCGGCCGCCGGCCCGCCGCCGGGTGGCGGCGCCGCGGGCACGAATTCCCCCGCCGTGCCGGCTGCCCGGGGATCCGGTGCCCCCAACCGTTCGACCATCGCGCGTTCCCCTCGAAACGTGCGGTCTCGTAGGAGCGTGGAGCTGACCGCTTCGTTGCGGCGGATCATATACCGGAGCCGTTCCGCAGGACCATGGCTTCGGGGCACGGCCTGTGCCCGCCGCGGATTTGTGTGGGCACCTTGTAACGGGTCAGGACGCCGGAGGACTCAGGGGCTGGCGGCGCCGGCCGGACGGCGGGCGCCGATGGCGGGACGGGCTCTCGAGGAGGAATCAAAAATGAAGAAGAGGGTTGTCTGGGTGATCGCGTCGGTGTTGCTGGCGGGGGCATGGTATCTGTTCCGGCCGGAGCGACTCTTCATCGACGCCCGCGTGGACGAGGAGTTCCCGGGAGCAACCGCGGCACTGTCCGGGCCCTCCGGACCGGAGGCGCTGCTCTCGGGTCGGTTCCATGGTGTCGCCCACGCCACCTCGGGCGTGGCGACCATCTACGGGCAGCCGGGTGGAGAGCGCGTCCTGCGGCTGACCGGGTTCGAGACCTCGAACGGCCCCGACGTCCGCGTCTACCTGGTGGCGGCCCCGGACGCGACCGACAACGAAGCGGTCCCTCGAGCCGGCTTCGTGGAGATCGGCCCTTTGAAGGGGAACGTCGGTGATCAAAACTACGACATCCCGGCGGAATTGGATCTCGATCGCTACCGTGCGGTGACGATCTGGTGCCGGCGCTTCGGCGTCAATTTCGGGACGGCCCCGCTGAAGAACCTGTAGCCCACAGTGGCGCAGCGAGGGCCGGCGAACGTTCTCGAGAGGACGGAAACATGAAGAACCCGAACGAATACGACGTGATCATCATCGGGACGGGTGCGGGGGGCGGGACGCTCGCGTACGCGCTCGCCCCGACCGGCAAGCGCATCCTGATGCTCGAGCGCGGCGGATACGTCCCGCGCGAGCGCGACAACTGGGATACGCGCGCGGTCGTGACGGAGGGGAAGTACCACGTCCGCGAGGCCTGGCTGGACGACAGGGGGAAGGAGTTCCACCCCGGGACGCATTATTTCGTGGGGGGGAACACGAAGTTCTACGGGGCGGCGCTGCTCCGCCTGCGCGTCGAGGATTTCGGCGAGGTCCGCCACGGCGGCGGCGTCTCCCCGGCCTGGCCGATCCACTACGACGATCTGGAGCCGTACTACACGCGCGCCGAGCATCTCTACCAGGTGCACGGGCGGCGCGGGATCGATCCGACCGATCCGCCCGCCTCCACCGATTACCTTTATCCCGCCGTCAGCCACGAGCCGAGGCTGCAGATGCTGGCGGACGATCTCGGAAAGGCGGGCCTGCGCCCCTTCCCGCTCCCGATCGGCGTCATGCTCGACGAGGCCGCGCCCCAGAGGAGCCGCTGCATCCGCTGCGCCACCTGCGACGGCCATCCGTGCCTGGTGAACGCCAAGGCGGACGCGCAGGTGATCTGCGTCGATCCGGCGCTCGAGCATCCCAACGTCACGCTGATCACGAACGCCCTGGTCAAGCGGCTCGAGACCGACGCGTCCGGCCGCTCCGTCGTCCGCGTGCACGCGGAGCGCGACGGCGCTCCCGAGGTCTACACGGCGGACATCGTCGTGGCCGCCTGCGGGGCGATCAACTCGGCGGCGCTCCTGCTGCGATCGGCCGGTGACAAACACCCGCGCGGCCTCGCGAACGGATCCGGCCAGGTGGGGCGCAACTACATGTGCCACCTCAATTCCGTCATGCTGGCCCTGTCGCGCTGCGAGAATCCCACCGTGTTCCAGAAGACGCTCGGCGTGAACGACTATTACTTCGCGTCGAAGGACTGGGACTTCCCCATGGGGCACATCTCCTTCGTGGGGAAGACCGACGCCAACATCCTGCGGGCGGGCGCGCCCGGGATCGTGCCCGGCTTCACCCTCGACCTGATGGCGCGGCACTCGCTCGACTTCTGGCTCACGTCGGAGGATCTGCCCGATCCGGACAACCGCGTCACGCTGACGCCGGACGGCGGCATCCGCCTCACCTACCGGCCGAACAATCTGGAGGGGCACGAGCGGTTGCAGGCGCGCCTCAAGGGCCTCCTCAAGCACATCGACTGCACGGAGAACCTGATGCGCATGAACGCCTACATCGGCAAGAGGATCCCGCTCGCGGGCGTGGCGCACCAGAACGGCACCCTGCGCTTCGGGCGCGATCCGAAGACGTCGGTGCTCGACGTCAACTGCAGGGCGCACGAGGTCGACAACCTCTACGTCGTCGACGGATCCTTCTTCCCGTCGTGCGGCGCCGTCAATCCGGCACTCACGATCATGGCGAACGCATTGAGGGTCGCGGATCACCTCACGGAGAGGCTGGGCTAGGCGATGAGAATCCGCCGCGCGTTCCTGATCCCGGCGCTCGCGCTCGCGCTTCTGGCCGTCCCGCCGCCCGTCCCGGGGGCGGCGGCCGCGACGGCCGTCGACGCGATCGCGATCACGGTGTCGGATCTGGATCGCGCGGTGGATTTCTACTCGAGCGTCCTGGGCTTCGAGAAAACGGGGGAGTTCGAGGCCCGGGGGCGACCCTTCGAGCTGATGC
>JBFGDZ010000228.1:0-4251 GCA_041580375.1 Candidatus Polarisedimenticolia bacterium
CGCCTCCCGACCGCCGCCGCATCCGGCCACCAGGATCGTGAGCGCCGCGCAGGCCGGAAGCGCCGCGGCGCCCGACCGGATCCGGGCACGCCGCACCGCCCGCACGGAGCCCCTCACCCTGTCCGCTTCCACGTCGAACCCGTCATGCGCCGTGTATCCCGAGGAGGATGCATCTTATATCAAGCCTGCCGGCCGCAGAAAAACGGGCGACGGCGGGGCCGGTTGTCGTAGGCTACCGGGGTGCCTCTGTCGACGCTCGTCATCGTGTTCGGATCGTGGCTGGCGCTGGCCGGCCTGGCGCTCCTCGCGTACCGGTTCAACCGAAACCGGGGCGGCGAGTGAGCGCGGATCCGTCGATCCTCGTTGGTCTCCTGCTGTACCTGGCCGTCATGCTCGGCGTCGGCCTGGTGGCCTACCGGTACATGCGCACCCTGGACGACTTCGTTCTGGGCGGGCGGCGCCTGGGCCCGCTCGTCGCGGCGATCTCGGAGCGCGCCTCGGGCGAGTCGGCGTGGTTTCTCCTCGGACTGCCCGGGGCCGCCTACGGCCTCGGTTTCACCGAGTACTGGTCGGTCATCGGCATCGCGTGCGGCATCCTCGTCTCCTGGACCTTCATCGCCATCCCGCTGCGCCGGGAGACGGCGCGCCTGGGCGCCCTGACGCTCCCGGACTATTTCGAGCTGCGGTTCGGCGATCGCACGCGCCTCCTGCGCATCGTATCGATGGTCGTCATCCTCTTCTTCTACACGGCCTACGTGGCGGCGCAGCTGCACGGCGCCGGCAAGATCCTGAACGCCACGTTCGGGATCCCCGCGGTCTGGGGGATCGTGATCGGCGCCGCGGTCGTCGTCTTCTACACCCTCATGGGCGGCTTTCTCGCCGTCGCCTGGACGGATCTGATCCAGGGGCTCCTGATGAGCCTCGTCGCCGTCGTCCTGCCGGTGGCCGGGCTCGTCGCCGTGGGCGGACCGGCGGCGCTGCTGGATCGCCTCGCCGTTCGCGGACCCGACTTCCTCAGCATGAGCGGCGGCAAGGTGGGACACGCGTTCCTGTTCGGCGTCGTCGTCGGCGGCCTGTCGTGGGGCTTCGGTTACCTGGGACAGCCGCACCTTCTGACGCGGTACATGGCGATCCGCCGCACCACCGAGCTGCGCCGCGGCGGGCTGATCGCCATGGGATGGGTGCTGCTGTCGTACTGGGGGGCGCCGCTCATCGGCATCATGGGCGTGGCGGTGCTCGGCCCCGACCTCGCCGACCCGGAGCAGGTGATGCCTCTTCTGGCGAAGGCGCTCGTGCCGGGGTGGATCGCCGGACTGATGATCGCCGGGGCGACCGCCGCGATGATGTCGACGGCCGACAGTCAACTTCTCGTCGCCACCTCGACTCTGATCGAGGACATCTACGTGCGCCTCGTCCGGCCGCGCGCGGCCCCGGCGGGCCGCCTCGTCGTCCTGTCGCGTCTGGCGACCGTCCTGCTGGCGGCGGTCGCGTTCATCCTGGCGCTTCTGGCGCTCATGGGCTCGGAGCTCATCGACGGGATGGTCGCCTACGCCTGGACCGGGCTCGGCGCATCCTTCGGCCCGCCGCTGCTGCTGTCGCTCTGGTGGCGCCGGACGACCCGCACGGGGGCCCTGGCGGGTATGATCGGCGGCATGGCGGCGACGGTGATCTGGAAGAACACGCCGGACCTGGGCGACATGCTGGACCTGAAGGCCGCCGCGGTCCTGATCAGCGCCGCCCTCGTCGTCGCGGTCAGCCTCGTCACCGGACCCGGCGCCGGCCCGGACGACTCCGGGCGCGCGGGGGCCGGACGGGATCCCGTCGCCGGCGGAGCCTGACCGACGGAGGAGCGATGTGTCCGGACTGCGGAGAGCCGCTGGCCATCGTCGAGTTCGAGGGGGTGGAGGTCGATCTCTGTCTGGAGTGCCACGGGACGTGGCTCGACTCCGGCGAGTTGGAACTGCTGGCCGAGCGCGCAGGCGCAGAGGCCGGAGCGATTCGCGGCGCGCTGGACAGCACGCGGCCGATCCGCCGCGACCGGCGCCGCTGCCCCCGATGCCGGAGGCGGATGGAGGTCGTCCCGCTCGAGGCCGAGAGCCCGATCGAGATCGATCGCTGCCGGCGGGCGCACGGTCTCTGGCTGGATCGAGGAGAGATGGAGCGGATCGTCGCGTCCTTTCAGGGCGGAGCCGACGCGGGCGTCGTCCGCTTCTTCACGGAAGTCTTCCGGAACGAGTTGAACCCCTCCGGTAAGGAGAGCTGACATGGGATGGATCGTTCTGCTGGTGGTGATCGTCGCGATCGTCGGGTGGGTGGTCGGCATGTTCAACGGGCTGGTCCGTCTGCGCAACCAGGTCAGGAACGCCTGGTCGCAGATCGACGTGCAGCTGAAGCGGCGCCACGATCTCATCCCCAACCTGGTCGAGACCGTGAAGGGGTACGCGGGACATGAGAAGACGACCCTGGAGAACGTCGTCCGCGCGCGCAACCAGGCCGTGCAGGCGAGCGGCGTCCAGGCGCAGTCGCAGGCGGAGATGGATCTCAGCGGCGCCCTGGGCCGCCTGATGGTGGTCGTGGAGCAGTACCCGGACCTGAAGGCGAACCAGAACTTCCTGTCGCTGCAGGAGGAGCTCAGCTCGACCGAAAACCGGATCGGCTTCGCCCGCCAGCACTACAACGACTCCGTCATGACCTACAACACGAGGATCCAGAGCTTTCCTCCCAACATCATCGCGGGCATGTTCAACTTCAAGGGGGAGGAGTTCTTCGAGATCCAGGATCAGGCCGCCCGCGAAGTGCCCCGCGTCGCCTTCTGACGCCGCGCCGTGTGGGAGGCCATCCGCAGTAATCACAGGCGATCCCTGTTCCTCATCGGGCTGATGGGGGGACTGCTCGTCCTGCTCGGCTCCCTCGTCGGATCGATCTGGGCTCCGGGCGACGGCGGCGCCTTCGGGGCCGTCGCGGCTCTCGGCCTGTGGATCATCCTCCTTCTCGTCGCGTTCGGAGCCGGCGAGAAGATGATTCTCCTCGGCACGGGGGCGAGGCCGATCCGGAAGGAGGACGCGCCGCGCCTGTGGAACGTCGTCGAGGAGATGGCGATCGCGTCCGGCCTCGGCACGATGCCGAAGATCTACATCATCGAGGACCCGTCCCTGAACGCGTTCGCCGCCGGTCCCCGGCCGGATCGCGCGATCCTCGCCGTGACCGAGGGGCTGCTGAAGCGGCTCAGCCGCGACGAGCTGCAGGGCGTCGTCGCCCACGAGATCGGACACATCCGGAACCTCGACGTGCGGTTCATGACGGTGGCGGCGGTCCTGCTGACGAGTATCACCATCATCGCCGAGATCTTCCTGCGCTCGTTCTGGTACGGGGGCGGACGCCGGCGCTCGTCCCGCGTGGATCCGCGCGCGCAGATGGTGATCGTCCTCGCCGGCATCCTCGCCGCCATCCTGGCGCCCTTCCTCGCCCGCATGCTCTACCTGGCCTGCTCCAGGCGCCGCGAGTACCTCGCCGACGCCTCGTCGGCCCGCTTCACGCGCTACCCGCAGGGGCTCGCCGCAGCGCTCGGGAAGATCGCCGAGGGAGCGCGCCGTGCGCGCTCGGCGAACCGCGTGCTCGCCCCCATGTACATCGTCAACCCGCTGCGGGGCGCAGCGGGCCGCGGACTCTTCTCGACCCACCCGCCGACCGAGGATCGGATCCGGGTCCTGAACGGCATGGCGGGGGGCTGCGGCTTCGCCGACTATGAGAACGCGTTCCGCCGCGCGCGCGGATCGCAATGCCTCGGCGAGCGCACACTCGCCTCGGACGGCCGGCTGCCGGCCCGCGCGCCGATGAGCCCGGAGGACTCGAAGCGCGAGCTGCTCGACCGCATCCGAGAGACCGACGCCCTGCTGGGGCGCCTCGCGGGCCTGCTGCTCCTCTCGTGCGCGTGCGGCGTCCGGATGCGCATCTCTCCGAAAACGAAGCGGCAGGATCCCGCCTGCCCGCGCTGCGGCCGCCCGCTGAAGGCGACGCTCGCCCCGCGCGAGTCTCCGCCGCCCGCCGCGCGAGCCGCCCGGCCGTGAGGCGCTCGCCTTGACCGTCGCTTCGCGCGTCTGTTAGTCTCGAAGCATCGAAGCGGAGCTCTCTCGATCAATCTTCACGGAAAGGTACAGGTTCGTTTCGCATCATGGATCTCGAACAACGCCCCCGGACCTTCGGCGCTCCCCAACCGGTGCAGAAGCGGTCGGACGCGTCACCGATCGACGC
>JBFGDZ010000229.1:0-4235 GCA_041580375.1 Candidatus Polarisedimenticolia bacterium
CGCGTTCCCGCCCGCCGCGGGAACGACCGACCGACTCGAGACGAGTGACCGGTCCGCCGCGGCCAGCACGGCCGCGGCGGCCGGTCCAACCGCCGGCGTGCTGCCCGCCGGGGCGGCGACCCGCGCCGCCGGCTCCCGGGTGGTCCCGGCGCCGCCGCGCAACGAACGCAACACGAGCCGGCGGGCTCGAGCGCCGGCCCGGCCCGCATCGGTCCGCCGCAGCCCCGTGGCCCGGCTTTTGATTCCCACGGTCGGGATCGACATCGTCGTCGCGGCGGGAACCGACGACGACACCCTGCGTTTAGGCCCGGGTCACATGACGGGAAGCGCGCTTCCGGGGGAGAACGACAACTGCATCATCGCCGGCCACCGGGACGGCCCGTTCCGGAGGCTGGGCAAGCTGGAGGTCGGAGACGAGGTCGAGGTCCGGGGTGAATCGGGTCCGGCGCTCTACCGCGTGAGCAGCATCGACATCGTGCACAAAACCGACACGTCCCCCCTCGATCCCTCCGAGGACCCGATCCTCACGCTCATCACCTGCTATCCCTTCAACCACGTGGGACCCGCCCCGAATCGCCTGATCGTGCGGGGCGCCCTCGTGGAGGACGATCCGGGCTCCGGATCGCTCTGAGGCTTTGGGGCCCGCCTCGTCAAGGCGGCATGGGAGTGGGGCCCGCGACCCGGCCGAGAGCGGGCGCAACCGAAGGCGTTCCCGGAGCCGAGGGGCGCCCACCGGGGTGCCCGCGGGCCGGTTACTGAGTCCCCTTCGGCGGCGAGACACGGATCGGTCTCGCGTCCTCCAAGTTTCTGGATCTCCGTCCGCGCCTGCGGATCATCGACCTGGGGTCCGTGTACCCCAGCGGATACCAGAAACCGGAGCGATCTCTCTGTCCCGGAGGTAGCACCTTTTGAGCGTCGCCGGGTGCGGCAAGCCTGACGCGGAACGGCACGACTGTCCTCGACCCCCCGAGGTATGGACCGTCGATTCTTCAGAAACAGAGCAGCTATCGGCGCAAGAGCATTGTAGACGATTCGACGCAAATGGAGGCCTGTCAAGCGAAATCGGGCGACGATCGGGAGGCGGGGGCGCCGGAGGGCCGGCGGGGTCCGGCGCGCGCTACTGCTGGGCGCCCTCGGGCCACTGGTAGAACGCGCTGTTCGTGTAGATGATGTCGCAGGTGAAGCCGCTCATCGGGCCGCCCGTGTCCGGTCCCGGCGCGCCGTCCTTCCCGTAGCTGGTGATGGTGTAGACGGTGCCGGTCGCGTTGGTGTCGATGTGCCAGGGGTTCTGCCACGCGTCCGTCGACGGGACCTTCTGCAGGTAGAGAGGCGTCAGGAAGCCGCTGACGGCACCGGCGTCGGCGTCGTTCAGGCCCCGGGGGTAGACGTTGTTGTCGGTGGAGTACATCTCGAGACCCTGGCCGATGGTCCGCATGTCCGCCATCGTCGCCTTCTGCTTCGCCCGGTCCATCGCGTTCTGAAGCTGGGGAATGGCGAGCGCGGCGATGATGCCGATGATGGTCACGACGATCAGCAGCTCGACGAGCGTGAATCCGGCGTCGAACGGCCTCCGGTCGCGGATGCGTCTCGGTCGCATGAGCGGGTCCTCCCGGGCGGCGCCCAGTCTAGCATGGCGCCCGACCCCGCGCCGCGTGGCGGCGACGCCCTATCTACGGCAGGGGGCGGCGGAGCGTCTAGGTGAGGCCGGCGGGATCCCCCCTCCTGCCCGCGGCCTCAGAAATAGGCGCGCAGCACGTACTGCTGCAGCATCCGCTGCGTGTTGAAGAACGACGCGTTGTGGGCGACCGCGCCGCGCATGACCTGCGTGAAGCGGGGCCGGTCGCCGTAGTAGAGCCCGGCGATCTCGCGGAGCCGGTCGTACAGGGTGTCTCCGCCGGGATCGAGAGCCCAGCCCGTGACGCCCTCGACGTGACCCTCGATCCACCACCCGTCCAGGACGCTCAGGCTCGGAACCCCGTTGAGGGCGGCTTTCATGCCGCTCGTTCCCGAGGCCTCCAGGGGCGGCTGGGGCGTGTTCAGCCAGAGGTCGACCCCCGCGACGAGGAGTCGCGCGCTTTCGAGGTCATAGTTCTGCAGATAGGCGAATCCGATCGGGGGCCCCAGCCCGCGGCCGGTCTGGATGACCTTCCGGATCAGATCCTTGCCGCCCCCGTCACGGGGATGCGCCTTGCCCGCATAGAGGATCTGGATGGGGCCGACCTCCCCGGCGATCGCGCGCAGTCGATCCACGTCGCGGAACAGGAGGTCGGGACGCTTGTACGCCGTGAACCTCCTGGCGAAGCCGATGGTGAAATGCTCGATGTCCATCCCGGCGCCGGTGGCCTGGTTCACGTGGGCCAGCAGGCTCCGCTTCGCCTTCTTGTGCGCGTTCCAGATCTCCTCGGTCGGGACCTTCACGATGTTGCGCAGGGCGAAGTTGTCCTCCTTCCACCCCGGGATCTGCTCGTCGAACAGCGAGCGGAACGGCGGGGACGCCCAGGTCGGGCAGTGGATCCCGTTCGTCACGGAGTCGATCGCGTAGCCGGGGAACATGGAGCGTGAGATCTCGCCGTGCTTCTTCGCCACGCCGTTGACGTACCGGCTCAGGTTGAGCGCGATGAACGTCATGTTGAGCGTCCCGTCGCAGCAGAAGAATTTCCTGAACTCCTCCCGCTCGAAGAGGGGACGCGGGCCGAGGATGCTCGTGGCCATGTCCAGCGGGAACTGATCGTGCCCGGCCGCCACGGGCGTGTGCGTCGTGAAGACGCAGCGCCTGCGAACCGAATCGATGTCCTTCGACGTCAGCCGTCCGTTGCGGTGGATCCGCTCGTCCAGCAGCTCGAGGGTCAGCAGGCTCGCGTGGCCCTCGTTCATGTGGAAGCGCTCGAGCCGCGAATACCCCATGGCGCGGAGCATCCGGACCCCGCCGATGCCGAGGATCGCCTCCTGGCAGAGGCGGTACCGCGCGTCGCCGCCGTACAGTTGGTCCGTGAGCGTCCGGGCGTTCGCGTCGTTCTCCTCCAGGTCGGCGTCCAGCAGGTAGACCGGCACGCTGTAGCCGCCGGTGCCCGGAACGTCGTAGCGCCAGGCGCGCAGCTGCACCTCGCGCCCTTCCAGGGTGACCGAGACGCGCTCCGAGCCCGGCTCGAGGAGAGCGCCGGCCTCCCACTCCGCCGCCGCCTCGCTCTGGACGCCGGCCTCGTCGACGCGCTGGTGGAAGTACCCCTTGCGGTGGATGAGGCTCATCGCGATCATCGGGAGCCGCAGGTCGGCGGCCGCGCGGACGGTGTCACCGGCCAGGATCCCGAGACCGCCGCTGTAGGTGGGGATCGCCTCGTCGAGCGCGATCTCCATGGAGAAGTAGGCGATCCGGCGCGCCCGATCGATCGTCATGCGAGGACTCTCGGCCCGGGCCGCTCGGGCGCCATGCGTCAGTCCCGGCCCCGGAGCGAGCGGAAAGCGCGGTAGGTCTCGTACCCGCCCGGCAGGTTCCGGACGCGCAGACCGCGCTGCAGGAGCGCGCGGGTGGCGTAATACGAGCGCTGGCCGACGCCGCAGTACAGCCAGAGGTCGCGGTCCGCGGGCAGCTCGTCCAGCCGCGCCCGCAGGGTCTCCAGCGGGACGTTCACCGCCCCCGGCACGTGCCCGGCCGCGAACTCCGATTCGCCGCGGACATCCAGGATCCGCGCGCCGCCCTCGTCGAGATCCTGCCAGCGCGCGACCGGCATGTCCCCGCGCAGGACGTTACCGGCGATCATCCCCGCGATGTTGATCGGGTCCTTGGCGGCGCCGAACTGCGGCGCGTAGCACAGCTCCGCTTCCTCCAGATCGAAGACGGTGGCCTTCTTCTGGATGGCGATCGCGATCACGTCGATGCGCCTGGCCACCCCTTCCTCGCCGACCGCCTGAGCCCCCAGGATGAGTCCGTCCGGCCTGCGGAAGATGATCTTCATGTGGATCGGCCGCGCGCCCGGAAAGTAGCCGACGTGGTGGCCCGGGTGCAGGTAGATCGCCTCGCAGTCCGTGAGGCCGGCCCTCCCGAGGGCCTTCTCGCCCGCCCCGGTCATCGCCACCGTGAGGTCGAAGACGCCGCAGACGGCCGTCCCCTGCACGCCGCGGAAGCGGGCGGGCCTCCCATAGATCGAATCGGCCGCGATGCGCCCCTGCCGGTTCGCCGGACCCGCCAGCGGCACGAGCCCCGGCGCGCCGGTGACGACGTCCGCGATCTCCACCGC
>JBFGDZ010000230.1:0-4191 GCA_041580375.1 Candidatus Polarisedimenticolia bacterium
ACCTTCGTGGACCTCGTGACCGGCGCCGGCGGCCGGGTCGACGAGGACGGACGGCTCCGCTACCCCCGTTCGCTCGTCGAGGATTGCGTCGCCAGAGCGGCCAGGCGGGTGACGGTCTACGGATTCGATCCGAAATACGACCTCGAGCTGTCCGGCGAGCGAGTGCACTTCGGGACGGCCGGGGCGGCGCTCATGATGCTCGACCCGAAGACGCGCAAATACAGGCCCTCGCGACTGATCGATCTCTACGATCTGGCGCGTCTCGGCCATCATTCGGAGCACATCCACCTGTTCGGCCGCCCGGTCGTCGCCCGCGACATCGAGGAGGTCCGCGATCTCGACATCAACACCGCCTACGCCTGCATGATGGCGACCGACAAGCCGATCGGCACGGCGTTCTTCCAGCCGGAGCACGTGTACGAGACGGTGGAGATGTTCGACATGGCCCTGGGCCGGAAAGGCGCGTTTCGCGATCGACCGTTCTGCCAGGGGTACAACACCTTCGTCGTCCCGCCGATGCGCTTCGCGGGGGACTCCTGCGAGTGCATGGTCGCGGAGGTGCGCTGCGGGATGACGCCGCTCATCCTGTCGGCGGGCCAGGCGGGCGCGACCGCCCCGACGGCGCTCGCGGGGGCGCTGGTGCAGGGCCTGGCCGAGTGCCTGTCCGGTCTGGCGGCGGTCAACCTGCTCAAGCCCGGCCACCCGTCCGTCGTGGGTCTCTGGCCGCTCGTCTCCGACCTCCGCACCGGATCGATGACCGGGGGGAGCGGCGAGGAGGCGGTGCTGATGGCGGCCGCCGCCCAGATCGTCAACTACATGGGGCTGCCCTCGGGCATCGCCGCCGGCATGACCGACTCGAAGCTCCCGGACATGCAGGCCGGATACGAGAAGGGCATGACACTGACCCTCGCGGCCGCGGCCGGCGCGAACATGATCTACGAGAGCGCCAGCATGCTCGGCAGCCTGCTGGGCAACTCGCTCGAGAGCTTCCTCGTCGACAACGAGATGATCGGCGCCATCAACCGCACCGTCCGGGGGATCGAGGTCACGGACGAGACGCTCTCGACGCACGTGGTGGAGAACGTCGTGCGCGGAGCCGGCCACTTCCTGGGCGAGCGCCAGACCCTCTCGCTGATGAAGACCGAGTACCTCTATCCGCAGATCGGCGATCGCCTCAGTCCCGAGCAGTGGGAGAAGAAGGGCTCGACCGAGACGACGGACAGGGCCCACGAGCGCGTGAGGGAGATCCTGAGAGGGTATTTCCCGACCCACATCGACAGAAAAGTGGACGACCGGATCCGCGAGCGCTTTCCCATCCACCTGCCCCGCGCCGAACTGGACGGCCCCACCGGACGCTGGTAGGCCGCGCGTCCGCCTGCCATCCGCGGCTCGCGCCACCGCCACGTCCTTACTCTCAGCCCTCGTGAAACCTCCCACCCTCCCACCAGAGCGGGATTGTGTGGCGGGCCGAGGACGGCTGCCGCCATCCACTGAGGACGGTGCGGCGGTCATCCGCCGCGCTTTCAGGGTCGATGGGTGTGGATGGCGCCGGATCGGGAGCCTTCCGCGGTCGCCGGGATCTGGAACACTTCTTGCGGACGGGAACGTCGGAACGGTCCGCTGCGCGAACCGCGCCGGACGGCATCATCCGCGAGGGAAGGAGACCCGATGCGATCCAGAACCAGGAATCGAACCGCTATCCTCAGTCCGCTCGTCGTGCTCGCGACGGCGACCGGGAGTTTTTTCGCGGGGGGGCCCGCCGATCGCGCCCAGGCGAGGGCCTGCCTGCGACTGGAGTCCCGGTCGGCCTTCCTCGGATCTCCCGGCTGCGCGAGGCTCGTTGAACTGCGCAACTCCTGCAATACTCACGTCGTGGCCGAGGTCCGCACGACCCAGGTGCTATTCAGCGGGTCTTTGAGCCAGTCGTTCCCCGTCGTCGTCCCCGCGGGCGGCGCGCAGTCACTCGGCTGCGCGTGGTGGAGCGGAGCGATGGCCCCGACGCGACACGAGCTGGTCGGCGCGCGGTTTCTCGGGGGGCCGGGCCGGCCTCACGGGACGCGGGCGCATCACGGCACCGACCGGCGCTGAGGCCGCGCGCCCCGGACGATCCGCACCGGCCCGACGTTCTCATCCGGCTCATCCCTCTTGATGGACCGCGACTTTTGACAACCAGCACGCGTGGTGTTATACGGATCGTGTCGCCTGTGCCCTGCGGGGGAGCACCCTATGAACACGTCAGGATGGTTGAGAGTCGCACTAATCGTCTGCATTCTTCCGGCTGTGGCGATCCTCGCGCCCGAGCTGAGCCGGGGTGATGATGCGATCGTCGTCGTCTCGCGGCCCGGGGTTGTCTTCCACAAGGCCGGAAGCGGCGATGTCCGGGGTCGAGGTCACGAGAAGACATTGGCCGGGGCTCTCGCCAAGGGATACGTTCCCTGCGAGAGATGTTTTGCCAGGTTCAACTCTTCCGTGGCCACTGGAGCGGGGGTGGCGGGCACCCCCGGCGCCGCCTCGCGCGGCGGATCGTCTGCCATGGGGCGCGGGTCCACTTTCCTCTCGCCCGGAAACTGGGGAAACAACTTCAGAAACCCGAACGGCGTGTGTCGCTGCGAGAAGGTGGAGAGTTCCAATCTCGGGGCCGGGCTCAACACGTCGTCGTGCCGTCCCGCGGCCGGCTCTTAAGTCCGACCGATTCTCTCGCTCCGGTGATGCGAAGACAACTCAACAATGCCGGAGATCCCGGTCGTCTCGCGTGCCGGCTTCTATCCGGCCTGACGACGTTCGTCCTGACGTTTTCGGCGCCGCTCGATGCCGGCGCGAAACCGGACGGCTCGCAGCGCTTCCTGGTGGCGCTCGACACGGACATCACCCCGGCGGTCATCGACGAGCTCGAGGAATACGCGGTCGTGCACAACTGGATCGAGAGCCGCCGGCTGGTGGCGCTCACCCCGAAGCAGGGAAGCCGCCCGGCGATCGACGCGCTGCCTTTCGTGGCCCGGCTCGAGCCCGACCGGCGGCGTCATGCCACCGCGATCGGATCCTGGGACCGGGATCTCATCGATGCGGTCGACGTCGAGGAGAGCGGCGTCATCGGCGACCCCGACTCCCGCGAGGTCGCCTACACCGGAGCCGGCGTCCATGTCGCCGTCATCGATACCGGACTGCCGAAGAACTGGCGTGATTTCCTGATCGAGGAGCGCGTGGAGACCGGGCTCGCCCGGTCGTTCCTGGGCGGCGGGGCGTTGGCCGAACAGGGAGTCGGCGAGGGGGCCCATTCCCCCGATCCGAAGAACCACTGGGAGCGCGATACCGACGGGCACGGGATGGCGGTGGCGTCGCACATCATCGGCTTCAAGACCGACGGGCAGGTCGTGGACGGTGTCGCACCCGATGCCAGAATCATCCCGCTCAAGGCCCTCAACAACGCCGGCTGGACCTGGACCTCGCAGGAGATCGCGGCGATCGAGTACGTCGTCCGTCTCAAACGCGAGGGGACGATCGGTCCGGTCGTGATCAATATGAGCCTCGGCGGGAACTACGTCACCACATTCGAGAAGCGGGCGATCGAGGACGCGATCGCGGCGGGAGTCATCCTCGTCTCCTCGGCGGGCAATGAGGGGGAGTTCTTCATGGGCTGGCCCGCAGCCTACCCCGAGATGATATCCGCCGGCGCCGTCGGCTGGACGCGGCAGTTCCGTTCCAGCGCGGGAGAGGAGCCGGACGACGGGTTCTGGTGGACGGAGGATGTGGGCTTCGACCCCGACCCGCAGGGCGATCCGCTCGAGAGCGCCGAGGCCTACGTGACCTGGTTCAGCTCCCGCGCGGCGGGGATCGATCTCTTCCCGGGGTATCCACAGGAGCTCGACGTGCTGGCTCCGGGGTCGTACACGGTCGCCCCGTACGGGGCGGGTCCGCACGCCACACCGTCATTCCTGTTCGGCACCAGCTTCGCCTCGCCGTTGACGGCCGGGGTCGCGGCCCTGATGCTGGAGAAGAATGCGGCGCTGACGCAGGCGGAGGTCGAGTCGATCCTCAAGTCCACGGCGCTTCCGATGCGGCCGGTGGATTTGCGCACGGGCGTCCTCTTTCCATGGGGGCAGGCGACGGTCCGGTGGGACGACAACTGCTTCGGGACGCCCTGCGACCCGGTCGGCGCCGGCCTCCTCCAGGCCGACGGGGCCCTCGCCGCGA
>JBFGDZ010000231.1:0-4183 GCA_041580375.1 Candidatus Polarisedimenticolia bacterium
ACCGCCTGGCCTATCCGGAGATCCTGAAGCCGTCGTTTCACGCCGCCTGCCTGTACGGGAGCGACGACGATCTCGCGGAGCGGCTGTGCGCCCTGCTGGCGGAGCCCGCGCGGATGAGGCGGACACGGGCGGACCTGGCGGCATCGATGGAGCGGTATGCGTGGGACGCCCGCGTCGGGGCGTTCGACGACGAACTCGATCGTCTCGCCCGCACTTGACGCAGGCGGCCCGGCGCCGCTACGCTCCGCTCCTCCGATCAACGCATGAGGCGGCCCCGCCGGCGTTCCGGGGATCCGTCCGGAGCATTCGCGGGACGCGCGCCGGCGCGCGTCCCGTCCGTGGGGGACCCATGAGACCATCGCGCGCTCTCGCCGTATCGATCCTCATCCTGGTGGCGTCGTCATTTTGGAACGAGGGGGCGCGGGCGGCCGAGCGCAAGCCGTTCACGATCGACGACCTCGATGCGCTCCTGGAGGTCAGCGAGCCGCAGATCGCTCCCGACGGCGAGTGGGTCGCCTACACGGTGACGCGCGTCGACCGGAAGAAGGACCGGTCCGACAGCGACGTCTACATGACCTCCTGGGACGGTGCGCGCACCGTGCGGCTGACGTCGAGCGACGAGTCGGAGCACGCGCCGCGCTTCAGCCCGGACGGCCGCTTCATCTCGTTCCTCTCGAGCCGCGGATACGAGCCGGGGACCGATCAGGTTTTCGTCATGAGCCGCGCGGGCGGGGAGGCGGAGCGGATCACCGATCTGCCGGGCGGGATCTCCGATCACGTCTGGTCGCCCGACGGCCGCCGCCTCGCGCTGATCGCCGCCGATCCGGAGCCGAAGCGGGAGGGCCCGCATCCGCCGCCGATCGTCATCGACCGGTTCCACTTCAAGCAGGACGTCGACGGATACCTCGTGGATCGGTACTCTCACCTCTACCTGTTCGATGTGGAAGCGCGCGCGCACACGCTCCTGACGCCCGGCCGGTTCGAGGAGCGCTTCCCCGCCTGGTCGCCGGGCGGGGACCGGATCGCCTTCGTCAGCAAGCGCGGCGGCGATCCCGACCGGCACGACAACTGGGACCTGTACGTCATCGAGCCGAAGCCGGGGGCGGCTCCGCGGAGGCTGACGACCTTCGAGGGGGCCGACGGCGTCCACTACTGGGACAGCCGGCCGGCCTGGAGCCCGGATGGCACGCGCATCGCGTACCTGCGCAGCGGCGCGCCGGAACTCGACTATTACTCCGTCCAGCATCTGGCGGTGATCCCGGCGGCGGGAGGGGAGCCGGTCCTGCCGCTGGGCGATCTGGACCGCAACGTCTGGGCGCCCGGCTGGTCGGCCGACGGCTCCCGCGTCCGATTCCTGCTGGAGGAGGACGGCTCGACGCACGTGGCCGAGGTCCACGCCTCGGGCGGCGAGGCACGTATTCTGATGGCCGGCCGTCACCACGTCAGCGATCTCGCGTTCGGTCCGCGCGGGCGCGTGGCGTTGCTGCGCAGCACGCCGCACGAGCCGTACGAGGTCTTCGCGCTCGAGGAGGAGCGCGCGCGGCCCCTGTCGCGGCAGAATGCCCGGCTCCTCGAGCGGCGGCGCCCCGGCGCGGTCGAGGAGATCCGGTTCAAGAGCTTCGATGGCACCGAGATCGGCGGGTTTCTCGTCAAGCCGCCGGACTACCGGTCCGGCCGGCGGTACCCGGCCATCCTCACGCTGCACGGCGGACCGGTCGGGCAGTTCGCCCACGAGTTCGACTTCGAGTCGCAGCTGTTCGCGGCGCGCGGCTACGTCGTCATCGCGCCCAACCCCCGCGGCAGCAGCGGGCGGGGCGAGGCGTTCCAGAGGGCGATCTGGGCCAACTGGGGACGGGAGGACGGGAAGGACGCGCTGGCCGCCGTGGATCACGCCGTCGCGCAGGGCGTCGCCGACCCGCGGCGCCTCGGCGTCACGGGCTGGAGTTACGGCGGGATGCTCACCAACTACGTCATCGCCCAGGACACGCGCTTCAAGGCGGCGGTGAGCGGCGCGAGCGAGTCGAACATGTTCGCCTCGTACGGCACCGACCAGTACATCCGCCTGTGGGAGAAGGAGATCGGCGTGCCGTGGCGGAACTTCGACGCCTACAGGCACAACTCCTTCCCCTTCTACGAGGCCGACAAGATCAAAACACCCACGCTCTTCCTCTGCGGCGAGAAGGACTTCAACGTTCCGCTCCTGCACTCCGAGCAGATGTACCAGGCGCTCAGGAGCCTCGGGGTCGACACCCGCCTGATCATCTACCCGGACCAGTACCACTCGCTCACGGTCCCGTCCTACGAGCGCGATCGCCTCGAGCGCTATCTCGACTGGTTCGGCAAATATCTCGGGAAGCAACGATGAGATGCGGATGGCGGAGAGGGTGGGATTCGAACCCACGTGGGGAGGTTTAGTCCCCAACCCGCTTTCGAGGCGGGCCCGTTGCGACCACTTCGGTACCTCTCCATCGGCCATGCGGGTGCTGAGGCGGGGGAATCTTACCAAGATCCCGGCCGGTTGCAAAACATGTCGGTGGATCGCAACGAATCCGCGAGTTCATCGTCCGTGGAGAGCCTCGTCCGCGCCGATCAAGGACAGGGGATGGGCGGCTCGGGCCGGAGGGTGCCGTCCGATCGCAGGCCGAGCTTCGCGACTTCGCCGGGAGCGGTCGGGTTATGACCGGCGACGTAGAAAGCGATCTCCCCTTCCTGGAGTGCGCCCGGATCCTCGACGGCGAGGGGCTCGCCCGGCGGGCCGGGCGGTTGAGGGATATCGCCCGCGAGGCACGCCACACTGGCGAGCATCGCCGCCAGCGGATCTCCGGCACCGCGGATCGCCCCCGTGTAAAGATCATAGCCGGAGAGCCCCGCGATCTGCGGCCGCGAGGTCCATGAGACGGTCGTGACGCCGGTCACCCGGTCGCGTTCGGCGGACATCCGGATATTCGCGCCGTCGGCGCTGAAGACCGCGACCGCGATCGATGCTCCGGTCTGGCTGGTGCACGAGGGATCCGCACTGCAGCGCGCGCGGACCGTGTAGATCGCATCGGCGCTCGGATCGTCGTAGAGGGCGAGGTCGGTGGACCAGCCCTGCAGAGCGACTCCGTCCCGCTCGAACAGGAACTCCGGCCCCCCATCGACGCAGCCGCCGGGCAGGGAGGACCCGGCCGCGCTGATCCGGATCGTCTGCCCGGCCGCGGCGACGCCGCCGATGCCGTCGATGAGGTTGCCGTCGATGTCGGTCACCCCGATCACCGCCTCGGTGCCGCCGTCGCCGACCGAGGGATCGCAGGCGACGGCGGAACACGTTCCGGATGCCGGCGGTTTGGGGTCGGGGGCGATGGCGAGCTGATTCCCGAGCGTGCCGGTGATCCGGATGTCGTCCAGCCACCATCCGTCGTCCGTGCCCAGGCCCTCCCAGCCGGCCCCGTACTCGAAATACGACGACGCGTTCTGGTTGAACACCCAGCTGGCTCCGATCCAGCGGATACGGATCCTCCCGCCCTTGTAAGGCGTCAGGTCGAACCTGCTCTGCACCCAGACCCCTTGACCGGACGGATCGAGGAACCCGGGTCCGGGGCAATCACCCGTCTTCGTGGGATCCGTCCCCCTCGTGCTTCCGCAGTGAGACCAGGCTCCCTCCGGGGCGCACATCGTCTCGTACACTCCCGCGGGTTCCTGCGGCGCCGCGTCCGCCGGCGTGAACAGGCAATAGTATCCGCCGAAGGTGAGATCGGACGGGATGGCGTCATAGACGTTCTGGAACGGCACGAGCTTGTCCCAGAGGCCCCACTCATCGACGGCGGGATCGGGGTTGCCGTCGGTCTGGATCTGGACATCGGCGCAGTCGGCGCACTCGATGCCGAGGAAAGCTCCATGCGTCGTCTTATCCATCAGATTCACGATCTGGAAGAATGAGAGCTCCAGGTCGCCGGGCCTCGGGTCGGGCGTCAAGTCGACGGGCGCCGACACGAACGCCTGCAGCGCCCTGAGATGCGTCGTATCGAACAACGAATCGACGGGATCGAAATGCGCCCCCATGTGCAGCGAATTGGGGATGCTGAGGGCCCGCGCGCCAATCAGCGGTGTGTCGTAGGAGCAGCCGCCGACGCACGAGCGGGGAGAAGTGTCCCCCGGCAGGATCTCGTCGTTCGGGCAGTCCGTCGCGCCGACCCGACAGTGG
>JBFGDZ010000232.1:0-4162 GCA_041580375.1 Candidatus Polarisedimenticolia bacterium
CGCCCGGACTGAAGGGCACCGTACGGCTCACGGGCCGGACCGACGATGTGGCGAAGCACATGGCCGCGGCGGATCTCTTCGTGTTTCTCTCACGGAAGGAGGGGCTCGGGCTCGTGATCCTCGAGGCGATGGCGACCGGATTGCCGTGCGTGGTCAGTTCGCTGGACGGCATCACGGCGGAGATGATCGACCACGGCCGGAGCGGGTATATCGCCACGGATCCGGACGACGCCGACGGAGTGGGGCGCCTCCTGGAAAGTCTTCTGTCCGGGCCCGAAGAGCGCCGCCGGGTGGGGGAGGCCGCACGGGCGGTCGCGGTCGAACGCTTCTCGTTCGCGGCGAGGGCCGAGGCAATCTCGCGTCTTTACCGCGACGTCCTCAAAGAGAGGGACCCGCGCATCGCTCGCGGCTCGAGCGCCTAAAGAACGCACGAAAACGGGATGCGGCTACCGCACGATCTCGAGCCCGGGCTTGCCGTCCGCCTCCACGACCTCGCCGATGACGGCGGCGGCGGCGTTGCCCGCCTTGCGGAGGCGCTCGACGAGCTTCTTGGCGTCGTCCGGTGGGAGGGAGACGAGCAAGCCGCCGGAGGTCTGCGGGTCGACGATCAGCCAGGTCTCCTCCTCGGTGAAGGTCCCGGAGAAGGTCAGGAGCCCCTTCACCACCTGGAGGTTGGACGCGGTGACCGAGGTCGCCACGCCCTGGCCGATCAGGTCCAGGCTCTCCTCATACTTCGGGATCTCCTCGAAGCGCACCCGCAGGCGGACGTTGCTGCCGCGCGCGATCCCGACGGCGTGGCCCGAGAAGCCGAACCCGGTGATGTCGGTGCAGGCGTGCGGGTCGAACTCGAGCATCGCCTCGCAGGCCTCCTTGTTGAGCGTCGCCATCCAGTCGACCGCCTTCCGCAGGGTCTCCTCGGACGCGACGCCGCGCCGGGAGCCGGTGATGATGACGCCGGTGCCGATCGGCTTGGTGAGGACGAGTGCGTCGCCAGGCCGCGCGGCCGTGTTCGTGAGGACGCGCTTCGGATCGATGATCCCGGTGACGGAGAGCCCGTATTTCAGCTCGTCGTCGCGCACCGTATGGCCGCCGACGAGCGTCGCCCCGGCTTCCCGGATCTTGCTGTAGCCGCCCTCGAGGATGCGGCGCAGATCCGATTTCTCGATCCCCCGGCCCGGGAAGTTGCACAGGTTCATCGCGGTGAGCGGCCGGCCTCCCATCGCGTACACGTCCGAGAGCGAGTTGGCGGCCGCCACCTGGCCGTACAGGTAGGGATCGTCCACGACGGGCGTGATGTAGTCGACCGTCTGCACGAGGGCGACGTCGTCGGTCAGACGGTACACCCCCGCGTCGTCGCCGGTGTCGAAACCGACGATCAGGTTCGGATCGGACTTGGCCGCGCCCGCGAATTCCTTGACGATCTCGCTCAGGTCCACCGGACTGAGCTTGGCCGCTCAGCCGCCGGAACGGGCGTGGCTGGTCAGTTTCGCGCTCGCCTGCTCGCTCATGTCTCCTCCCGCAGCGGTGATTTGGATGCTCCGCTGCCGGGTTCGATTCGCATCCGGGGGGCCGTCGGGACGGTTGCGCCGGGCGCGACAGCGGCCCGACGCGCGGTCATCGTAACCGTGGGACGCGGGCAGTGTCAACTTCGGGACCGGCCCGGAGGGGAGGCGGCGCGGCCCGATCGGAGCGTCGAATGGGTCCGCGAGGCTATAATGGCGCGGCCATGTCCGAGCGATCCCGCCCCCTGGACAGCATCCTCGAGTGCGTCGGCAATACCCCGCTGGTGCGCATCCGGCGCCTGAACCCGGAGCCGGGCGTCGACCTCTACGCCAAGCTGGAGGGATGCAACCCGATGGGGAGCGTCAAGGAGCGGATCGCCCTCAAGATCATCGAGTCGGCCGAGGAGCGGGGGGAGCTGAAACCGGGGATGACCCTGCTCGAATCGAGCAGCGGTAACACCGGGATCGGGATCGCGATGGTCGCGGCTGTCAAGGGCTACCCGGTCGTCATCACCATGGCGCAGAAGGTCTCGGTGGAGCGGCGCCAGATCCTCCGCGCGCTCGGAGCGGAGATCGCGTTCACGAGCGCGGAGGGAGGCTCCGACGAGGCCTGGGATCTGGCGGACCGCCTCTACGAAGAGAGCCCGGGGAAGTACTTCCGGATCGGCCAGTATGTCAACCCGGACAACGTGCGGGCCCACTACGAGGGGACGGCGGAGGAGGTCTGGGAGCAGACGGGGGGGCGCGTCGACTGGCTGGTGCTGACGCTGGGCACGACGGGCACCCTGGTGGGGATGTCCCGGCGGCTGAAGGAGCTCAATCCGCGGCTCCGCGTCGTCTCCGTGGAGCCGCAGCGGAAGCACACGCAGCAGGGGCTGCGCAACATGAGCGAGAGTCGGCTGCCTCCGATCATGGACTGGGATCTCGTCGATGAGCGTATGACCGTCAGCGACGACGACGCCTACCGCGCGGCGCGGGATCTGGCCCGCCGGGAGGGGATCTTCGGCGGGATCTCCTCCGGCACGGCCCTGTTCGCGGCGATCGAGGTCGCCCGGAGAATCCGCTCCGGCTCGATCGTCACCCTGCTGCCGGACCGCGGGGAGAAGTACCTCAGCACCGCCCTCTTCCCGCGCGGTCCCGACCCGGATCGCTGACGCCGGGATGGGGGGACCCGCCAGGAACCGATCTCTCGTCATCCAGGTGGTGGCGGCGGGAACGACCGAGGCGCTGCGCCGCGCCTACCTGAAGGCCGATCCGCGCGCTGACGTGGTCGAGCTCCGTCTCGACGCCGTGCGCGATCTCGACCTCGATCGGATCCTCGCGGCCCGCGGCAAGCCCAAGCTGATCACCGTTCGGAGCCGGAAGCAGGGAGGCGCCTCGCGACCCGCGGAACGGGAGCCGCTCCTGCGCCGGGCGCTCGAGGCGGGAGTCGAGTACGTCGATCTCGAGTACGGCAGCGACGATCTCCCGTTGCTGCACCGGCGCTGGCGCTCCAGGCTGATCCTCTCTCATCACGATCTGGAGTCCACCCCCGCCGACCTGCAGGCGATCCGGAGCGGGATGTCCTCGGTCGGCGGAGGCGCCCTCCTGAAGATCGTCACCTTCGCCGATGCGGCGTCCGATAACCTGAGGATCCGCGATCTGCTCCGGAGCGCGGAGGCCGGCTCGTTGATCGCGTTCTGCATGGGTCCGAAGGGGGTCCCCAGCCGGGTGCTGGCGCCGTCCTGGGGCTCCGCCGCGATCTACGCTCCGGCGCGGGGAGGGGAGCCCACGGCCCCCGGGCAGATCCCGCTCGAGGATCTGTTCGACCTGTACCGGTTCGACACGATCGGCCCGGAGACCAAGCTCCTCGGAGTCCTCGGTTCGCCCGTCGGCCACTCGCTCTCCCCGCGGATGCACAATGCGGCGTTGTCCGCCCGGGACCTGGACTACCGCTACCTGCCGTTCGAGGCGACAAGCGTGGCGGAGTTCCTCCCGCTGATCTCCGAGCTCCGGATCGCGGGCTTGAGCGTGACGCTCCCGCACAAGGAGAGCATCGTCGCCCATCTCGACGTGGTCGATCCGGTGGCGCGCGCCGTGGGCGCGGTCAACACGGTCGTGAAAACCTGGAACCGGTTGGAGGGATTCAACACCGACGTGGAGGCCGCGCTCGACCCGTTGCGGGGTCTCATGACCCTGGACGGCGCGAAGGTGGCGCTGCTCGGCGCCGGCGGCGCCGCCCGCGCCCTGGTGTACGGACTGGTCCGCGCCGGGGCGCAGGTGACCGTCTTCAACAGGACCGCGGCGCGGGCGCGTGCCCTGGCGCGCGAATTCGGGGCCCGGCATCTGCCCTGGACCAGGCTCCGCGGACATCGGTGCGACGTGCTGATCAACTCGACGTCGGTGGGCATGGCTCCCGCCGCAGATCGCAGCCCGGTGCACGGAGGATGGGTCAGAACCTCCAGGGTCTACGACATCGTCTACAACCCGCCCGAAACGCTCCTCCTGCGCCGCGCCCGGGATCGCGGCGCGGCCGTCATCGGCGGAGTCGACATGTTCGTGGCGCAGGGTGCTGCGCAGTTTCGGTTGTTCACGGGCGAGGACGCGCCGGTCGATGTGATGCGACGCGCCGTCCGGGCGGCGCTGGGATCCGCGCGCGCGCGGACGGTTCGCACCGGGCG
>JBFGDZ010000233.1:0-4155 GCA_041580375.1 Candidatus Polarisedimenticolia bacterium
CTGCTATCCGGCCGCCGCCGTGAAGGAGCTGACCGAGAAGGTGAACCAGGTGATCACCGAGGGCCGCCTGCCGATCTCGCCGCAGAGGATCACGCCGGTCACCTACGACGACGAATCCTCCTTCGAGCGCACCACCCAGAACCGCTCCGCCCAGGCCGATCTGACAGTCCTCGGACTGACGCAGCGGGAGATCTTCGAGGCCCCCGAGAAGGCCCTCATGGCGCACCCGGGCCTGCGGGACGTGCTCTTCGTGAACGCCAACGAGACGATCAAGATCTTCTGATCCGCATCGGCTGCGGCCGACCGTAGGTCAGCGAGCGCCACAGCCACTCCAGCGGCCCGAAGCGGAAGCGCCGAAGCCAGATCGGGCAGACCGCGAGCTGAACGCACCAGATCGCGACCACCACGATCCAGAGCGCTGCGCGCTCCAGCCGTCCGAACAGCCCCAGCCCGTACCCGTAAAAGAACAGCGTCCCGAGGATCGTCTGGCCGATGTAATTGCTCAGCGCCATGCGCCCCACGGCGGCCAGGCGCGCCGTCCAGCGCCGGACGAACGGTGCGCCCGTCGCCGCCGCGCGGCAGAGGAGGAGCACGGCGCCGGTGTGCCCCATGGCCACCGCGATCCGGTTCAGATCGTAACCGAGCGACAGCAGGCGCATCCGCACGGGATCGAAGTCGCCCGCGACGGCGCCGGCGGCGAGCGCCCCGGCGAGCGGGAGGCCGATCCCGTATCCCAGGGCGGTCAACCGGACGTAGAATCGTGTGCTCCGGGCGGCGGTGAACACGCCGAGCCGCATCAGCGCCATCCCCAGGAGCATCATCCCGCCCGTGTCCCAGACGAGAAATCCCGCCATCAACGTGGTCTGGAAGACGAAGGCCAGGCGGGCGAGCCGCCGGAAGATCGCGCCGTAGCCCGATCGCATCGTCTCGATCTCCTCACGGACCTGCTCCTCGTCGGGATGGAAGAAGGCGCTCATCCCCTCCCAGAGTTCCTTCGCCCGCGCCTGCCCCCCGGTCGGAGTCCCGCCCGCCGCGAGGACGGCGCGCGCGGCCTCCACCTTCGGGATCGCCCAGCGAGCGAACGCGAGATCCCCCAGGCGGATCGGGGTCAGAACGGCGAGAACGAGACAGCCCGCGAGGATCAGGCGCTTCGCCGACGCGTTGCGGAGCAGGTAGAGAAGCAGCCCGCACACGCCGTATCCGAACAGGATGTCCCCCGGCCAAAGCAGCAGGTAGGCGTGTGCCAGGCCGAAGACGATGAGCCACACATTGCGGCGGACATGGATCCCGGCGAGCCGATCCTCCCGTCCGAGGGAGCGGGCCCGATCGGCCATCAGGACCACGCCCGCACCGAACAGCATCGAGAAGACGGCGCGCATCTTGCCGTCGAAGAGCACGGCGTTGACGAACCAGACGGCCAGATTGACTCCGCCGGCGCCTCCCGCCACGGTCGGGTTGGCGTAGGCCGCGAACGGAAGCCCCATCGCCACGACGTTCATGGCGAGAATGCCGAGCACCGCGACGCCGCGCAGGACGTCGAGCGAGACGATTCGATTCGTCTCCGCCAGGGGGCCGGCGAGATCTCCCGCGGGCGCCGGCCGTTCCCGATCCCCGGTCATCACCATCGTGGCTCCTAGAACGGCCAGATCCGCGGGATCAGCAGGACCGACAGCGTGAAGAACGCGAGATTGAGCGGCCACCCCACCCGGGCGAAATCGGAGAAGCGGTACGCACCGGGCGCGTAGACCATCGTGTTCGTCTGGTAGCCGATGGGCGTCAGGAACGATGTCGAGCCCGCGAAGCAGACCGTCATGACGAACGGCCGCGGATCGACCCCGAGGGCGTAGGCGGAGGCGATTCCGATGGGGGCGAGCACGGCCGCCGCGGCATTGTTCGACATCACCTCCGTCAGAAGGGTGGTCAGCAGATAGAGAGCGGCCAGCGCCGCATAGGGCCCGATCGCCCCCAGCGGCACCAGGACGTTCCGCGCGATCAGGTCGGCGGCGCCCGTGCCGGTCATGGCGTACCCCAGCGGCAGCACGCCGGCGAGCAGGAAGAGCACCTTCCAATCGATCGACCCGTACGCCTCCTCCAGGGTCAGGCATCGCGTCGCGACCATCAGCACCGCGCCCAGGATCGCGGCCCCCGCGACCGGATAGCCGGCGGCGGCCGCGACGACGACCCCCGCCATGATCAGGATCGCCAGGGGACGCTTGTGACGTCTCGGCCGGCGCAGGCCGATCGGTCCGAGCACCAGCAGGTCGCCCTCGGACTTCGCGGACTCGACGTCGGCCGGTCTGCCCTGCAGCAGCAGCGCGTCACCGATGCGCAATCTGACGTTTTCGATCTGCGTGCGCAGCGCCTCCCCCGTTCTCTGGATCGCGAGCGGCCTGAGGCCCGTGCGCCGGCGAAAATGAAAGGCCTTCAGGCTCCTGCCCTCGAGGCGCGAGCCCGGCGCCACGATCGCCTCGAACAGCGACACGTCGTCCGACGCCAGATCCGAGTCGTGCAGCACCAGGTCGCCCTTGAGATCGATCCCCTCCCTCTCGCGGACGTCCAGAAGGTGCTGGACGCGCCCCTCCACGAGAAGAACGTCGTTCGCGCGGATGATGTTGTACGCCGGAGGGGCCAGGATGCGGCGTTTCTTGCGCAGGATGCCGATGATCTGAACCTGGAGATCCTCCGTGCTCATTACATCGTGGAGGGATCGGCCCACGAGCGGCGACTCCGGCCGGACCTCGACCTCCGCGAGGTATTCCCGCAGGTGGTATTCGTCGATCGCCTCTCCGGGGACGTGACGCGGAACGAGCAGCCAGTATCCGACCGTGATCATCAGCACGACGCCGGCTCCGAAGAGGACGGCTCCCAGACGGGCCGGCTCGAACATCTCGATCGCCCCCAGGCCGGCCCCGTCGGCGATCGAACTGACGACCATGTTCGTGGAGGATCCGATCAGTGTGCAGACGCCGCCGAATTGCGACGCGAACGACATCGGGATCAGGAGTTTCGACAGGCTGATCTTCTCGGAGTGCGCGATCGCCGTGACCGCCGGAAGAAAGACCGCCACGACGGCGGTGTTGTTGACGAACGCCGAGAGCAGCCCGACGGCGGCGATCAGGAGTCCCGTCGTCAGAAGCGGCCGCCCGCGTCCCAGCGTCGTGATGACCCGGCTGATCGGCGTGAGGGCGCCGCTGCGATCGAGGGCCGCGCTCAGGACGAGCATGCAGCCGATGGTCACCGTCGCGGGGTCGCTGAAGCCCCGGATCGCCTGCTCGACATCGAGGATGCCGCTGAGCACGAGGGCGGCGAGCACCATCAGAGCGACGAGGTCGGGACGAATCCACTCCGTCACGAAGAGCAGGACGGCGCCCGCGAGGATGAGGCACAGGATGACGATCGAGGTCACGCAACCTCCCCGGAGCCGCCCCGGGATGACCGCGGGGGGGTCACTCTGCTAGAGTTCTCTCGAACATCAGGGAGGGCCCGCATCGTGTTCGTCGTCACCAACAGGATTCCCGTCGCCGGAGGACAGGAGGAAGCCTTCGAGGATCGATTTCGCAACCGCGCGCATCTGATCGACCGCGCCCCCGGTTTCATCAAGAACCAGATCCTGCGGCCGGTCCGGCGCCGCTTCAACCACAAGACCGGCGCGTGGGAGGAGGTCGAGGAGCGCGGATATTACCTGGTCCAGACCTACTGGGAGTCGGAGCAGGACTTCTGGACCTGGACGCAGAGCGAGTCGTTCCGCATCGCGCACAGCAACCGGCCTCCCGCCGAAATGTTCGCCGGACCCAACGTCATGGAGATCCACCGCGTCATTCTGAGCACCGACCGCCGTGAGGCGGATTCGGGCTGACGCGCCACCCCGCCCGACCGCTACTCGATCAGGCGCAGCGCGAGCCAGATCAGGCAGGCGCCCGCGACGACCGCCTGGATCCGGCCCGTCCAGGCGTGGGCGGCGCGCCGCCCCCCGAGAGCCATCCACCGGCACGTAGCTCCGAACAGCAGGTATCCGCCGAGCCCGCCGAACGCCAGCCCGGTGAAGGGGAGCACCGACCGGAGCGCGGAAGCCAGCATCCGGTAGCCCTCATCCCCGCCGGGGACCGACCCCGGCCGCCCGCCGGCCGCCTCGCCCAGCATCAGCGCTCCGACGAC
>JBFGDZ010000234.1:0-4056 GCA_041580375.1 Candidatus Polarisedimenticolia bacterium
GCTCAATCGGGCCTTCGTCACGAGGAGGAGGCTCGATCGGATCGGCCTCCCGGGAGGGCCTCATCGCGAGCATGGCCCGCGATCGCTGGCGACCGCTCTCAGGCCGGAATCGATCGAACCGGATCGACGGCGCGTCGATCGTAGGTACGTCCAACTCGCGCTTTGTCAAGTAATTATTGCCGTGCCGATCGCCGGAAGTGCTCCGCTGGAGGGGATTTGTGCAGGATCGGGTTGGATCGATGCGCACGAGCGGATGATATGGATGCCATAAAATTATGTTGAAATTTGGAACACTGAACGGTATTGGAGTGCGGGCGGTATTGAGAGGCGGAACCGGGGGCCGATGGTATGATGACAATGGTCCCCGGTTCGGCCGGTGGATCCGCCAGCATGCACGACATCGAGGAGAGAGCCAGGGGGATCGGGACGATGAGAACAGCGTCATATGGAAGAGCGGCAATTGTCGCATTCGTGATCGTGTTCGCTTCGGGGTTCTCGCCGGCGTCCGCCGACGTCGGTCCGGCATCAGGCGTCGCGGCCGTTCCGGCCGGCGCGTTCGCCGTCGATCTGATGCGCTCCGCAGGCGTTCCGGAGTCGGGCTGGGGAAGCGAATCGGCCCGCCTCCTCGAGCGGGCGGGGGTGGCCGATCCCGGATCGCCTCTCACCGAGGGGATCGCCGCGGCGCTCCTTCGGGATCTCGGGCTTCAGGTCGTCGCCGTGAATTCGGAGCGTCCGGTCTCGCGCGCTCGCGCCGCGTCGATCATCGGGCGGGCTTCGGGGCTTCTGGTGCCCGGAGACGACGTCGATTTCATCGGCGCGTCGCGCGGCGGGTCGCCCGCCCCGGCCTCCGTGGACGACTGTCTGGTGCTCAGGACGCACGGCGCCTGCGTCAACTGCTGCAAGCAGACCGGCGCCGCCGCCCGCACCTGCGCGAAGCTCTGCTTCGTCATCAACAAGCAGAGCCCCTCGGAGCCGCTCCCTTGAATCTCAAATCCTGCGGCGGGCACGGTGTAGCGGGGCGGGTTGAGCCGATACATCTCATTGAATAGATAAGCGGTTATGTGTCTTATTCGGTGAAATGTATATTTTCTGCGATCGAGGATCAGGCACGGCTTGGCCCGCAATTTGGTCCGGCAGATGGATAAAACTTGCTTGACCGCATCGAGGCTTGGTCGTAAATTTCGGCCGCTTTTCTAGCCGATTTCATCAGTCAGCATACGAGATGGGTTTGAGGAAAGGAATTCTGAGCACCTACACGACGGGAGGGAGCCCAATGATGAGGAAGTCATTAGTCGTCCTGGCCGTGAGCGCCGCCCTGACGATCGCGGCCTTCGCGGCTCCGGACAGCGGGAAGCAGCCTGCCGCCGCGATGAAGGTCGGCGACTTCGCAGTGATGGTGTCGCAGGCGATCGGAGCCCCGGCCACGACGCCTCAGAGCGCCGTCGCCAACCTCCAGGCGAGGGGCCTGCGCCTCCCCTTGGATCTGGGGGCCGATCTGACCGAGAACCAGGTCGTGTCGATGTTCCGCGAGCTCGGCATCACCAACGTCCGGACGGAGAATCCGAACGGTCAGGTGACCCCGGGCCGCGCCGAGGCGCTTCTGGGCGGCGTCAACTTGAGCGCCCTCTCCGCGCAGCCGGTTCCGTCGGCGGACCTGCCGACCGAGTGCCTGCAGGTGAAGAACCGCGGCACCTGCGTCGAGTGTTGCAAGAGCGCCAACGGCTGCGTCGATCAGAGCGCGCCGTGCGACTTCGCGAAGCCCTGCGCCAAGTTCTGCAAGGCGGTCCTGCCGCCCGGCAAGCAGAGCCCGAGCGAGCCGGAGCCCTGATTCACTTCTGAACCATCGAACGAGGCGAAGAGCGCCCCTTCCCGGAAGCGGGAACGGGGCGCTCGTTTTTTGGGCGGAGCCGCGCTCCGCCGTGCGAGAATGGCGGGCGATGATGCGCATCGGACGGGTCGATCTCGAGCAGCCGCTGATCCTGGCGCCCATGGCCGGGATCACCGACCGGTATTTCCGGCTGATCCTGAAGCGGATCGGAGGGGTCGGCCTGGTGACGATGGAGTTCATCTCGTCCGAGGCCCTCACCCGCGGCAACGAGCGCACCCGCTCGATGATGCATTTCTCGGAGGAGGAGCGTCCCCTCGCGATCCAGATCTACGGCAGCCGCGCGGACCGGATGGCGGACGCGGCGGCCTTCGTGGAAGACCTCGGCGCCGACATCGTCGACATCAACATGGGCTGCCCCGCGAACAAGGTCCTGAAGGGGTGCGCCGGTGCGGCCCTGATGGGGGACCCGGGTCTGGCCCGCGACATCGTCAGGGCCGTCCGCCGGCGCGTCTCCATCCCCCTCACGGTCAAGTTCCGGCTCGGTCTGGATGACACCCGGGTGAATTATCTCGAGCTGGGCCGGATCTGCGAGGGCGAGGGGGCCGACGCGGTCGCGATGCACGCGCGGACCGCCCGCCAGATGTTCAGCGGGCGTCCGGACTGGGATTCCATCAGGAGCCTCAAGGAGAGCCTTCGCATCCCCGTCAGCGGAAATGGCGACGTGGAAAAACCGGAGGACGCGATGCGCCTGTGGCGGATGACCGGCTGCGATGGCGTCATGATCGGCCGCGCCGCCGTGAAGAACCCCTGGATCTTCCGTCAGATCGCCGCGCTGCGATCCGGGGCGAGCCCGCAGGAGCCGACGATCGAGGAGCGCCGGAATCTCATCCTCTACCACTTCAATCTTCTGGCGCGACAGGAGGAGGAGCGTTTCGCCCTCCACAAAGTGCGGACCTTCACCGGCTGGTACACACACGGACTGCCCAACGGGCGAGCCCTGCGCCAGCGCATCAACAGCCTGACCTCGGTCTCCGAATTCATCGACGCCATCGAGGGGTTCTTCAGCGTCCTGCTCGCCGCCTGATCGGTGCGCCGGCGGCGCTCCCATCCCCGGATCAGGCCGGGGTCATCCTGGCGTACCAGTCCTTCAGGTGGGGGTAGGCCGCCGAGACCTCGCCGCGGCCCGCTCGGACCAGGCGGCTGATGAAGGCGTGCAGGGAGACGTCGGCGAGAGAGGGCGTGGCCCCGAATGCATGGGGGCGCTCGGCGAACAGCTGCTCCAGGTTGCGGAACTGTGTCTCCAGCCGGCGGGCCATCTCCTTGCGCTCGCGCGGATCGAGCGGTGCGTTGTCCAGGGTGCGGTCCTTGAGCACGGCGTAGATGATCGGACCGAGCACCTCGTCGGCGTAGTCCTCCACGACCCACATGAGCGCCTGATCAGCCGGTCCCCCCGGCAGGAGCCCGCGCTCCCCGTAGCGGGCGATCAGATATCTCAGGATCCGGGTCGAGTCGGGAATCGTTCGGTCGGCATCCTGCAGGACCGGGACGAGCGTCTGTCCGGAGACGCGCTCCACCTCGGATCGGTCCGCCGGATCGATGGCGACATCCTCATACTGAAGATCCATGCGGCGCAGGGCCTGTCGGACCTTCTCGCAGAAGGGGCACTCGTCGAAATGATAGAGACGCAACGGCCGTTCGTCCTCCGTCCGGGCGGGGCGCCGCCCGTCGCGATTCCGGTCCTCGATCAGCGCCTGAACGCGCGCCGCCACCAGCGCTGTTTCGGCTTCTTCTCGCCGGTGTCCGCCGGGGCGGACTCTCCGGCCGCGGCTCGCGCGGGCGCCGGATCATCGGCGGGCGACCCCGGCGAGACCCGGCCTCCGTCGCTCCGGGAGGTCTCCGGGCCCCAGGCCTCGCGCCCGCTCGGGCCGGCGTACCGTGGATCCGGCACGGCCGGCCCGGAGCGACCCGGTTCGGCCCTGTCCGGCTCGACGTGCGACGACGGAGCGGCGCCGTCACGGGCCTCGCCGACCGGCCTGTCCTCCCGCCGGCCGCGTCCCCGCCTGCGCCTCCGCCGTCGGCGCCGGCGCGGGCGTCTTTCCTCCGGCGCCCCTCTCATCGCCCCTTCGGACGCCACGTTCCCGCGCGCGTCGTCCGCCTCGTCCAGATCGTCGGCCTGAGCATCCAGCTCCGGACCCTCCGAGAAGTCGGGCGTCGCATCCGCATCGACC
>JBFGDZ010000235.1:0-4040 GCA_041580375.1 Candidatus Polarisedimenticolia bacterium
CCGTCGGAGTCGTGCAGCTCTTTCAGGAGGTCCCAGATCAGGTCGCCGTTTCGCCGGTCGAGGTTGGCCGTCGGCTCGTCGGCGAACAGGACCTCGGGACGATTCACCAGCGCCCGGGCCAGCGCCACGCGCTGCATCTCGCCGCGCGAGAGGGAATCGGGCCGATGCCGCAGGCGATGCGACAGGTTCACCCGGTCGATCAGTCGCCGCGCGTCGTTTGCGAGCGAGCCGGCCGCGCCGAAGACGACGGGAAGATGGACGTTGTCCAGCACGGTCAGATGACGGATCAGCCGGAAATCCTGGAACACGAAGCCCATGTGCTCTCGGCGCAACCGGGCGAGCCGGCCCGCCGGCGCGCTGTCCAGAGCGACGCCGCGGAATCGCACGGCGCCCCGCGTCGGCCGGTCGAGCCCCGCCAGGAGCGACAGGAGCGTCGTCTTTCCCGACCCCGACTCCCCGGTGACGACGACGAACTCGCCGCGCTCGATGGCCAGGCTGATGTCGCGCAGCGCGACCACGCTCTGGCCCGGCTGGGCGAACTCCTTCCGCACGCCCTGCGCTTCGAGAAACGGCGTCACAGGGCGCCCCGCATCGACGTCATCGGAGACACGGCCGCCGAGCGCCAGGCCGGATAGACGCCGGCCAGCAGGCACAGGGCGACGACCAGCGCGCAGCTCAAAAGCAGGACCGCGGGCGCGGGCGCCACGACCGTCCCGGCGGGGACGAAGGGGAGCGTCGAGCGCACGACCCATTCCATGCCCCCGCGCAGCACGACCGTGGCCACCGCGCCGAGGCCCGCTCCGGCCAGGCTGATCAGGAGGGATTCGGACCACACCAGCCTGAACAGCGTCGCGCCGGAACAACCGAGGGCGCGGAGCACGCTCATCTCCCCGCGCCGCTCGTTCATCGAGATCAGCGCGACGTTGAACACTCCCATCAGCGCGACGATGAGGCACAGCGCCCCGAAGGCCAGCAGCAGCGCCCGCACTCCGGTCAGGATGTTGAGGATCGCGCCCTGCACCTGGGACATGCGGACGACCTGCACCGACGGGTACTCGTAAAGCCGGTCGACGAAGCCGGCCCACTGGCTCATGTCCTCGAGCCGGATGCCGATGCCGGTCAGCCGGCCGCGTTTCTCGAACAGGTCCTGGCCGACCAGGAGCGGCAGGAAAATCGTCCCGTCATCCTGGGTTCCCAGCTGGTCGAGAACGCCGCGGACGGTCATCGTCCGGCCCTGGACCTCGATCGCGTCTCCCACGCCGAGACGGCGATACTCGGCGACGTTGAAGCCGAGGATCGCCTCGTCGGCTTCCTCGGAGGAGAACCACCCCCCGCGCTGGAAGTTGACCGAGGGTTTCAGGCGCAGAAACTGATCGTCGATGCCGACGTAAAGCTGATGCGCGCCCTCCTCGGGGCGTGGAACCGTCTGCATGAAGAAGCGGGTCGCGTCCCGGACCTCCGGCTGACGCACGATGTCTTCGTACACGTCGTCCGGGATGTACATCGGGATGGAGCCTCCCCGCAGGATCAGCGTCGCCGCCTCGTGGGGGCAGCCCTTGCCCGTCACCAGGACCTGGTAACCCATGGAATCGATGTTGCGCTTCAGCGAGTCTTCGTAGCCGGCCTGGAAGCTCAATGTGCCGGCCAGAAGCGCGGTGGCCAGCGCGATCCCGACCACGGTGAGCAGGGTGCGGGTGCGGTGAAACATCAAAGCCTGGACGGCCCAGGCGAGGACCATGCGCAGATGCCGGAGCACGGGCCTACTCCAGCCTCAGGCCGACGGCGTGGAACTTCACGTCCGGCTTGCTCCCGACGAACCGGCCGCGCACGAAAGCATCGTGGCCCTGCACGTCGGCGGGCACGGTGAAGGTGGCGAGAGGCTTCAGGTCGATCAGGATGTCGTACACTTTCCCATCCGTCATGTCCCGCAGGACGAGCCAGCATCCGGAAGCACGGCAGACTTCGCTGATCCGTCCCGACACGGTCACGACCGCGGTGTCGTCGAACACGCCGGCGGACAGACGCTCCGAGAGGGGGACGGCGTCCGCGGGGTTCACCGCTTCGCCCCAAGCCCGGCCTGCCGCGCGGCTGCAACCCGGGGCGACCGTGGTCGCGATGACCAACGCGACCGCGCACGCAACGGCGCCTCGCGGCCGCTCGGGCCGCCGTCCGGGAAGGGGAAGGACAGGGTGGGATTGCCGGCCCGGCATCGAGACCCCCCGAGAGAGACTCATGGTGAACGGACATACTTTAACACTCGCATCATGGTCGGCCGCAATAGGCATCGGGACGAGCGTCAAGGTGTCAGAATATCTTGAGGTCGTGAGGGTTCGGATGCCGGCCGGCTCTCCGACGCGCGCATTGGCCCGGGTTGCGGGAGGACTTCATGGATGACCGACAGGCCATCATCGACGTCACGGCGCGGTGGGAGGCGTTCTACATGAAAGGAGACATCGAGGCGTGCGTCTCGTTCTATTCGGACGACGCCGTCATGATGACGTTCGATGGCATCGTCGCCCGGGGGCGGGACGAGATCCGAAAGATTTACGAGTTGTGGCAGCGGGTCGGTCCGCCCAGGAGGTTCGAATACGAGACGCTGCTGTCCGAGGTCAGGGGCGACGTCGGGTACTACGCCATGCGCTGGTCGGGTGTGTACCCGGAGCCCGCGGGGGAGGTGTCCCGATCGGGCACGGCGCTGTCGGTCCTCGAACGCCGGCGGGACGGAGCGTGGCTGTGGACCGCGGAGGTCGTCAGCGCCGATCTGGCGTAGGGGCGCCGGCGATCGGTCGCTTCGGCGCTGGGGCGCGGCGGTGACGGACGCTTCGGCGATGGAGCGCCTGCCGCCGGTCACAGGCCGTCGAGGACGCGGTCGAGCGCGTCGACCAGCTGGTCGGCGTTCTCCTGCGTGAACACCATCGGCGGGCGGATCTTGAGAACGTTGGCGTGCGCGCCGGTCAGGCCGATGAGGACGCCGTTCGCTCGCATCCGGTTGATGACCGTCCGGGCCTCGGTCGTGGCGGGGGCGAGGGTCGCCCGATCGCGCACCAGTTCGACGCCGAGGAACAGGCCCGCGCCGCGCACGTCGCCGATGAGCGCGTGCTTGTCCGCGAGGGCGTCCAGGCGTTTCTTCATGTGCGCCCCCACGCGCCGGGCGTGATCCTGCAGCGCCTCGTTCTCCAGCACCTCCAGGACGGCCAGTCCGACCGCGCAGGAGACCGGGTTCCCGCCGAAGGTGTTGAAGTATCCGCCGCGCTTCTCCAGGCCCGAGGCGATCCCGGGCGTCGTGATCACCGCCGCGAGCGGGTGGCCGTTCCCCATCGGCTTGCCGAGCGTGACGATGTCGGGGACGACCTCCTGCGCCGCGAAGCCCCACATGTGCGTTCCCGTGCGCCCGAATCCCGCCTGCACCTCGTCGGCGACGCACAGGCCGCCGGCGGCGCGCACCTTCCGGAACGCGTCGCGCAGGTATCCCCCGGGCGGCACGAAGATGCCGTCGCTCTCGAAGATCGAATCGAAGAGAAACATGGCCGGCCGGTGGCCGTCCGCGCGCAGGGCCTCGATCGCCCCGTCCAGGCAGTCCGCATAGCGCAGGCCGGCATCCGGGTCGCCGCGGCGGTACGGTCCGCGATAGAGGTCCGGGGCGGGGACGGTGCGGACGTCCCCGGCGCGCTCCTCCGGCGGGAAGTCGTCGATCGACAGCCGGCTGATGGCGGCCGTGTTCCCGTGGTAGGCGTGCTGCGTGACGATGGCGCCGTCGCCGCCCGTGTGCGCCCGGGCCAGCCGCCACGCGAGATCGTTGGCCTCGCTGCCTGTGCAGACGAACATGCAGACCTTCAGTTCCCCCGGCAGGGTCGCGGTCAGTTTCTCGGCGTAATCCAGGACGGTGCGGTCCAGGTAGCGCGTGTGGGTGTTGAGCGTGCGCGCCTGCGCGTCGAGCGCCGCGGTCACGCGCGGGTGGCCGTGCCCCACGTGCGGGACGTTGTTGTACGCGTCGAGATACGCGCGCCCATCGGCGTCGTACACGAAGGCCCCCTCGCCCC
>JBFGDZ010000236.1:0-4011 GCA_041580375.1 Candidatus Polarisedimenticolia bacterium
CCGCTGGAGTGGCTGTGGCGCTCGCTGACCTACGGTCGGCCGCAGCCGATGCGGATCAGAAGATCTTGATCGTCTCGTTGGCGTTCACGAACAGCACGTCCCGCAGGCCCGGGTGCGCCATGAGGGCCTTTTCGGGGGCCTCGAAGATCTCCCGCTGTGTCAGTCCGAGGACTGTCAGATCGGCCTGGGCGGAGCGGTTCTGGGTGGTGCGCTCAAACGAGGATTCGTCGTCGTAGGTGACCGGCGTGATCCTCTGCGGCGAGATCGGCAGGCGGCCCTCGGTGATCACCTGGTTCACCTTCTCGGTCAGCTCCTTCACGGCGGCGGCCGGATAGCAGGCGAACAGATCGATCTCCGCATCCTCCCAGTCCGGATGGCCGATGAGGATGTAGGCGAGGAGGATCTGCAGCGGGGCGCTGGCCAGGTCGTCCGCCGTGAGCCAGACGTGGATCGATTTCTTGTAGCCGAAGCGGTAGCCGCACGATCGCAGCACGCAGACGTTGAAGCCGAGCGGCGCCACGAGCCGGGCCCCTTCCACGATGTCGCCGAGCTCCGCCGGCTGATCCTTCGCGAACTCGAGCAGGACCGAGTTGTTCGGCAGCCCCGACACGCCCGGCAGCTGCACCGTCTGCGCGAGAGCGGTCGTGTGCGAGGGCGCGACGACCGCCTTGACGAAGACGCCGGCGCCGCTCGTCTCGCTCCGGGTGATCAGCTTGTGCTCGATCTCGCGGGCCACCTTGTGCGACTCGGGGGTGAGGCGGCCCTCGATGTAGTGGATCAGCTGGCTGAAGCCGTGCCTGTGGCTCAGCCAGCGCAGCAGATCGAAGTGATCGAGGCGCTCCAGGGCATTGCGGGTGATCGCCACGAAGGACGGGCGCCAGTCGCGGATGCGCGCCGCCGGATCGCTCTGCTGCAGCGCGATCTGCAGGCGGCGGGTCAGCTGGAACATCACGCCCTCGAGGATGGCCGACAGGTCGCGCTGATCGCGGCGGGTGTAGCGGAGCGCCTTGTAGATGCCGGTCATGATGAGGAGGGAAAGCAGCGCGTAGAGCGGCTGCATCTGGAACATCATCATGAAGCAGATCACCGCGCCGAGAAGCGACAGGTACCATCGCGACCGGAACGAGGGACGGTACGACGGGTTGCCGGCGAAATGCTCGAGGAACGAGACGCTGCACAGCGCTCCGTACGTGACCATGAAGAACATGCTGATGATCTGAGCCACGAAATCGACGTTGCCGAGAGCCACGAACAGGATCGCGAAGGTGCCGGAGACCAGCGTGGCGTTGATCGGCTCGTGGGCGGGGCCGCGTCCGCGGGCCAGCAGGGCGCTCAGCCGCACGGTCGGCAGGACCCGATCGCGCGCCAGGGCCTGGAGCGTCCGCGGGGCGATCAGGATCGAACCGACCGCGGACGACAGGGTCGCGGCGGCCAGGCCGATCGGGATGATCGGCCCCCACAGGGCGATGCGCGCCATGATCAGCTGGTCCGACGCGAGCTCCTCGGGCGTCGCGCTGCCCGCCATCTTCACGACGAGGGCGATGTAGACGATCATCCCGACCGCCGTCGCCGACAGCACGCCCAGCGGGATCGACCGCGCCGGATTGCGCAGGTCTCCGGAGAGGCCGACGCCGGCCGTCATGCCGGTGAAGGCCGGGAAGCAGATGGCGAAAACCAGGATGAACGGGTCGGGGTTCTCCACCGTCGCAGTCAGGGGGAGTTGCGCCGGCATCGCGCCGGTGCTCCCCTTGCCGAGAAAGAACAGGGTGAGGGAGACGGCCAGCACCGTGCAGACGACCCACAGCGCCTTCACGCCGAGGCTCGCCCCCTTCTTGAGGATGATGCCCAGCAGGATCAGGGTGGCCGGGAGGCTGACGAAGCGCGGATCCTGGATCGCGAAGCCCGTCCGTTGCTCGATGATGGCGAAGACGGGCCGGAACGCCTCGGCGAACGCGATCATGTAGAACGCGACCGAGACGGCCTGCGACAGGTAGAGCGAGATCCCGATCGCGCCCCCGATCGTCGTCCCGAACGAGCGGCTGATGATGTAGTACTCGCCGCCCCCCTCCACGCGCCGGTTCGTCGCGATCTCGGCGATCGCCATGGCGGTGGGAAACGTCACCATGTGTCCGAGGACGATCAGGATGACCGCGCCGAGCAGCCCCGCGTGGCCGACCGCGTAGCCGAAGCGCAGGAACATGATCGCGCCCAGGATGGTGCTGATGGAGGCGAGGAAGACGGCGGAGGTCCCGAATCCGTGGCCTCCGGTCGCGGCGGCGCGCGGTTTCAGTGGCATGCGTCAGTCCCGGCCTGCGGGCGGCCGGTAGACCCTCCATGAAAACGCGCCATTATGCCACGCGCCGGGTGCGGCGGCACCCCGCGGTCGGCTCCGGGCGAATCCCGGATCGAGTTGACGAACCGGGATCCGCGCAGTAGGATTCCACCCTGTTTCAGGGAGGTCGGATCGTGGATTCCGAAGCGAGACTGCAGCGCGCGGTGCGGCTCCTGGAGTCGGCCTACGAGCGCCAGCAGGCCGGCGATCTCGAGGCCGCCATCCAGCTGTACAGGGCCTCGATCGAGGAGCACCCGACGGCGGAGGCCCATACCTTCCTCGGCTGGACCTACTCCTATCTCGGCAAGTACGACGAGGCGATCGAGCAGTGCAAGATCGCCATCACGGTCGATCCTCAGTTCGGCAATCCGTACAACGACATCGGATCGTATCTCATCCAGAAGGGGGAGCTGGAGCAGGCGATCCGGTGGCTCGAGCTCGCGAAGAAGGCGCCGCGCTACGAGCCGCGCCACTTCCCCTACCTCAACCTCTTCCGCGTCTATCTCAAGCAGGGAAAGCTCGACGCCGCGCAGCGCGAGCTGGAACAGGCCAAGTTCATCCAGCAGACCCTGGAGATGGAGGCCGGCACCTTCGAGGAGGAGGCCGGCGCCACCATCAACTAGCGTCCCGTCCGATCACGGAAACACCCCGAGCTCGGAGTAGGAGCGCGCCACCTTCTTGATCGCCACCGCGAAGGCGGCGGTGCGCAGATCCCCCAGGCGCGCATTGGCGACGAGCGCCTCGCGAATCTCCCGGTAGGCGTTCTGCATCGTCCCCTCCAGGCCCGAGTTGACCAGATCGACCTCGTCGGCCCCCTGGCTCAGCTCGCGCCGGAGCCGCTCGGGGACCTTCAGATCGGTGATCTGCTCGATCGTCGTGATCAGCTTCTCGCGGTAGATCTCGTCCAGACGCTTCTCCATGCGCCCATAGCGGATGTGCGAGAGGTTCTTCGTCCATTCGAAGTAGGAGACGGTGACGCCGCCGGCGTTCAGGTAGATGTCGGGGATGATCAGGACCCCGCGGCGGTCGAGGATCTCGTCGGCGCCCAGCGTCGTCGGGCCGTTGGCCGCCTCGGCGATGAGGCGCGCGCGGATCCGGTCCGCGTTCTTCCGCGTGATCTGGTTCTCCAGAGCGGCGGGGATCAGGATGTCGCAATCGACCTCCAGAACGTCCATCGGACCCGGGAGCTCGGAGCAGCCCGGAAAGCCCTTGAGCGATCCGGACTTCGAATTGTCGCGGAACTCCTTGAGCTTCTCGATGTCGATCCCCTCCGGGTTGGCCACGCCTCCCGAGATGTCCCCCACGGCCACGACCCGGCACCCGTCCTGCTCGGTGAGGAACTTCGCCGCGTGGTAGCCGACGTTGCCGAAACCCTGGATCGCGACCCGCTTTCCATCGAGGCCTCCCGACAGGCCGCAGCGCTCGATGTCCTCCGGGAACTTGAAGGCCTCGCGGATGCCGAACTGCACGCCGCGCCCGGTCGCCTCCTTGCGGCCCCGGATCCCGCCCTGGGTGATCGGCTTGCCGGTGACGCAGGCCTGCGAGTCGATCTGGGCCGGCGTCATGGCGTCGTAGGTGTCCGCGATCCAGGCCATCTCGCGCTCGCCCGTCCCGAGGTCGGGCGCCGGAACGTTGATCCCCGGGCCGATGAAGTTCTTGCGCACCAGCTCCGCCGTGTA
>JBFGDZ010000237.1:0-3971 GCA_041580375.1 Candidatus Polarisedimenticolia bacterium
CGATCGGAACGTCGACCCCCTCGGCCGACAGGATCCAGGTGCGGGGATCGAACGCCAGCAGCTCCGCGGCGTGGGCGCTCAGATAGGCGTGATCGAGGCGGTAGATGCCGGACGCCGACACCCGGATCTTGTACCGCGGCGCGGTGCCTGCCGCCGCCGTGAACGACGACGCCGACGCGGCCGGGCCCTCGATCGATGCGTCCTCGCCCGTGACTCTCCAGGCCTTTCCCTGCTCGTAGTTGATCAGGCTCGAAGCGTAGATCGACTCGAAATGGGGGTCGGGCCGGAACGGGCGGCCCGGTTCCCGCGCCGCCGCCCCGTCGAGCCGCACTTCGAGATCGACGGAGGCGAAATGGCGGATCCGCCGCGCCTTGGGGTCGTACAGGACCGGCGTGTGAATGACCTCGACGTAACGCTGATCGCGCAGATACCCGATCGATCCCAGACGCGCGGGCGCGGCCGGGAACTCGCCGCCTTCATAGATGGCCCGTGAGGGCAGATACTCGCGCGCAGGGGGCTCGTCGCTCTCATCGGACAGATCGCCCGCCCTGGACGGCCGGACCGGGGTGACGTCGCGCCCCTGGCCGGCGCGGTCGCGCGGGCGCACATGGGGAACGGGCGGGACCGCCCTATCGATCGGCGGCCCTGGCGTCGCCGAACGGATGACGAGGGTCGGGGTGACCTCTTCGGGGATCGCCACGAGGTGGATGCGCAGCGGAAGCATCGGCTCGCCGGGGCGCTGGTTGAAGCCGAACCCGCGGATTCGTGGGACGGCGGCGCCGCCCTCGGGGATCGGCTCGAAGACGGGCGTCTCCGCGCTCAGATGGAGGAGGACATGGTCGAACGGATCGGGACGCGCACTCGGGCCGGGCGCGCTCAGGAGCGTCAGAAACATTACAAGGGGCAGGATCCGGAGGACTGTTCGTTGCATGGTTTCGCCCGGCGGCTTGCCGGGCATCACCCCCCACGGGAGGGTGCGGCGGACGCGGGATCTCAGTCCGGCGTCACAATCCGCAAGGCGCCGAGACTCCCCCGGTGTCCCGCGCCGCCTCGCCCTTCTTCGATTTCCAGGTTTCGTAGGCTTTCTTCCGGTGCTCCGCGTTCTTCCTGATCTGCGGGTAGAGCGCCTTGGGATCGCCCGTCTGCACGTCGGCCACGCCCGCGCAGAAGTGGGCGAACTGTCCGACGTCCGTCTCCTTCAAGGTCTTCTGCGCGATCTCCACGGCCGTCCGGCGCACCTCGTTGAGCACCGTCGAGGAGTGCCAGATGTCGCCGAGAGAGGCGATCTCCTTGATGTTGGCGACCTTCCGCCGCCACTGCACGCACGGATAGATGTTGCCGTAGGGATCGATCGCCAGGGAGGATCGGCCCGTCCCGCAGACCGCCCCCCCGGGCTCGTCGCAGCGCGGCTTCGGCACGTCCTCGTTGCGGGCCCGCGCGTAGGCGGGGTCGAGCCAGTAACGGGCGAGAAAATCGTCCGTCGCCATCGACCCGACCGGATCGGTGTCGCCGTCGTCGCGCGGCGTGATGACCGGATCGAAGATGACGTAGGCGCCGAGCTCGTCCCCCAGAGCCTGGATGCCGAGCACCTCCTCCTGATTGTCGCGCGTGATCGGGCACTTGAGGTTGACGCGGATACCCCGGGCGCGCAGGAACCGCACGGCGTTCACGACGCGCCGGAACGATCCGGGGACGCAGGTCAGCTTCTCGTGCGTCTCGGGGGTCGCGCCGTGGATGCTGATCTCGATCTCCACAGGATTGGCGACCTCCTTGATGCGCGCGGCCATCGGCTCGTCGATGAGAAATCCGTTGGTGTAGATCCGGAGCGCGAAGCCCAGCTCGCGGGCCGCCGCGGCGATGTCGAAGAAATCGCGACGGACGAGCGGCTCGCCGCCCGTCAGCGTCACGTACAGGATGTTGAACTCGGCGAGCTTGCGGAGGGCGTCGAGCACCTCCGCCGTGTTCATCTCCTTCTGGCCCGTCGGGCAGTTGTAGCAGAAGGAGCAGGCGTGGTTGCAGACGAACGTCAGCTCCATCAGCGCCGTCATCGGCACGGCGCGTTCGAAGTTCCGGCCCTTCAGCCGGTCGAGAGCATTGGCCATGTCAGGTCACCATGTGATGTTCGTGCAGCGAAGCAACGAATTCGAGCAGGTCCTTCTCGGCCTGCTCGCGGCTGATGTCGAACTCCTGCAGCAGCGTCTCGAGGATCTGCCCGAGGGTGGTCCGCCCGTCGATCCGGCTCCAGATGGCGCTGCCCACCTCGTTCAGAACCTTCGTCTCTCCCGGATCCGAGAGCACGATCGTCGCCTGCCCGTCGTACACGCGGAAGGCGGCGTTCGGGTTCCGGCTCAGCACGGTGTCGAGGTCCATGCCCTCACCCCTGCTCCACGACGCCCCAGAAGGAGGGATCCTTCCGGAACAGGAGACGATAGACGGGGATCTTTTTCAACGCGCCCTCGATCACGTCGAGGACCCGGTCCGTCTGCCGCGCGTCCTTCATCACGAACGGCAGGCTTGCGGCCACCTCGGCGACGGCGCGCGACCTCGGGAGCCGCTCGCGCCTCACCTCGCGGCTCTGGACCAGCCGGTTCAGCGAGGCGATCGGGAACGACTCGCTCGTGTCGGGGATCCGGTGGTGCGCCAGACCGAACGGGATCCCGGCCGCCTCGTAGCCGGCCGCGCCGCGGATCACCAGGGTCAGATCGTCGCTCAGGACGACGTCGTCCGGCGACATGCTCGTCACCGTTGTCTTGCCGCTGCCCGAGGGGCCGAAGAAGACGTGCGCGCGGCCGCCGCGCACGACGCCCGCGCCGTGCAGCAGAAAGCCTCCCCTCTCCACGATCAGGTTGGCCGTCATGATGCGCAGGAAGTTCTCCAGCCCCCGGTCGAACAGCGCCCCCGTCTCCTCGACGAGGCTCACCGACGCCCGGCGATCCGCCGGGTCCAGGGAGCCCGCGAACTCGTAGGACCAGAACTGGGCATGCGGGCCGCTGCGACGGACCCCGACGCGATACAGCTCCGGGACGCCGGGCACGAACCTCAGAAACGACGCCACCGGCGATCGAAGCAGTCGCACGGTGCATCGGTTCGCCTCGGCCCCGGACGTCACGAACGGCCGGAATCGATCGCTCAAGAGGCCCGACTGGGCGGCCGAAAGCCCCTCCAGGTCGATGCGCAGGGGGCCGATCGCGAGACCGATCCGCCCGGTACCGAACGCCTCGCCCGGGTCCGCGAAGAACTCCCGCCCCGGAACGAAGTCGGCCCCGGGAGCCGCGCCCGTCAAGGCGGGCCTCTCCGCAATCCGCGTGCTCTCCGGCGCTGACATGCACCTCTCCGACGGGCGCCCGAAAACCGCCTGGCCATGGGTGAGCGTCGGGGTCGCCCCCGATTCGGGAGGGTGAGGATCATCGCTGTCAGAATCGCTCGAAGCCGGAAGCCGGTTCTCGGGGCAGCCGGAAATATACCGCCATCCGGGCATTCTGTCCAAGACTAAATCGGTCCGATTAAGGGATTTGGCTCGCCAGGCCTGCCGTCCCCGGGGTCATCTGGAGGGGTTGTCTGGCCCGCCCCCCGCGCCGAGAAGCTCCTCGAACCGGGGGTCCCCACGCAGCGCCGCCAGTCGCGGGTCGGAGCGGATGAAGGAAAAGTTGGTCGCCCCCAGGGCGATCGAGCGCTCCAGATGATCCAGAGCGCGCCCCGTATCACCCGTCCCGGCGAACAGGATGGCGAGGTCGTAATCGGGCTCCTCGCTCCAGGGCGTCAGCCGCGCGAACACCTCGAGGGGTCCCTCGGCCCCCTTCATCTCCCCGGCGTTCATGCGCATGTGACCCAAGAGATGATACGGCGCCGCGCGCAGCGGATAGTTGCACTGAAGCACCTGGACCCTCTCCTCCGCGAGGTCCTGGAGCCCCCGGGGCATGGCGCTCTCGATCGACATGACGAGGGCGGCGAAGTTGACCGGGTCCTCGTCC
>JBFGDZ010000238.1:0-3910 GCA_041580375.1 Candidatus Polarisedimenticolia bacterium
GTCATGGTCGCCCCTTTCAGCGGGCCGCGCCCCCGGCGCGGCTCAGGGCCAGCACGCCCGGGAGATCGACGCCGGCGAGGAACTCCAGGGAAGCGCCGCCGCCCGTCGACACGTGCGTGAAGTGGTCCGCCAGGTCCAGGGCATTGATGGCGGCGGCCGAGTCGCCCCCTCCGACGACGCTGAAGGTGCGCGAGCGATCGATCGCATCGGCGACGGCGCGCGTCCCCTCGTCGTAGGGGGCCACCTCGAACAGACCCAGCGGGCCGTTCCAGAAGACCGTCCGGGCGGGCGCGATCGCCCCGCGGAACAGCTCGCGCGTCTTCGGACCGATGTCGAGACCCACCATGCCCTTTTCGATCTTCGCGTCCCGGGTGGCGTGGCTGGGCGCGCCCGGCTCCGCCGACGGGGCCACGACGTGATCGACCGGCAGGTGCAGGCCGACTCCGGCTTCCTGCGCGCGCTCGAGGATCCGGCGGGCGTGCTCGACCCGGTCCCCCTCGACGCGCGACGCACCGACCGGCATCCCCTGCGCCTTCATGAAGGTGTAGGCCATGGCGCCGCCGATCAGGATCGCGTCCACCTTGCCGATGAGGTTGTGCATCAGGTCCATCTTGTCGGAGACCTTCGCGCCTCCGAGGACCGCGACGTAGGGAGACTCGTGGCTCTCGCGCAGCCGGCCGAGCATCTCGATCTCGCGCTGCAGGAGCAGGCCGGCGGCGGAGGACGCGACGTGCTCGGTGATACCGACGACGGAGGCGTGCGCCCGGTGGGCGCTGCCGAACGCGTCGTTCACGTACAGATCCGCGAGAGCGGCCAGGCGGGCCGAGAAGCCGGCATCGTTGGCCTCCTCCTCCGGGTGGAACCTCAGGTTCTCGAGCAGCAGCATCTGGCCCTCGGCCAGATCCCGGACATGGGCCTCCACCTCGGGGCCGACGCAGTCGGGCGCCATGCGCACCGATCGATCCAGGAGCGCCGAGAGGGGGCCGACGACCGGACCGAGGCTCATCTCCGGGACCCTCTTCCCCTTCGGACGGCCGAGGTGCGACGCCGCGATCACGCGTGCCCGGCGGCCCAGCAGGTGCTGGAGCGTCGGCAGGGACGCCCGGACTCGCGTGTCGTCGGCGACGGATCCCGACCTGAGAGGGACATTGAAATCGACGCGCACGAACACCCGCTTTCCGACCGCGTCCAGATCGCGCACCGACAGCTTGCGGAAGTTCATCATGGGCTCCTTTCCGCACCGCCCCGCAGGCGCCCCATGTGTCGGACGAGATCCACGAGGCGCGCGACGTAGCCGCGCTCGTTGTCATACCATGCGAAGACCTTCAACAGGTCCCCGCCGTCCAGCGCCAGCAGTGGGCCGTCGATGATCGCCGATCGCGCGTCCCCGAGATAGTCGATCGAGACGAGCTCCTCGTCGGCATAACCCAGCACGCCCGACAGGGGACCCTCGGCCGCGCGCCGGTAGGTCTCGCGGACCTCTTCGATCCGGGTCTTCCGGCCCAGCACCAGCGTGAGATCGATCAGCGACACGGCGGCCGTGGGCACCCGGATGGCCAGCGCATGGATGCGGCCCCTCAGCTGCGGCATCACCTGCACGATCGCGTCGGCGGCCGAGGTGGAGGTGGGGATCATCGACATCCCGGCGGCGCGGGCCCGGCGGGGATCCCTGTGCGGCGCGTCCATCAGGACCTGGTTGTTGGTGTAGCAGTGCACCGTCGTCATCGCCGCCCTCTGGATGCCGAACGCCTCGTGGATCACGGACATCGCGACCGCCATGGCGTTGGTCGTGCAGGAGGCGTTGGAGATGACCCTGTGGCGCTCCGGATCGTAGCGGCTCTCGTTGACGCCGTAGCAGACCGTGAGGTCGGCATCGGGAGACGGCGACGTGATGATGACGGCCCGGGCGCCACGCCCCAGATGAGCGGCGGCCGCCGCTCGATCCGTGAACCGGCCCGTCGACTCGAGCACGACGTCGACCGACGATTCGTTCCAGGGGATCGATGCCGGATCGACGGCATGCGTGCAGCGGATGGTACGTTCGCCGGCGCGCAGACCGTTCTCGCCCGCCGAGATGTCGAAGGGCGGCTTCCCGAACAGCGAGTCGTGTTTCAAAAGGTGGGCCAGGATGGAGCGGTCGCCCAGATCGTTGACGGCGACGACGTCCAGGTCGTCGAGCCGGAGCGAGGCCCTGAGAAAGCCCCGCCCGATGCGGCCCAGTCCATTGATGCCGATGCGCATGCTGGAGTCTTCCCTCCGGAGGCCGCCCCCCGGCCCCGTGGGGCGCCCGGCCGGCGGTGACTGCGGGGAAAAAAAGGAGCCCCCAGTATAAGGGAAATCGTCCCGTCCCGGAGCGGGCGGGCCGGGGCGCGCCCACGGCGCCTTGACGGATCCCCCCCGCCCGGGTACGATCTTCCCCCTTCATAAGCCCCTTCGCTTCATAGCCTCTGGAACGCAGCCGAGTTCGACCTGGAGGTCGACGAACGTGGAATGAGCCCCCGAGAGCGACTCCGCGGCCGGCGCGGGACGGCCCGGGCGGCCGCGTGGCTGATCGCCGCCGGGCTTCTCGCCTCCGGCGGGTGCGCCGGGGCGCAGACCGAGCGGACGGCGGGCCGGGACCGGGGGGAGGGGCCGCCGGCGAAGGGCGGCACCGACGTCCGCGACGCGTTGAGGGCGGACGTCGTGTTCCCGAGCGGCCGGCGGTTCGCGGCCGAGATCGCCGACACGCCCGAGCGGGTGGCCCGGGGCTACATGTTCCGTCGCGATGTCGGGCCGAACGACGGGATGGTGTTCGTTTTTCCGGAGCCGGGCGCGCATTTCTTCTGGATGAAGGACACGATGGTGCCGCTCGACATGATCTGGATGGAGGACGACTTCAGGGTCGTGCACATCGAGCACGCGGTGCCGCCGTGCCGATCGGATCCCTGCCCCTCGTACGGACCGATGCGCAAGGTCCGCTACGTCCTGGAGGTGCGCGGGGGCACGGCGCGGGAGGAAGGGCTCGCGATCGGCGATCATCTGCGGATCACGTTTCCGGAATCGGGCCGTTGAGCGTACGACGTTCGTCAATATTCCGGCGGACGAGCGGGAATCCGATCGGGAGGCCTTGACGATCGGTCCCTATCGCGGTAGAGGATCGGCACCCTTTGTTGAGGAGGGTTCGAGGACATGAAGTTCTTCATTCACATGCTGCTCTCGATCGTCGTGCTGGTGACCGGCTTCGGCCTGGGAGTCCAGTACCAGAGTCATCTCGAGAGTCTCGACCAGGTGCAGACGCTCGTCCGCGTGCAGCGCGCGAAGATCGACGAGCTGTACCGCGAGCGGCTCGAGCTGCAGACCGGGATCATGCTGCGGGACTACCTGGATGAGGTGCAGGTCCGCCTTCCCAAGGAGACCATGCGGGACATCGGCGCGTCGATCGCCAGCGCGTCGGAGCGCTACGACGTGCCTCCCGAGATGATCCTCGCGATCATCCGGATCGAGAGCACCTTCGACGTCGCGGCCCGGTCGCACAAGGGGGCCGTCGGATTGATGCAGCTGCTCCCCTCCACGGCCCGCGAGATCGCCCAGGAGCTGCGCATGGACTGGCCGGGGGCCGAGATCCTGGAGAACCCGGCCACCAACATCGAGATGGGAACCTACTACCTGACCAAGCTCCTGGCCCAGTTCGAGAACCTGGCCGTCGCCCTGGCGGCCTACAATCACGGCCCGGGCCGCATCGCCACGCTCGAGGCGGCGAGCGCCGATCTTCCGATGGGATACACCGAGAAGGTCCTGCGTCACTACCAGCCCTGACCGCCCGCAAACCCTGTCGTGGCGCGACTTAGCGCCGTTGACACCCCAAAGATCCGTATGATACCGTACGCGTCCTGTTAGAAGCCGGCCCGAGTATTGCGTGGGGCCGCGCGCA
>JBFGDZ010000239.1:0-3862 GCA_041580375.1 Candidatus Polarisedimenticolia bacterium
CGCCGGGGCACGCCCGTGGCCCTCGTCGACTGCGGCCGGAAGAACAACCAGGTGCGGATGCTGCTGGACCGCGGCGCGCGGGTCGTCGTCGTCCCCTGGGATTGCGATCCCGCCACGATCGCGGAGGAGTGCGCGGGCGTGATCGTCAGCAACGGACCCGGCGATCCGCGCACGGCCGGCCGGACGGTGGAGACGGTGCAGGACCTCATGCGGCGCGGTCTGCCGATCCTGGGGATCTGCCTGGGGCACCAGATCCTGGCGCTCGCCGCCGGCGCGTCGACGTTCAAAATGAAGTTCGGCCACCGCTCGCACAATCAGCCCTGCGTCGAGACGGATCGAGGGCGCTGCTTCCAGACGAGCCAGAATCACGGCTTCGCCGTCGATGGATCGAGCCTGCCGCGCGGGTGGGAGCCGTGGTTCACGAACGCGAACGACGGATCCAACGAGGGCATCCGCCACGATCGGCGACCCTGGCGCTCGGTACAGTTCCATCCGGAGGCGGCGCCGGGACCCGGCGGCACCGAGTGGATTCTCGACGAGTTTCTGGAGGAGATCCGGTGACGGACCGCGCGCGCGAGGGACGCCGCAAGGGCAACGGCCCCGCGGGACGGGGCGGGCGGATGCGCGTTCTCCTGCTGGGATCCGGGGCGCTCAAGATCGGCGAGGCGGGGGAGTTCGACTATTCGGGTTCGCAGGCGATCAAGGCCCTCCGGGAGGAGGGGGTCGAGGTCTGGCTGATCAACCCGAACATCGCGACGATCCAGACCTCGCCGGGGCTCGCCGATCGCATCTTTCTGCTGCCGGTCGAGCCGCGCTTCGTCTCCCGGGTCATCGGGCTCGGGAAACCGGACGGCATCCTCCTCTCGTTCGGAGGCCAGACGGCCCTGAACTGCGGCCTGCAGCTTCACCGGAGCGGCATCCTCAGGCGGCACGGTGTGAGCGTGCTCGGCAGCCCGATCTCGGCGGTGGCCAAGACGGAGAATCGCGCGACCTTCGCGCGCGAGCTCCGGGGCATCGGCCTCAGGGTGCCCCGCAGCGCGGCCTCCCGGGACCTTCAGGCGGCGTTGAAAACGGCGCGCTCGATCGGCTATCCCGTCATGGCCCGCACCGGCTTCACGCTCGGCGGCAGGGGCTCCGGCATCGCGCGGAACGAGAAGGATCTGCGCTCCCTCCTGGAGGAGGCTCTGTCCTCCTCGCCTCAGGTTCTCATTGAGGAGGATCTCACCGGCTGGAAGGAGGTCGAGTACGAGGTCGTCCGCGATCGGGCGGACAACTGCGTCTCGGTGTGCAACATGGAGAACGTCGATCCGCTCGGCGTCCACACGGGAGAATCGATCGTCGTGGCGCCTTCCCAGACCCTCACCGATCAGGAGTATTTCCTGCTGAGGGACGTCGCGTTCCGCGTGATCCGCCACTTCGGCATCATCGGCGAGTGCAACATCCAGTTCGCGCTTCATCCCGCGACGGGCGAGTACCGCATCATCGAGGTCAACGCGCGACTGTCGCGGTCGTCGGCCCTGGCCAGCAAGGCGACCGGGTATCCGCTGGCGCGCATCGCGGCGAAGCTCGCTCTCGGCCATCTCCTCCCGGAGCTGAAAAACTCGATGAACGACACGACGACGGCCTGCTTCGAGCCGGCGCTCGACTATCTCGTCGTGAAGATGCCGAAGTGGGATCTGGACAAGTTCCAGGGGGCCTCCCACTTCATCGGCAGCGAGATGAAATCGGTGGGCGAGGTGATGTCGATCGGGCGGTCGTTCGAGGAGGCCCTGCAGAAGGGCTGCCGTATGCTCGGCGACGGCATCCAGGGTCTGGTGGGCAACGATTTCAACATCCGCCAGTCGCTCCGCGATCTCTCGCGCCCCACCCCCCGGAGGATCTTCGCGCTGGCGGAGGCCCTCGCCCGCAGGCGCTCCGTCGCGGAGCTGAGCCGCAAGACCGGCATCGACCCCTGGTTCCTGGGCAAGATCGCGCGCGTCGTCGCCGTGCGGAACGAGCTGCGCGGGGCGAGGCGCGGGAGGCCCGACGCAGCGCTCATGCGACGCGCCAAGGAGCACGGCTTCAGCGACTCCCAGATCGCCCAATTCACGGGCCGCCGTCCGGCCGAGGTGACGCGCCGGAGAGTGGCGGCGGGACTGCACCCCGCGATCAAGCAGATCGACACCCTCGCGGCCGAGTGGCCGGTGCGCACGAATTACCTCTACCTGACCTACCACGGCTCCGAGGACGACGTCGCGCCCGCTCCCGACGGACAACGGGTGATGATCCTCGGATCCGGCGCCTACCGCATCGGATCCTCGGTGGAGTTCGACTGGTGCTGCGTCACCGCGGCGTCGGCCCTACGGCGGATGGGATACGAGCCGATCGTCGTGAACTGCAATCCCGAGACGGTCTCCACGGACTACGACATGGGGCACACGCTCTACTTCGAGGAATTGACCTTCGAGCGCATCCACGACATCTGGCGCAAGGAGCGCCCGCTCGGCATCCTGCTCGCCTTCGGAGGCCAGATCCCGAACAATCTGGCCCTGGACTGCGCCCGCGGCGGGATCCGGGTCTTCGGCACGCAGCCTCGCGACATCGATCGGGCCGAGGATCGCCACAAGTTCTCGACACTGCTCGATCGCATCGGAATCCCGCAGCCGCCCTGGGCCGAGGTGACGTCCCGGCGTGAGGCGCGAGCCTTCTCGCGCCGGGTCGGCTTCCCGGTCCTCGTCCGCCCCTCGTACGTCCTCTCGGGGGCCGCCATGCGCATCGCGACCGAAGGAGCCGCTCTGGAATCCGCGCTGCGTGGCGCCGCCGAGGTGTCCCGGGCCCATCCCGTCGTGATCTCCAAGTTCATCGAGGGCGCGAAGGAGCTGGAAGCCGACGCGGTGGCGGCGAATGGGAAGATTCTGGCCGTGGCGGTCACGGAGCATGTCGAGAACGCGGGCGTGCACTCGGGGGACGCGACGGTCGTGCTCCCGCCGCAGAAGATCTATCTGGAGACCGTGCGCCGGATCCGGGACATCACGGCGAGACTGGCGGCCGGGCTGAACATCACCGGACCCTTCAACGTCCAGTTCCTGGCCATGGACAATGAGGTCATGGTGATCGAATGCAACCTGCGCGCCTCACGGTCCTTCCCCTTCATCTCCAAGGTCAGCGGCGTGAACTTCATCGATCTGGCGACGCGGGCGATGATGGGCGCCGAAGTGCAGCCGGTCCCGGCCTCCCTTCTGGACCTCGACTACGTCGGCGTGAAGGCGCCCCAGTTCTCCTTCTCGCGGATCAAGGGCGCCGATCCGGCGCTGCGCGTCGAGATGGCATCGACCGGGGAGGTGGGCTGCCTGGGCGAGGATCTGCCGGAAGCGTTCCTGAAGGCGATCCTCTCCGCCGGATTCCGGCTGCCCGAGCGCAAGCACGTTCTGCTGTCGATCGGGACGCTGAAGGACAAGACCCGCCTGCTCCCGCAGGCGGTGGCGCTGCACAGGATGGGGTTCGCGATCTACGCGACGCGCAACACCTCGCGCTTTCTCGAAAGCCACGGCGTGCCGAACATCAGGCTGTACAAGATTCAGGAGCGCAGGCGTCCGTCCCTTCTGGATCTCATCGTCCCGGGCCGGCTCGACCTGATCATCAACATCCCGGAGGGATTCGACCGCCGCGAGCTCACGGACGGCTACATCATCCGGCGGCGGGCCATCGATTTCGGGATCCCGCTGATCACCAACGCGCAGCTCGCGGAGCTGTTCGTCAAGTCGATCGCGCTCAAGGGCCCGGATGATCTCAAGGTCGAGCCCTACGATCATTACGTGCGCAGCGAGCCGGAATCGGCCGTGGAGGGGAGCGCCGTCGGGGCGCGCCCGGCGACCGCCGCGTC
>JBFGDZ010000240.1:0-3571 GCA_041580375.1 Candidatus Polarisedimenticolia bacterium
CCGGCGCCGGCCTCGAACTCGAGTTCTTTCTCCCCAAGACGGGGGCCACGATCAAGGTCCAGGGGGAGGCGGTCCGCGTCAAGCGCGGCCGTGCAGGGACCCACGAGATCGGCGTCCGCTTCGTCAACCTGAGCCAGGGCGATCAGGAACAGATTCTGGAGTACGTCTCGTCCTGAGCATCTTCTCGTAGAACGACCGCAGGGAGCGATCTCCGGGATGGCGGTCGAGTCCCTCCCGCGCCGCGGCGAGCGCGTCGTCGCCCCGTCCCATCTCCGACAGCAGGACCGCGATCCCCAGGAACGGCGCTCCGGCCCCCTCCCCGACGTCGCGTGCCTGGCGGAAGGCGGCCAGGGCGCGCTCGCGCTCGCCCATCCTCCGATAGACGGATCCGAGCATCATGAACGTCTCCGACGAGGGCTCCAGTTCCGCCGAGCGGCGGTAGGCGGTGGCGGCCTCCTCCCAGCGCTCCAGGCGCGCCAGGACCCCCGCCAGATTCCCCGCGAACCGGGCGTTGTACGGATCGAGCTTCGCGGCGCGGCGCATCGAGGCGAGCGCCTCCTCCAGCCGTCCCGTCTCCGCCTCGAGCACGCCGAGCATGCTGTGGAATTCGTCGATGCGGTCGTCCTTTGCCAGGCCGCGGCGCAGAATCGTCTCCATCTCGATCGCGCGTCCCTGCTCCTCGAGAAACGAGTACAGATGCCCCGCGGCGATCACGCGCGTCGGATCGGCCTCCAGTGAGCGCCGGAAGAGGGACGCGGCGGTTGTGCGGTCGCCCGCCTCCCAGGCCAGAAGCCCCCGGATGGCGTCGTCCAGGCCCGGGTGGGCCGCCGTGCGATCGGCGAAGCGGCTGGCCTCCCGGGCGGCGGCCGCCGCCCCCCCCGCCCCGCGAAGACGGATGCGCACGAGCCAGAGGACCGCCTCGGGATCCATCGCCGGGAACGCCTCCAGGCCCTCGTGCAGGGCCGCGATCGACTCCTGCTCGCGCCCCAGCGACAGGTTCGCCTGAGAGAGCAGCTGATAGGTCCTGGGGAGCTTCTGGCGCTCGTTCGCGGCCAACAGCTCGTCGATCGCGCGGGCGTACTCGCGGCGCTTGAGGAAGTAGATGGCGAGGTTGCGATGGTAGAAGGCGAGGGTCCCGAATGACGCCCCCTCCGCGGGCGGGCGCGTGGTGTCGAGCCCCTCCGCCGCCGGCTCGCCGGGAGCGTCTCCGCCGATGTAGCCGAGGGCGCGCAGGTTCGCAAGCAGCTCGTCCTCGGCCTCGCGGGCGCCGCCGTCCGCCGGCGCTTCGAACTCCCTCGTGGAGCCGAGGCCCTCGTACGTCGCGATCGTGCGCTCCGCGCGCGCGCGCGCGAATTCGGGATTGAGGGCGTCGGCCAGAACGCGACCCGGCATGTCCTCGGCCACCGGCAGGCCCAGGAGGTGGAGGATCGTCGGTGCCACGTCGAACAGCGTGGCCGGCTCGGCGAGCGTGGCGCCCCGGCGCACTCCGGGGCCGCTCAACAGGATGATCCCCTCCTCGTCGTGCCACTCGACCGGCTGCTGCGTGGTGAACGGCAGCACGTCGGTCGGCCGCCCCGGGCCCGACTTGAATCCGTGGTCCGACACGATCAGCACGGTCGCGCCGGGTCCAGCCGCCTCGAGAATCGTTCCGATGAGATCGTCCTGCCGCGCGTAGAAGGACGTGACCGAGTCGCGGAACCGGACGAAGTCCTCCTCCGGGCAGATCGACAGGCGGGGCGGCATGCAGTGCTGGAAGCGGTGGCCCATCATGTCGATCCCCTCGAAGTAGACCGCGGTGAGATCGTAGGAGCGCGAGGCGAGGTCGGCGGCGATGGCGGCATAGTTGCGCGAGCCTGTGAGGATCGAGAGAACGAGCGGGGCGGGATTCTGCGCCATCTGCTTGTTGAGCGCGCCGTCCTCACCTCCGGGCAGGCGGATCACCTTCGCGACGGCCTCCTCGAACTCGCCCCGTTCGATCCGCATGACGCGGCGCGCCTCCTCGTACGTCAGGTCGGCGGCCGTGATGAGGCGGTGACGGATCCCGTCGAGGTAGTCGCCCGGGAAGGCGATCCCCCCGGAGAAGGGGACGGACGGATCCCGCGGCCGCAGGGTCTCGAACGCCACGAGATTCGACACCTGGACGCCCGAGACGCGCTCGGCCGGGTAGGAGGCCCACCAGGCGACGAACCCGGTCGTGAGGCCCGCGTCTCCCAGGATGTTCCACAGCGCCTTGACGCCCCGGAACCGGCTCGTGATCGGAATCCTGCGGCCGGTCGCGGCGTCGATCGCCTGGAAGTCGGCGATCCGGTGGCGGTCGGGTCCCACACCCGTGACCATGGTCGTCCACAGGAGCGGGGAGATCATGGGATCGTAGGAACGCAGCCGCCCGCGCGCCCCCTCACCGATGAGCCGGGCGAGATGCGGCATCCGGCCGGAACGCAGCAACGGATCGATGACGTCCCAGTCCGCGCCGTCGAGCCCGATCAGGAGGAGCCGCATCCCCGTGCGATCGACGTCCGGCATCGCGCCGCGGGCCGCGAGTTCCTGTTCCGCCCCGGACGGGATCGGCGCGAAGGCGCCGGGCGGTCCGGCGGATGCCTCCAGACGCTCCGGGCCGATCCCGTTCGCGCGCAGGGCGCCATCGATCGCGTCCAGCGCCGCGCGCGGCAGTGCGGCCCTGCGGGCGCTTCCGGCCGGCGCCGCCGGAGCGATCAGGGTCGAGGGCGGAAGCGGATTGAGCGCCCTCTCGATCGTGTCCCTCAGGAAGCCCTCGAATCCCCGTTCGCCGATCTCCGCGGCCTGGCGTCCCACCACGTCGGGCGTCACGGTGTACTCGAGAGCAAGCCGGACGCGGATCGTCGCTCCCTCGGGCGTCGCGCGGTCGAGGTCGAAGCGGATCGGACCGCCCCGCAGCGGGATGATGTGCGAGCGCGAGAGAGGCCGTTTGACGTGCCAGCCCGGATCGAGCACGCGGCCGCCGGCGAGGCCGGCGGCGGCCTCCGGCACGCGGATGATCGAGAACGGGAGTGCCAGGGCGACGAGGACGATCAGGGCGGCGAAGCCGAGCGGCAGCGGACGGAAGGATCGGGCGCGATTCGGCACGGCGAGAGTATATCGGCAGGGACGCCATCGAGAAAGGCGCGCGCGGCGCCACGGCTCAGGCGGGTCGGAATGGCGGAGGGATTCCTAGAAGTCCCAGCGGGCGCCCAGCCGCCACGATCGCGGGGCCTGGTAGCTCACCGCTTTGAGAAAATCGGGGCTGGCGACTCCCGCGGACATCTCCAGGTTGTCGATGAAGGCGACCGGCTCCTGGCTGCCGAAGACGTTGAACACGTCGAGGAAGAACCGCACCTGCGTGTCGCCGATCCTCCACGGGTAGTCGGCGTGCAGGTCGAGCGACACGAGTCCGGGGGTGCGGCCCAGGTTCCCGCGCTCGACCGGGTCGTAGTCGACGAGGAAGACGCCGCCGCTGACCGCTTCGGGATCGCTCAGCGCGCTGCTGATGTCCGACGTGCGCCGCAGGCGGAAATCCGCCGGGTTGAAGACGCCGCCGGTGTCCGCCCAGTAGCCG
>JBFGDZ010000241.1:0-3503 GCA_041580375.1 Candidatus Polarisedimenticolia bacterium
CCGACGGAGAACAGCGGCCGCGTCATCCAGGCGTACAGGTCGCTGGCGCTCTCGAGAAAGGCCTCGTTGATCGAGTTCATGCGCGATCCGGCGGCTCCAGACGGGGTGGGCTGGATTCGGGGGGCGAGTCTAGCCCCGCCTTCGCGCGGGTGTCAACCGATCGCACGCGGCGCGCGGCGACCGCGGATGCGTCCGGCACGCTGTGATAGTATGCGGCACTCCCGGAATCGAAACGAGCGGTCGAGGGGCGCGCTCGGCGACCCCACGCCGTCGCGGCGGATTCCGCTTATCAGGGGCATTCTTCTCATGAAGAAAGAGACGTCGCGTTCGCAGGACAGGCCCTCGCGGGTCGTCATCGAGAACGTCGCCCCCCAGGTCGACGGCGGCCGCTTTCCCGTGAAGAGGACCGTCGGCGAATCGGTCGCTGTCACGGCGGACATCCATGCCGACGGACACGACACCCTCGCCGCCGTCCTCCGCTACAGGCGCGAGAACGATCGCGAGTGGACGGAGGTGCGAATGGAGGCGCTGCCGAACGATCTGTGGCGCGGCGCGTTCGCGGTGACGGAGCTGGCGGTCTACGAGTACGTGTTGGAGGCCTGGGTCGATGCCTTCCTGACCTGGAGGCGCGATCTGTCGAAGCGCGTGGACGCCGGCCAGGATGTCTCCGTGGAACTCCTCGTCGGCGCGGATCTGATCGAGCGGGCGGCCGGACGCGCCTCCGGCGCCGACGTGGCCGCGCTCTCCGGCTGGGCGGCCGAGCTGCGGGCGCTGTCGAAGAAGGGCGCGAAGGCGGATCCGTCGACCGCGTTCGACGCCGCGCGCGGCGAACTGATGGCCCGCCACGCCGACCGCCGCGACGGCGCGGCCACCGACCGCCCCCTGCGGATCAGCGTGGACCGGGAGAGGGCGCGATTCTCAACCTGGTACGAGATGTTCCCGCGCTCGTGCGCGCCCGCCGCGGGACAGCACGGGACGTTCAAGGACTGCGAGAGGCTGCTGCCGTACGTGTCGAGGATGGGCTTCGACGTGCTCTATTTCCCGCCGATCCACCCGATCGGAAAGTCTCACCGGAAGGGGCCGAACAACGCCGAGATCTGCTCCGCCGGTGACGAAGGAAGCCCCTGGGCCATCGGCGCGGCCGAAGGCGGGCACAAGGCGATTCATCCGCGGCTCGGCACGCTGGACGACTTCCGGAGGCTGATTCAGGCGGCGGAGAAGCACGGCCTCGAGATCGCACTCGACATCGCCTACCAGTGTTCGCCCGATCACCCCTGGGTCAAGGAGCACCCCGGGTGGTTCCGCCACAGGCCGGACGGCAGCATCCGCTACGCCGAAAACCCGCCGAAGAAATACCAGGACATCTATCCGCTCGATTTCGACTGCGAGGACTGGAAAGGTCTGTGGGAGGAGCTGAAGAGCGTCGTGGATTTCTGGATCGAGCAGGGCGTGCGCATCTTCCGCGTCGACAACCCCCACACCAAGGCCTATCCGTTCTGGGAGTGGATGATCGCGGAGGTCCGCGGGAAGCACCCCGACGTCCTGTTCCTCTCGGAGGCCTTCACCCGGCCGAAGGTGATGTACCGGCTGGCCAAGCTCGGATTCACGCAGTCGTACACGTACTTCTCCTGGCGCAACACGTCCTGGGAGATCCGCGAGTACTTCACCGAGCTCACGCGGACGGTCGTGCGGGAGTTTTTCCGGCCGAACCTGTGGCCGAACACGCCCGACATCCTGACGGAGTACCTCCAGGCGGGCGGGCGTCCGGCGTTTCAGGCCCGGTTCATTCTGGCCGCCACGCTGGGCGCGAGCTACGGGATCTACGGGCCCGCCTTCGAGCTGTGCGAGAACCGTCCCCTCGTGCCGGGCAAGGAGGAGTATCTCGACTCGGAGAAATACCAGATCCGGCAGTGGGATCGGGATCGATCCGACAGTCTCAAGGACATCATCGCGCGGGTGAACCGCGTGCGGCGAGAGAATCCGGCTCTGCAGACGGACCGCGGCCTGCGCTTCCACCCGGTCACCAACGACCAGCTGATCGCCTACAGCAAGAGCACGGACGATCTTTCGAACATCATCGTCACGATCGTGAACCTCGACCCGCACCACACGCACTCGGGAATGGTCGACCTGCCCCTCCGGGACCTCGGGATCGACGAAGCGCAGCCTTTCCAGGTGCACGATCTCATCACCGGCGCGCGCTACATCTGGAACGGCCCCAGGAATTACGTGGAGCTCAATCCGGGAGTCATGCCCGCCCACGTCCTGAGGGTCCGCCGGCGCCTGCGCACCGAGCGGGACTTCGACTACTTCCTCTGAGGAGAGGCCCCCCGAGCATGGCCGACCCGGCGCGCGCGCGGCAGACGATCGAGAGCGATCCCCAGTGGTACCGGGACGCCATCATCTACCAGATCCACGTGCGGGCATACGCCGACAGCAACGCCGACGGCATCGGGGATTTCCGGGGTCTCACCACGAAGCTGGACTATCTGCGCGACCTCGGCGTCAACACGATCTGGGTCCTGCCGTTCTACCCGTCCCCGCTCAAGGACGACGGGTACGACATCGCCGATTACAGCGGGCTGCATCCCGACTACGGGACGCTTGCCGATTTCCGCCAGTTCCTCCGCGAGGCGCACAGGCGCGGCCTGCGCGTGATCACGGAGCTGGTCGTCAACCACACCTCGGATCAGCACCCGTGGTTCCAGCGGGCGCGGCGGTCCGCCGCCGGCAGCCGCATCCGGGACTACTACGTGTGGAGCGACAGCAGCGAGCGCTACAAGGACACCCGGATCATCTTCAAGGACTTCGAGACCTCGAACTGGAGCTGGGATCCGGTCGCCCGCGCCTACTACTGGCACCGCTTCTACCACCACCAGCCCGATCTGAACTACGACAACCCGGAGGTGCGCAAGGCGGTCTACCAGACGATGGAGTTCTGGCTGGGCATGGGCGTGGACGGCATGCGCCTCGACGCGGTCCCCTATCTGTGCGAGCGGGAGGGCACGAACTGCGAGAACCTGCCGGAGACGCACGCGGTCCTCAAGGAGCTGCGGCAGCGCGTCGACGCGAAGTTCCGCGACCGCATGCTGCTGGCGGAGGCCAATCAGTGGCCCGAGGACGCCGTCGCCTACTTCGGGCAGGGGGACGAGTGCCACATGGCGTTTCACTTCCCGCTCATGCCCCGGATGTTCATGTCCCTGCGCATGGAGGATCGCTATCCTCTGGTCGATATCCTGAACCAGACGCCGTCTATCCCCGGGGGCTGCCAGTGGGCGGTGTTCCTGCGCAATCACGACGAGCTCACGCTCGAGATGGTCACGGACGAGGAGCGGGACTACATGTACCGGGTCTACGCCAATGATCCGAGGGCGCGCATCAACCTCGGTATCAGGCGCCGGCTCGCGCCTCTGGTGCAGAACGACCGGAGGCGGATCGAGCTGCTGAACGGCCTGCTGTTCTCCCTGCCCGGCACGCCCGTCATCTATTACGGGGACGAGCTC
>JBFGDZ010000242.1:0-3495 GCA_041580375.1 Candidatus Polarisedimenticolia bacterium
CGGGGGACTATTACCTGAGGCTCGAGCCGATGGTCGGCACGAGCAACCCGTTCGACGAGGGCAACGTGCCGTTCTCCGGCTTCGACACCGACTTCCCGTGGGAGTTCTACAACGGGGCGGGGGAGACCGGCTTCGACAACCCCGACGAGCGCACCGCGATCACCCTCGCAGCGGGCCAGACCGTGACCGCGATCGATTTCCTGACCAACGTCGGCATCCCGGATCCGAACGAGCCGAACGACACCCGGGCGTCCGCCACGCCGATCGCGTGCGAATCGACGACGACCGTCTCGATCCAGCCGGCCGGCGACGTCGATTACTACGAGCTGATCGTCACCGAGCCGACCGCCATCGAGGTCGACGTGGAGGCCGGGCGCATCGGCTCCAATCTCGACGCGATCGCCGCCGTGTTCGACTCCGCCGGCTCCGAGCTCGCGTTCGCGGACAACACCGTCTCGCTCGATCCGATCGTCAAGGCCTCCGTGTTCACCAGCGGCTCGTACTTCATCGCGGTTGCGTCGTTCAATGACCGGAACTTCAACGGAACGAACTCCAACACGCAGGGCAATTACACGATGCATCTGCGCTGCTCCGTGCCGACCGTGGCGCCCGGCACGTGCCCGGGGCGCGTCCTCTACGCGGCCTCCAACGCCGGCGGCGCCATCCTCGCGATCGCCGACGCCGACCGCGACCTGAGGCCCGAGGGGCAGACGACCGTCACCTCGGGACTGGGCACCGGACTGGGCGGCCTCGCCGCGCGGCGCGACGGCGGCATCGTCCTGGGCACCGGGGCGGGGCAGATCGGCGCCGTGTGGGACGACACGGGGGACTTCGTCGCCGACCGGATCGACTCGTTCTTCAGCGGCGCGGCGGACACGAGCGCGCTCGTCGGCTACCGGCGCACGGCGCAGGAGTACCTGTACGCGGGCGGCCCGTTCGGAGGCGGCTCGGTGCTGGAGATCCTCGACACCAACGGCGACCTGCAGCCCGACCGCAACGTCACGTTCACCAGCGAGCCCGCAACGGTGCGCGCGATCGCCATCGACGAGGCGGGCACCGTCTACGTGCTGGATCCCGACTTCGACGGCGGGCGCGGCGCCATCCGCTCCTACCGCGACCTGGACGGCGACGGCCTGGCGGACGTCTCCCGGATCTTCCTGGAGGACGCGGCCGTCTACGGCGGCATCCTGGGCCGCGCGCAGGGGGAACTGTTCGCCACGCATCTCGCCGGAGGGCGCATCGACCGGATCCGCGATCGGTTCGGTCACGGAGCGGCCGACGCGATCACCACCTACGCCTCCGGCCTCGTCCTGGATCTGAGCTACGGCCTGGCGCTCGACGGTCGCGACGTCCTCTACGTCGTGGACGGCGGCACCCGAGTGACGGCGATCGCGGACGACAACCGCGACGGGATCGCCGACCGCACGCTGCCGTTCTCCCCGCTGAACGGAGGCCTCACAGGCCTCGTGTTCGGCGCGAAGCCTCCCGACGCCGTGTCGCCCCCCGGATCGCGAATCCCCCTCACCGCGACGATCGGACCGACCGGACTGCGCCTCCTCTGGGAGGACCTCGGACCGACCGTGCCGGCGTACAACATCTACGACGGCTTCCTCGGCAACCCCCTGTCGATTACCCCGCTGCAGTGCCGCGTCGCCGGCACGCCCGACGGCGCGGGCGGCCGCTACGCCGATATCGTGCCGCGCGACGACCTCGAACGCTTCTACCTCATCACCGCCAGCGACGACTGCGGCGAAGGCTCCCCCGGCCGCCGCAGCGACGGCTTCCGGCGCATCCTCCCCGGCACGGCCTGCGGCGCCTTCGTCGCCCCCTGACCATCAGCCGGCATGCGCCGGACCGCCACATCCGCACGCCCCCGGCCGGCCCGGGTGACACCCGCCGCGGCCGGCGCCCGCCGCGGCTCACACCCGGCGCGGCTGACACCCGCCGCGGCTGACACCCGCCGCGGCCCCCGCCCCGCGCGCGACCCACGAAAGGGCTTGAGTCGAGCGCCCCCGCGGCCTATAGTCCTCTCAACGATTTCGCCGCCCCCGCAGGAGAGAGCCCGATGGCCGAGCCGGGCAGGGAACTCGAGAGACGCCGGGATCCCGCCGCCGCAGCCTCGTACGGAATCGCGCCCGCCCGTGGAAAGGCGCCCGCTCACGACCCCGCCCGCGGCGTTCCGCCGCCGGTCCGCGAGCCTCCACCGGGCGTCGGGCCCCGGCTCCTGGACCGGGTGCGCTTTGCCGTACGCGCGCGCCACTACAGCCGCCGGACGGAGGAGGCGTACGTCAAGTGGATCCGGCGGTTCATCCTCTATCACGGCAAACGCCACCCTTCCGAAATGGGCGAGGAGGAGGTGACGGGGTTCCTCTCCGGCCTCGCCACGAAGGCGGGGACCAGCGCCTCGACGCAGAACCAGGCGCTGAGCGCGATCCTGTTTCTGTACCGGGATGTGATCCACAGGGATCTCGAGCGGATGGAGGAGATCGTCCGCGCCAAACGTCCCGTGCGGCTCCCGGTCGTGCTGACCCGGGAGGAGGCCGAGGCGATCCTCGCCCACCTCCACGGCGTGCACTGGATCATGGGATCGCTCCTGTTCGGGGCCGGACTGCGCCTGATGGAGTGCGCGCGGCTCAGGGTCAAGGACGTCGATCCGGCGCGCAACGAGATCGTCGTGCGCGACGGAAAGGGAAGAAAGGACCGGGTGACGCTGCTGCCGATGCGGGTCAAGCGGGCTCTGGTGGCGCACCTCGATCGCGTGCGCGCGCAACATCAGCGCGATTTGAAGCGCGGACGAGGCAGCGTCGCCCTGCCGGGAGCGCTGGCGCGGAAATACCCGAACGCGCCGCGCGAGTGGGCCTGGCAGTGGGTTTTCCCGGCCACGCGCCACTACTACGACGCGCAGGCGCGCGAACACCGCAGACATCACCTGCACGAATCGGTCCTGCAACGGGCCGTCAAGGACGCCGTGCGCAGCGCCGGAATCCCGAAGCCGGCGAGCTGTCACACCCTGCGCCACACCTTCGCGACCCTGCTGCTCCAGGACGGCTACGACATCCGCACGATCCAGGAGCTCCTGGGCCACCGCGACGTCAGCACGACGATGATCTACACGCACGTCCTCAACCGCGGAGGCCGCGGCGTCCGCAGTCCACTGGATGCGGGATGAGAAAGAAAAATACCAGGACGAGACCGCCCGAAAAGCCGATGCTCCACGCCGGCGAACAGGGTGTTCCGGGACGTTTCCCTGCAGTGTTTATACAGTTATGCTGCGAGCCTCGCAGCATAAAACCGATCGATTTTTGCGGACCGTTCCGGCATCGTCAACGGGATCAACACCTTGCCGCCCCATTTTCGCTCGCAGCCATATTCGATATCGCTGCACACAGGCCAGTATTTACCGGGTTTTCTTGTCAGTATACTTAGCGTTAGAAGGCCCGAGGACTACGGACGAATGTCTCGAGCATCCATAAGCGCAGCATTCCCCACTTTGAG
>JBFGDZ010000243.1:0-3469 GCA_041580375.1 Candidatus Polarisedimenticolia bacterium
TCCACGAACAGATGGCGGGGCGTCGTGAGGAAGGCCTCCAGCAATCGCGGACTGTCGATCCCCCGGCCCAGGATCTGCTGCCGAACCATCCGCTGACAGCGCCTGGAGTAGGCCGACTGATGATCCTGTGCGGGTCGGGCCTCTCCCGCGCGCGGACGCCGCCGGCCCGGATCGGCCGTCAAGGTCTGAGTTTCCAGCGTTGCACCTCGTCCATCGCCTTGTAGTTCGTCAGATCCAGATGGAGCGGGGTGACGGAGATGTAGCCGTGTGCCAGAACGGAAAAGTCGGACGATTCGTCCCCTTCCCACTCGGCCGGCGCCCCGCCGATCCAGTAATAGGGACGGCCTTTCGGGTCGACTCTCTCGATGACCGCTCCCGGATACAGCCGCTTCCCCTGCCGGGTGATGCGAACGCCGCGCGGCGGGGCATGCGGCACGTTGACGTTCAGGAGCGTGTCGGGGGGCAGCCCGCGCTTGAGGATCTCGCCCGCGAGATGCCGCGCGAACGCGGCCGCCGCATCGAACCCGCCCCGGCCGTCGCCGAACTCCTGCGAGATGGCGAAGGCCGGCACCGAGATGAGAGTCGCCTCGAACGCCGCCGACACGGTGCCCGAATAGGTCACGTCATCCCCCAGGTTGGTCCCGCGGTTGATGCCGCTGGCGACGATGCGCGGCCGTTCCGGCATGATCTGATTCACGCCCAGATAGATGCAATCGGTCGGAGTGCCCTGGACCGCGAAATGCCGCGCTCCCCGCTTCTCGAACCGCAGCGGGTGATGCAGCGTGAGGGCGTGCCCCTGTCCGCTCTGCTCGCGATCGGGCGCCACGACCCAGACGGCGCCGAGGGCTCCGAGACTCTCTTCCAGAATCGCCAGGCCCTCGGCTCCGAATCCGTCGTCGTTGGTGATCAGGATGGGGACGCTGCTCATGGCGCGATGTCCGGTGCGGCGGGGACGACCCGGGCGTCGTTCCGGCCCTTCGGGCCCCTCCGCCCACATCGCGCCGGAGTCGTCTCGGGACGGCTCTGGGCTGGTATGGTCGGGGCGACTGGATTTGAACCAGCGACCACTTGCACCCCAAGCAAGTGCGCTACCAGGCTGCGCTACGCCCCGGAATGTTCACACGATTCAGCAGACGGCCCGAGGAGCCACCTGGACGCCCCGGTCTCCCGCAGCCGGATCCGGTGCGGCGACGATCCGGGGAGCGGGCCCCTCTCCCCGAACCGCCGACAGTCGGGGCTCGGAGCGGATCCCCTTTGTAGCATCACCGAAACGACTCCGTCAAGGAGGGCGGTGACCGCGTTGCGACCGCCGTGTCCCGGACGATATAATATGCCCCCCCGCAGAACAGATCCCACGTTCGACGGACCGGTGGCGCCGCGCACCGTATGAGGTCTCGAGTGAAGGTGATCCGCAAGGTCGCGCCGCGCCCCGACGCGCTCGAGTGGGCCGACGCGCCCGTCCCCCGATGCGGTCCGGACGAGGTCCTGATTCGCGTTCGCGCCGCCTCGCTATGCGGGACGGACGCGCACATCTACAACTGGGACGGATCGATCGCGCGGAAGATCCTCGCGGCGACCGACGGCCTGCGCAGACCGCTGATCCTGGGCCACGAATTCTGCGGCGACGTCGTGGAGGTCGGCCCCGAGGTGCGCGGCGTCGGAGAGGGCGGCGCGGAGTCGATCCGGGTCGGCGATCGGGTCTCGGCGGAGAGTCACATCGTCTGCGGCCGCTGCTACCAGTGCCGGCAGGGCGAGTATCACGTCTGCATGAGGGAGACGATCATCGGCGTCCAGCGCGACGGGGGGTTCGCGGAGTACATCGCGATTCCGGCCCGGTGCGCGTGGATCCAGGACGCCGATTCGGTGCCCGTCGAGATCGCCTGCGTGGCCGAGCCGTTCGGCAACGCCGTCCACGCCGCCACCGAGTACGACTGCCGCGATCGCTGCGTCGTCATCTTCGGCGTCGGTCCGATCGGTTTGTTCTCGATCATCGTGGCATCGGCTCGTGGAGCGGCCCGGATCATCGCGGTCGACACGAGCCTCTACCGGCTCGATCTCGCGAGACGCGTCGGCGCCGACCTGACGCTGGAGACGCGTCCGGCGCCCCCCGGCGATCCCGACGCACGGGGCCGCGAGCGGGAGAGGCTCAATCAGATCATCCGAGACGCCGCGTCACCCCGGGAGGTCGATCTCGTGATGGAGATGAGCGGCCATCCCGACGCGCTCGACACCGCGTTGCGCCTCGAACGACGTGGCGGCAAGGTCGTTCTCTTCGGCCTGCCGAAACCGATCGCCGTCTCTTTCGAACGCTACTCCGAGGACGTGATCTTCGGCGGCGTGACGCTCAAGGGGATCATCGGCCGCAAGCTCTACGGAACCTGGCTGACCTCGCGCGCACTGATGGGAGAGGAGAAGGTGCGGGAGAAGATCCGGAAGGTCATCACTCACACCTTCCCGTTCGCCCGGTTCCAGGAAGCATTCGAGAAAATGATCGAGCGCGAGAGCGGCAAGGTCGTCATGCGCATGGAGGATCTCTGATCCCGGCGCTGCGGGAGGGGGGAGGCGCGAGGCCATGAACAAGCGCTTGATGAGGTTTCTCACCCGGGAGATCCAGGATCTCAAGGGACGCGGAGTGTACCGGATGCCGCGCGTCCTGGAGTCGGCGGCCGGTCCGCGCGTGCGTATCGAAGGACGCGACATCATCCAGCTCTCCTCGAACAACTATCTCGGTCTCACGACCCACCCCAGAGTCGTGGCCGCGGCCGAGGCGGCTCTGCGCGAGTTCGGCGCCGGTCCGGGAGCCGTGCGCACCATCGCCGGAACGATGTCGCTGCACGTCGAGCTGGAGGAGCGTCTCGCGCGATTCAAGGGCACTGAATCGGCGCTCGTTTTTCAGTCAGGATATACGGCCAATGTGGGGGTCGTCTCGACCATCATGCAGCGGGGAGACCTCATCGTCTCAGACGAGCTGAACCACGCCAGCATCATCGACGGCTGCCGCCTGTGCAAAGCGGATCGGGCCATCTACCGCCATCTCGACTACGATCATCTTCGATCCATCCTCAAGGACGCGCGGGAGAAGGACACCGGCAAGATCCTCATCGTCGCCGACGGCGTCTTCTCCATGGACGGCGACGTGAGCGATCTGCGCGCGATCGCGGATCTCAGCGAGGAGTTCGACGCCATCCCGATGGTTGATGACGCCCATGCGACGGGCGTTCTCGGGCGGAACGGCCGGGGCACCGTCGACCATTTCGGTTTGAAGGATCGCTGGGACATCCAGATCGGCACGATGTCCAAGGCCTTCGGCGTGATGGGCGGCTACGTCTGCTGCTCGAGATCGTTGATGGAGTACTACGTGCACAAGGCGAGGCCGTTCCTGTTCTCCTCATCGCATCCGCCGGCCGTCATCGCCGCGTGCTCGGCCGCGCTGGAGGTGATGGAGACCGAGCCGGATCGGGTTCAGCGA
>JBFGDZ010000244.1:0-3442 GCA_041580375.1 Candidatus Polarisedimenticolia bacterium
ACGCCACGTTCCCGCGCGCGTCGTCCGCCTCGTCCAGATCGTCGGCCTGAGCATCCAGCTCCGGACCCTCCGAGAAGTCGGGCGTCGCATCCGCATCGACCTGAGGCTCCGCATCCCCGTCGACGGCGAAGAGGGATGGAGTGGCCTCCTCCCGTGGCGCGTCCCCTCCCGCCTCCTGCCCCCGGGTGCGTCCCCGCCTGCGTCGTCGCCGGCGCTTCTTCTTCGCCGGCGTCTCCGCTCGGGAGCTCTCCAGCGCGGCCTCCGCCCGGGACTCGATCGCAACGCCCCCGGAGGCGATCGCCTGATCCACGGTGTCGGCCGTGACGGCGGGAGCCGCCTCCGCCTCCGGTCGCGACATCTCCTCGATCTCGAACTGGTGCGGCTTGAAGCGCTCTTCGGAGATCACCTCGATCCGGATCCCGTGCCGTGATTCCAGCTGATAGAGATCGTTGCGCTTCTGGTTCAGGAGATACTGCGCTACGTCGGGCGGCAGATAGACGTGCACCCCGGCGATGCCTCCCCGGACCACGCGCACCTGGATTTTCCTGAAGGCGGCGCGAGCTGCCGCCTCCGGCGTGCGGATCGTGCCGTCCCCGGAGCAGTTGGGGCACGTCATGAAGGACGAGGAGGCCTTTGTGGCCTTGATCCGCTGGCGTGAGACCTCCATCAGCCCCAGCTTGCTGATCCTCGTCACGTCGTAGCGGGCCTTGTCGTGCGACATCGCCGCGGTGAAGGCCCTCTCGACCTGCCGGGAGCGGCGGGGCGATTCCATGTCGATGAAATCGATGACGATCAGCCCGCCGATGTCCCGCAGCCGCAGCTGCCGCGCGATCTCCTCGGCGGCCTCCAGGTTCGTCCGGACGGCCGTGTCCTCGCTGCTGGAGCCGCGCACCGAGCGCGCGGAGTTGACGTCGATGGCGGTGAGCGCCTCGGTCTGATCGATCGCGATCGAGCCTCCGGATTTCAGCTGCACGACGCGCTTGTAGATCCTCTCGATCTGATCCTCGATGTTGTGCTTCGAGAAGATCGGCTTGTCGCCCGTGTACAGCCGCACCAGGCCGGCGCGGTCCGGCATGTAGGCGTCGAAGAAGGTCCGGGCGCGCTCGTACGTCGCCTCGTCGTCGATCAGGACCTCCTCGATGTCCGACGTGAAGTAATCCCGCAGGGTCCGGATGACCAGGTCGCGGTCCTGGTAGATGAGCGCCGGCGCTTCGACCTCCTTGCTGGCCTTCTCGATCGACCTCCACAGCTCGAGCAGCGCCTCGAGATCGGCCTGCAGGTCCTTCGGCTCAGTCTCCATCCCGGCCGTGCGGACGATGACGCCGAACCCCTCGGGAACGGTGAGCCCCTCCAGGATGCGGCGCAGCCGATCCCGCTGCCGCTCCCCGTCGATCTTCCGTGAGATGCCCGCGGCGTCCGCCCCGGGCATCAGCACGAGGTACCGGCCCGGCAGGGAGTAGTAGGTGCTCAGGGTGGGGGGCTTGTTGGCGAAGGAGTCCCGGATCACCTGGACCAGGACCTCCATGCCCTTCTCCAGGTGTCGGGTGATGCGCGAACCGCGACCCTTGCCCGAGCCGCCGTTGCGGCTGGGATAGAGCTTGAAGTTGACCTCATCCAGGGGCAGGAAGCCGGCGCGGTCGCCGCCGTAATTGACGAACGCCGCCTCGAGGGCCGTGTTCACCCCCTCGACTTTGGCTTTGAAAATATCTCCCTTGAGATGCTCCCGGCTGAAGGTCTCGATCTCGAATACATCGAGAACGCCGTCGTCAACGATCGCAACCCGCTGTTCTTCCTCTGCGGTCACGTTGACCAGCATCGATTTGGACATGTAATCTCCTCAATTCGGCCTCCATCAGGCGGACGATCCGGCTTGCCGGCGTCCCGCAGGGGCTTGTGAGGCGGGCTCGACCAGGCCTGCACCATTGCCGGCCCGGGTGCTCCACCCGACGGGGAGTATACCACCCCCCCCGATCCGGTGAGAAAGATGGTCTCTCGAGGCCCCGCGCGCAAACCGGGAGTCGCGGGAGGCGTGTGCTAGACTCGCTTCCGTTCCCCCCGCTCACCGCGCCGGTCCGCGCCGGGGGCGGGTGCGGCTCTCAGGGAGATCGGCGTTGAGCGGCGAGCGTCCGGGGGCGGGTCTGAGGCTTGCGGTGGTGGGAGCCGGACCGATCGGCCTGGAGGCGGCTCTCCAGGCGACGCACCTCGGATTCGACGTCCGGGTGTACGAGGCCGGACGCGTGGGCCGCCACTGCCTCGAGTGGGGCCACGTCCGCATGTTCTCCCCCTGGAGCATGAACTGCTCGCCCCTGGGCCTGCGCGTCCTGGCCGGCGAGGGGCGTCCGCCCTACCGGGATCCCGCCGAGTGTCCGAGCGGGCGGGACTACGCGCGACGCTACCTGGCCCCCCTCGCCGGGAGCGCCGCGCTGAGGGGAAGGGTTCTCGAGGGACGCCGGGTCGTGGCGATCGGACGGGAGGGCCTGACGAAGTCCGATCGCATCGGCGACCCCGCGCGCGCATCGGGCATCTTCCGCATCCTCGTCGAACTGGGCGGGTCCCGGACGGTCGAAACGGCCGATCGGGTGATCGACGCCTCCGGAACCTACGGTCGCCATCGCCATCCGGGAGACGGCGGGATCCCGGTCCCCGGCGAGGAGCGCGCCGGCCGCCTCATCGACTATCACCTGCCCGACGTCCTGGGGCGCGACCGGCGGCGTTTCGCGGGCCGGCGGATCCTCGTGATCGGCTCCGGCTACTCGGCGGCGACCGCGGCCGTCGCGCTGCGCGATCTGGCGCGGGCCTCGCCCGGGACCCGCGTGGTGTGGAGCTACCGGCGCGACACGCTGTCGCCGTGCGAGCGCTTCCCGGACGATCCCCTTCCCCTCCGCGATGCGCTGGCGGCCGAGGCGAACGCGCTGGCCGCGGGGTCGGATCCCGCCTGCCTGACGCCCGCGCCCGGCACCCTCCTGACGGCGATCCGTCCCGTCCGGCCGGGGCCGGGGCCCCCCCGCCGTTCTCCGGGCCTGCGGGTGACGCTGCGCAGGGGAAAATCGACGAGGACCCTCCGGGTCGATCGCGTCGTGGCTCTCACGGGGTACGAGCCGGATCGATCGATCTACGCCGAACTGCAGATCCACGAGTGCTACGCGACCGGCGGCCCGATGAAGGTGGCGGCGGCCCTCATCGCCGGGGGCGCGGCCTCCGCCGACTGCCTTTCCGCGCCCGCGGCGGACGCGTCGAGCCTCGCGAATCCGGAGCCGGGGTTCTTCATCCTGGGCAGCAAGAGCTACGGCCGCAATTCGTCGTTTCTCATCCGCAACGGGATCGAGCAGGTCCGGATCGCGCTGGGGCAGTTGCCGGGACCGCGCCCCCGCGTCCGCCCGCGCGTGCGGTCGCGCGGCGCCGTCGGCTCCGCGGGCGCGTCGGTCACGGGGCACGGCGGGGG
>JBFGDZ010000245.1:0-3413 GCA_041580375.1 Candidatus Polarisedimenticolia bacterium
GCGCGGATCGCCTGCTCCACGCCCTCCCCGGGGTCGAAGCCGGGACGCAGAGCGTCGCTCGTCCGCCCGCGTCGCGGGATGAATCGGAGCAGCAGCAGATCCTCGCCGAGGAAGTCTCTCAGCAGCGCCTCGGCCTGAACGTCGCGCGCGGCCTCCGCGCGGCCCGCGTCCGCGTCGAGGGCCGCCACCGCCTCCGCGAGCCGCGCCATCTGGTCCTTCGCCCCGCCGATGGCGGCGTTGAGCTGGCGGACGGAGGAGGCCGCGACCTGCAGCTGCACCTCCTGCTGCGACGTGACGAGAGACTCGCGGCTGATGTTGATCAATTTGAAGGCCGTCAGCCCGAGGGGCAGGAGCCCCATTGCGCCGATCACGAGGAGGAAGACGAAGACGATCTTGCGGGCCGGCTTGCGAGGCGCCGGCGGGCTCTGGTCCGGGCTGGGACGATTGCGTGCGTCCATCAGGTGTCGCTCGGAATCATCTGCTTCGGAAAACCGTGCGCCGCCGGACGACGGTGAGAACGTGAGGCGACGCGATTCTAGCCGACGATCCTGCGCGCGTCAATCGATGCCGGGCGACGTGTGGACGTCCGACGGGCTTCAATGATCGCGCGGGACCGCCATCATGCGCTCCAGGGCGCGGCGGGCGCCCACCGCGTCCTCGGGGTGGACCTCGATCTCGAAGACGTCCTCCTCGAGCGAGCGCGCCAGTGAATCGAGGGTGATCATCTTCATGTAGGGACAGTGCAGGCGGCACCCGATGCATCCATCCGCCGGGAGGAACTCGCGATCCGGATAGCGCTTCTTCAGCTGGTGCAGCAGGGCCCATTCGGTGGCCACGATGAAGGTGCGCGCCGCGGGGTGTCGCTCGACGGCCGCGAGCATGCCGCTCGTCGAGCAGACCTCGTCCGCCAGGGCCAGGACGTCCTCGCGACACTCGGGATGGGCGATCACGACCGCCCTCGGGTGCGCCGACTTGACGCGCGTGACGCTGGCGTCGCGCAGCACGTCGTGCGTGGGGCAGGCACCGTCGTAAATGACGATCCTCTTCTCGGGGACCTGGCGGGCCACCCAGGCGCCCAGGTTCCGATCGGGGGTGAACAGGATGCGGTCGTTCGGCACGCTGCGCACCACGGATACCGCGTTGGCGGACGTGCAGCAGATGTCGGAGAGGGCCTTCACCTCGGCGCTGCTGTTCACGTAGGTGACGACGGTGTGATCCGGATAACGCTCCTTCCACTGCTGCAGGGATTCAGCCGTGATCGAATCGGCCAGGGCGCAGCCGGCGGAGAGGTTCGGGAGCAGCACGGTCTTGTCCGGATTGAGGATCTTGGCCGACTCCGCCATGAAGTGGACGCCGCAGAAGACGATCCGGCGCGCGTCCGTCCGGGCGGCCTGCAGGGCCAGCCCGAGGGAATCCCCTACGAAATGCGCGGTTTCCTGGATCTCGGGCAGCTGGTAGTTATGGGCCAGGATGACGGCGTTCCCGCGACGCGCCAGGTCCCGGATGGCCTCCATCCGCCGCGCCAGGGAGTGCGGATCCTCGACGCGCCACATCGGTGGCACGATCTCCCGCGCGGCCGTCAGCGTGGCGGCGTCAGCGCTCATCGGACCGGCCGACGACCCGGGCGCCCCGATCCGGACGGATCGAGCGGTTGCCCGCGGGAAAGAGCCTCCAGAACTCCTTCTTGATGAGGCTGGTGATGGTCGCACTCTTGGAGAAGCCGTGGTAGCGGGCGATGGCGCCGAGCATGTCGAACTCCTGGTTCGTGGCTGTGTAGGTCCGGATCTTCTTGTGCACCGTGCGTCTCCGGTCCGTATAGGAACTATATATATCTTATATAGTCCGGTCGACATGCTACCGCATCCGTAGCCGCCCGTCAAGAGGCCCCGCCGTCCCCTGCCGCGGAACGGGCCGCCGGCGCGGCCTTCCCGGGAGTCTCCCCGTCCGTCTTCTCCCCGGCCCCTTCCACGTGGCCGGGAGGCCGGCCGTCGCGCATCGGGGCGGCGTCCTCGACCACACCGCTCGTCCGCAGCACGCGGACGAAGGCCTCGACGCAATCCGGACAGAACTGCCTCCCCGCCATCTTCTGCATCTCGCGCATGGCGAACTCGATCGGCAGCCCGACGCGATAGGGCCGGGTCGAGGTCATGGCGTCGAAGGCGTCGGCCAGGCAGACGATGCGCGCCGCGATCGGGATCTCGGTCCCCCGCAGCCGGTCCGGGTAGCCGGTCCCGTCATACATCTCGTGATGATGCTTGATGCCGGCGATGTGCTCCTGGAAGGTGCGAACCGGCGCCAGGATCTGCGCCCCGATCACGGGGTGGGCCTTGACGATCTCCCGCTCCTCCGGGCTGAGATTGGTCGGCTTGTTGAGAATCCGGTCGAGCATCCCGATCTTGCCGATGTCGTGGAGCAGCGCGACCTGGCCGATCACGTCGACCTCCTTCTTGTCCATGCCGAGCGACCGCGCGATCAACGTGGCGAACCTCCTGACGCGCTCCGAGTGGCCCGAGGTGTATCGATCCTTGGCCTCGAGCGCCACGGCGAGGGATTCGATCGTCTGGATGTAGGAGCGCTCCAGATCGTGGCGCGCCTGCTCCAGGTCGCTCATGGCCGCCGTCAAATCCTCGTTGCGATGCTTCAGGTCGACGAGGAGCTGATCGTTGAGGCGCTTCATGTCGCGCTGGCGCAGGAGGGTGGTGATGGTGAACTCGACGTCCTCCGGCTCCCAGGGCATCGGGATGTAGCGGTCGATGCCGGTGTTGTTGAAGGCGTAGATCGCCTCGTCGAGGCTGGGCTGGTCCGAAAGCAGGATCCGTCCGACCGAGGGAAACTGGGCCCGCACGATCTCCAGGAATCGCGTGCCTGGCATGCCGGGCATCGGATGCCGGGCGATGACCAGCTCGCACCGGGAATCCCCATCCTTCCAGCCGTAGAGAATTCCCAGGGCCTCCTCCGCACCTCCCGCGGCATGCACCTCCGTGTTCTCGGGGCAGATCCGCTCCACGCGCTCCTTGAGCTCGGAGCGGGATCGGGATTCGTGATCGACGAGAAGCAGTGCGCGTTTCATGATGTCGGACCTGCGCCCGCGCCCGCTCGAACCCGCACCTGAGGGCGCGCGTATGACGATGGCATGACAGTCGGAATATGAGGCCCGCGCCGGGCCGGAACAAGCGCGCTGACCGCGGTTCCGAAACGGTGATCGCGGCTCAGGCCCGCTCTCCGCCCGCGTTGACGCTGTTTCGATCGCTGGTCTATACTGCCCCTCCATGTACGGCCTCTACGGCGCCCTCCTGCGGCTCGCCTGGGCCGCCGTCCTCCCTTACCAGATCGTGATCCGACGCTGGACGGGTGCCGCCGCGTCGCCGTGGCGCGAGCGTCTGGGCCACGCACCGGCCCCCGCCGGCGCTTCC
>JBFGDZ010000246.1:0-3395 GCA_041580375.1 Candidatus Polarisedimenticolia bacterium
AGAACCTCCTGAATGATCGGCTCGTCGTCGATCACGAGGATGCGTCCCCCCTCGCCCGGACGCTCGCGGGGCGGCGCGCTCTCCTCCACCCGGGTGCGGGGGGCGCTCATGCGGGCACCCTCCTCGACGCGGGCCGGCCGCGATCGCCCGCGCCCGGCCGGGCTGCGGTCGCCGGCAGGCTGATGATGAATCGCGAACCCTGGCCGGGCTCGCTCTCGGCGGTCAGCGTCCCGGCGTGCTCCTTGACGATGCCGTAGGAGACCGACAGCCCGAGACCGGTGCCCTGGCCGCGCGGCTTGGTGGTGAAGAAGGGGTCGTAGATCTTGTCGAGCATCTCCGCGGACATCCCCACGCCCGTGTCGCTCACCTCGATGCGGAGCCGACCCGCCACCGGGCCGGCCGCGAGCGTCAGCCGGCCCCCCTGCGGCATCGCGTCAACCGCGTTCAGGAGCAGGTTCATCAGAACCTGCTGGAGACGCCCGCGGTTGCCGGCCACCCTCGGCAGGGGCCCCTCGATGCGGCGCTCGAGCATGATCCGGCGGCCGCGCAGGTGCGGCTCGAACAGGTCGAGCGTCTCGCGCATCATGTCCTCGACGTCGAGGCTCTGGTAGTCCCCGTCCCGCTGGCGGGAGAAGTTCAGCAGGCTGGAGGCGATGCCCGCCGCGCGGAAGGCCTGCTGCTCGATCTTCTTCAGCAGCGGGAACTCGGGATCATCCGGACACCGGTCCCGGAGAAGCATCTGCGCGTAGGACGAGATCCCGGTGAGGGGCGTGTTGACCTCGTGGGCGATCCCGGAGGCCAGCAGGCCGATCGAGGCCAAGTGCTCCCGGTGCTTCAGCTCCTCCTCGCGGCGCACCTCGTCGGTGACATCGTCCACGGTGATCACGCGGCCTCGCGGCGCCCCGTCCGGCCCCCTGAGCGTCGATTGCGACAGGTTGACGATCGGGCGGCGACCGTCGCGCGTCCTCAGCGAGGTCCTGAAGACCCGGATCCCCTCCTCCGGGAGGACCGGGCCCACCGCGGCGGGCGTCTCGGACGGCGCGAAGATCCACTCCGGAATGGCCTCCGCGAGGGGCCGGCCGGCGAGATCGGCCCGCGAGGCGCCGTACAGCTTCTCGAAGGCGACGTTGGTGCCGACGATGCGCCCGTCGGGATCGGCGACGAGGATCCCGACCCGGCTGCTCTCCAGGATGCTCTCGTTGAACTCCCTCAGCGACTCGACCTCGCGCACCTTCTCCGCGACCGCGCTGTAGAGCCGGGCCCCCTGGAACGCGACCGCGGCGTGGCGGCAGAGCGACACCACGAGCTGGAGATCCTCCGACGTGAGCGGCTCGCCGCCGGCGGGTGTTCCGACGCCGAGGATCGCCACGATCTCCCCCTCCACGGTCATCGGCAGGAGATACTCCAGGCCGAGCGTGTCGATCAGGTGCGATCCGGTCGCGGCGTCCAGCACGCCGGGGTGATCGCGCAGGGGGAGGTAATCGACGCGGCCGAGCAGACCGGCCGCGCGCTCGTCCAGCCGCAGGACGAAACCGTCGGAGCGGAACTCGCGCTCCTCCCGGTCGCGCACGTACACGCAGGCCCTCTCCATGCCGAAGGTCCGCTCGACGCGGGCGGTGAACTTCGCCCGCAGCACCGGCAGGCTCAGCTCGCGGTTCAGCGCCTCGCCGAATTCCGTGAGCGTGCGGCGGTAGTCGTACCGTTCGCGGTAGAAAAACTGGTCCACCGTCGCCTTGAGGCGCCTGTGCAGACGGGGATAGAAGATCGCCATCAGGAACGTCGCCAGGATCAGGGAAAGGTTGAGACCGGCCGGCGTGATCTCGCCGGCGGCGCGATCCATCACCACGTAGCAGGCGAGGTAGGTGGCGGCGGCCGACAGCACGAGCCCCGTCGCCACGATCCCTTTCTTCAGGAACAGGTCGAGATCGAGGAGCCGATAGCGGACGATCGCCGCGGCGAACGCCAGCGGCACCACCGAGATGGAGAGGACCGACAGTTCGCTCCAGCCGCCGATGCGGATGTTGAGGGATCGCGGCGCCAGATAGAAGAGGGCGGCCGGGAGAAAACCGACCAGGCTTCCGAGGGCCATCCACTTCATCTGCCAGCGCGTCGCCAGGCGCTCGGCGGACAGGTAGGAGCGCACGACCTTGACGATGCCGTACACGAGGTAAACGGCGAGATAGAGCTCCTCCAGTCGGTCCTTGAATCGGATCGCGCCCAGCGGGTCGGTGAAGCGGTACACGTTCTTGAGCGGGATCAGATAGAGGTTCAGCAGAAACAGCATCACCGGTGGCAGGTAGATCAGCCAGCGGCGGAGCCGGCGATGTGAAGCATCCCGATCCTCGTCCACCAGCGCGAACGTGATGTGCAGGAACAGCGCGGGGGCCAGCAGGAGCCCGGCGAGATCGCCCCAGTAGGCCGACCAGTCGAGCAGCGTCCCCTCGCCCGTGCCGGGCAGGACGAGAAGGAGGAACATCGCGTGACAGAGCATGGCGAACGGCATCGCCGCCCGCGCCCGCTTGGCCCGGAGCCAGACGACGAGCCCGACGCCCAGGAAGGTCAGGCCGACGATCGACAGATAGTAGTAGACGGGAGCGCCGCCCCCCACCCAGGTGGGGCGCACGACGAACGACATGGTCTCGCCGCCGCGCATGACGGCGTACTCGAGGGCGCCGCCCTGGGGCACGTTCCACGGCGCGTCCTGCGCCATGAGGGCCGAGTGGATCGCGCGGCCGTCGATCGCCTGCAGATGGTCGCCCGGTCGGAGACCCGCCTTCCACGCCCTCCGGCTGGGGATGACGGAGTCCGCCACGACCCCGCGGGGCGAGTCGATCCATTCGATGCCGGTCTCGGGCGAGGCCCTGCTCACCTGGGAGTGGAACGAAAGTGCTCCCCATCCGAGGAGCACGGCGCTGACCGCGACGGCGAACGTCCGCCTGAAGTTCAACCTCGTCCCCATCAGAACCGGATGTCGACGCCCCCGGTGACGCGGGAGGCGGAGCCGGCCGCTCCGTCGGGCGATCCGTCGTAGAGGGATCCGTAGTCGATGCCCTGGTAGGCCATCAGCACCTTGAAGCGCGCGCCGCCGGTGCGGCTCAGCCAGGGAATGTCCTGGTAGACGACGAGATCGAGCAGCCTGTAGTCCCCCGCCCCGGGGCCGACGGCTCGATCCGGCGGCGTGTCGGCGGAGACCCAGCGGTAACCGATCTGCACCTCCGTCTCGCTCGGCTGGTAGGAAGCACTGAGGCGGGTGTCGTAGTAGCGCAGCTCACCGGACGAGAGAACCTGGAAGGGGGCGCGCTCGACCGTCGGCGTCAGACGGCCGCGCACGCGGCCCACGCTGCCCGAGAGGATGCCGTGAACGGGGCCGAACGCGCGCGCCATTTCCAGATCGA
>JBFGDZ010000247.1:0-3391 GCA_041580375.1 Candidatus Polarisedimenticolia bacterium
CTGGATCCCCGCCGGAACCAGTTCCTCAACGCGGAGCGCGCCGCGTACCTCGAGCGCGTCATTCCGGGGGCCCGCGATCCGGTTCAGCGCATCGTGCTGACGACCCACCGGGCGAACGAGCTTCTGAAGATGGGGGACCCCCGGGCGGCCATCGATCTGATCCTCCCGTTCCTCGAGCCTGGAGCGGCGCCTCCTGGCGGCGGACCGCCCGAGGACGAAGTGCGAGAGTTCCTCAGCCTCGCGTATCTGCGGCTGGGGGAGCTGGAGAACTGCATCGCGCGCCACACGCCGCGATCGTGTCTTCTCCCGATCCGCGGCGACGGCGTGCACCGGCTGCAGCGCGGATCGCGCGCCGCCATCGAGCATCTCGACGCGCTGCTCGCGAAGAACCCGGAGGATCCGGGCGTCCGCTGGCTGCTGAACATCGCCTACATGACGCTCGGCGAATATCCCGACGGGGTTCCCGAGCGCTTCCGCATCCCTCCCGCCACCTTCGCCCCGGAGGCCGGAGTCGCGCGCTTCAGGAACGTCGCGGACGGCGCGGGGCTCGCGGTGCGCGGTCAGGCGGGGGGCGGCCTGATGGAGGATTTCGATAACGACGGTCTGCTCGACATCATCGTTTCCTCGATGGGCGTCCGTGATCCCATGCGCTACCTGCACAACGACGGCGACGGGACGTTCAGCGACCGGACGGAGGCCGCCGGTCTGAGCGGGGAGATCGGCGGGCTCAACCTCACCCATGCCGACTACGACAACGACGGCGACGTCGACGTGCTCGTGCTGCGCGGCGGATGGATGCGCCAGGGGGGGCATTTCCCCAACTCGCTCCTGAGGAACGAAGGGGACGGCACCTTCGAGGACGTCACCGAGCAGGCGGGCGTGCTGAGCTACCACCCGACCCAAACGGCAGCGTGGGCCGACTACGACGGGGACGGACGGCTCGATCTGATGATCGGCAACGAATCGACGGCGGACGATCCCCATCCGTCGGAGCTGTACCGCAACAACGGGGATGGGACGTTCACGGACCGCTCGGTGAACCTGGGCGACCCGGTCCTCGGTTACGTCAAAGGGGTGGCCTGGGGAGACTACAACAACGACGGCCGCCCGGATCTCTACGTCTCGATCCTGAACGAGAACAACCGGCTGTACCGCAATGACGGCCCCCGGGCCGACCGGGGCCCCGGGGGCGAGGACTGGATCTTCACGGAGGTCGGCCGGAAGGCGGGCGTCGTCGAGCCGAAGAACGGCTTCCCCGTCTGGTTCTGGGACTACGACAACGACGGCTGGCAGGACATCCTGGCGGCGGGTTACAAAACGCTCGTGTGGGACGAGCCGTGCCGGCTGGTGGACTGCGTCGGGCAGGTGGCGGAGCTGTACCTGAGGCTCCCGAACCGGATGGAGACGCCCCGCCTGTATCACAACGAGGGGGACGGGACGTTCCGGGAGGTGAGCCAACAGACCCGCATGAACCGCGTTCCGCTGCCGATGGGCGTGAATTTCGGGGACATCGACAACGACGGCTGGCTGGACGCCTACTTCGGCACGGGCGAGCCGAGCCTGGGGACGATCATCCCGAACCTGCTCATGCGGAACGACGCGGGGCGCGCATTTCAGGACGTCACGACGGGGGCGGACGTCGGGCATCTGCAGAAAGGACACGGCGTCGCGTTCGGCGACATCGACAACGACGGAGACGAGGATCTGTTCATCGAGCTGGGGGGATTCTTCGAGGTCGACGCGGCGCTCAGCGCCCTGTTCGAGAACCCCGGCTCGCCGCACCGCTGGATCACGCTGCGATTCGAGGGACGCCGCTCCAACCGGTTCGGGGTCGGCGCGCGCGTGCGGGTCGTCGTCCGGACGGCGGGCGGGACGCGGGAGATCCACCGCGCCGTCGGGACCGGAGGCAGTTTCGGCGGCAACAGCCTGCAGCAGGAGATCGGGCTGGGCAACGCGACGGCGATTGACTCGATCCAGGTCACGTGGCCAACGACGGGGGAGCGGCAGATCTTCCGGGACGTCGCGATGGATCGCGTCTACCGCGTCGTGGAGGACTCGCCGGATCTGATCGAGGTGACCGGCGTGCCCACCTTCCGGTTCCGATGAGAACAGCCGCGGACGGAAGCGGCCCGCGATATCTGTTCCTCGAGCCGTTCTACGGCGGCTCGCACCGCGAGTTCGCCGACGGGTGGACGGCCCGCTCGCGACACGCCATCGATTTGAAGACGCTCCCGGCGCGCTTCTGGAAGTGGCGCATGCGCGGCGCCGCGCTGCACTTCGCGCGAACGGTCCCGGATCCCTCCGGCTACCGGGGGCTGATCGTGACCGACTTGATGAGCCTGGCGGATCTCTCGGCCCTCTGGGGTCCCGCCTGCCCGCCCGGCCTCGTCTACTTCCACGAGAACCAGCTCTCCTATCCGCTTCCGGAGGGGGAGACGATTGACTACCAGTTCGGGTTCACCGACATCACAACCGCGCTCGCGGCGCGGCGCGTCCTGTTCAACTCGCGCTACCAGTTCGAGGAGTTCTTCTCGAGCCTGCCCGGCTTCATCGGCATGATGCCCGAGTACCGGCCGCGCTGGGCCGTGGACTCGATCCGGGCGAAGTCGGCGGTGCTGCACCCGGGTTGCCGGTTCCCGGCCGGACCGCCGGCGCTGGAGCCCCCCAAGCCGGCGGAGCCCCCTCTCATCATCTGGAATCACCGCTGGGAGTTCGACAAGCGTCCGGCCGCATTCTTCGTCGCCCTCGACCGCGCCCTCGAGCGCGGCCATGAGTTCCGGCTGGCCCTGCTGGGTGAGAACTTCCAGGTCGTCCCGAAGGAGTTCGTCGCGGCGCGCGAGCGGTACGGCGCGCGCGTCGTCCGGTACGGGTTCGTCGAGAGCCGCGAGGAGTACCTCGACTGGCTGCGGCGCGGCGCGATCGTGATCAGCACGGCGATGCAGGAGAACTTCGGCATGGCGATCATCGAGGCGGTGCGCCACGGCTGCCACCCGCTCCTGCCGCGCCGCCTGGCCTATCCGGAGATCCTCGAGCCGTCGTTCCACGCCGCCTGCCTGTACGGGAGCGACGACGATCTCGCGGAGCGGCTGTGCGCCCTGCTGGCGGAGCCCGCGCGGATGCGGCGGACGCGGGCGGACCTGGCGGCATCGATGGAGCGCCATGCGTGGGACGCCCGCGTCGGGGCGTTCGACGACGAACTCGATCGTCTCGCCCGCACTTGACGCAGGCGGCCCGGCGCCGCTACGCTCCGCTCCTTCAATCCGTGGAGGCACCCTGAGACCGTCCCGCGCTCTCGCCGTATCGATCCTCAGCCTGGTGGCGACGTCATTCTCGACCGGGGGGGCGCGGGCGGCCGAGCGCAAGCCGTTCACGATCGACGACCTCGATGCGC
>JBFGDZ010000248.1:0-3371 GCA_041580375.1 Candidatus Polarisedimenticolia bacterium
AGTACATGGCCACCCAGGCGGTACCGTCCGACTGCTCGATGTGGCCGCCGGTGGGCAGCGGCGCGCTCCGGTCGAACACCCCGATGTTGTCGAGCCCGAGGAAGCCGCCCTGGAAGACGTTCTTCCCCTCGGCGTCCTTGCGGTTGACCCACCAGGTGAAGTTCAGCAGGAGCTTGTGGAAGATCTTCTCGAGGAAAGCACGGTCCCCGCGCCCCCGGATGCGCCGCTCGATCTTGTAGACGCGCCAGGCCGCCCACGCATGCACGGGCGGGTTCACGTCGCCGAAGGCCCACTCGTAGGCGGGGATCTGCCCGTTCGGATGCATGTACCACTCGCGCAGCATCAGGACGAGCTGCTCCTTGGCGAAGTCGGGATCGACCAGGGCGAGCGGGATGCAGTGGAAGGCGAGGTCCCAGGCGGCGTACCAGGGATACTCCCACTTGTCCGGCATCGATATGACGTCGGCGTTGTACAGATGGGACCAGTCGCGATTGCGGCCATTGCGGCGCTCCGGCGGCGGGGGCGGCTCCGCCGGATCGCCCTCCAGCCAGCGCCGCACGTCGATGTGATAGAACTGCTTCGACCACAACATGCCGGCGAACGCCTGGCGCTGCACGCTGCGCGCGTCGTCGGACGCGCAGCGCCCGAGGCGCAGCGCGTAGAACGCGTCGGCCTCCTGCCGCCGCGCCGCGAAAATCTTCTCGAACGATTCTCCGAACGCGTCCGGCCCGGAGGGTGCGTCCGTGAGACGGAGGAGGACGGACGTCCGTCCGCGCGGCGGCACGGTGAGACGGTAATACGCCGACGCCTTGGTGCCGGTCCCCGCGGGGTTCACCGATTCGCGCGAGCCGGACACGACGAAATCGTTGATCCCGTCCTTGACGTAGGGGCCGGCATTGTCCGATCCGTACAGGCGCTTCAGATTGGTCTCGTTCTCGGTGAACAGCAGGTCCGGGGCTTTCGCGCACAGGAGCCGGCGCCGCCCGTAGTAGGGGTGCTCGGCCTCGATGACGGAGATCCCCTTCGGACCCTCGCCGCGCCGCAGGGAGGGCCGCGGCGCGTCCGGCTCCCAGGACCAGGTGTTCCGGAACCAGACGGTCGGGAGCAGGTGCAGGATCGCCTCGTCGGGCCCGCGATTGAACGCCGTGATGGCGATCAGGATATCCTCGGGCGAGCCCTTGGCGTACTCGACGAAGACGTCGAAGTAGCGGTCGCCCTCGAAGACCCCCGTGTCGAGCAGCTCGAACTCCGGCTCGCCCCGTCCGCGACGGCGGTTCTCCTCGACGAGCCGCCCGTAGGGGAACGCGGCCTGCGGGTACTTGTAGAGGAACTTCATGTAGGAGTGCGTCGGGGTGGCGTCGAGATAGTAGTAATACTCCTTCACGTCCTCGCCGTGGTTTCCCTCCGATCCGGTCAGACCGAAGAGCCGCTCCTTGAGGATCGGGTCGCGGCCGTTCCAAAGGGCCGGCGCGAAGCAGATCAGCTGGCGGCGATCCGAGATGCCGCCGAGGCCGTCCTCGCCCCAGCGGTAGGCGCGGGAGCGGGCGTGGTCGTGGGGCAGGTAGTCCCACGCGGTTCCGTGCGGGCTGTAATCCTCGCGCACCGTCCCCCATTGCCGCTCGCTGAGATAGGGGCCCCAGCGCTTCCAGTGGGCGCTCCGCTCGCGCGAGTCCCGAAGCCGCGTCTCCTCCGCGGCGGCCGGCCCGTGATCCTTCGTCAAGGTCGTCATGATGATCGCTCCTCGCGCGTGGTCCGTTGCCCGACCGGCGTGACTCCCGCTGAGGCCGGCATCGCCGTGTGGTCCGCAGCATAGCCGCAGCGGAAGATGCAGCGTTTGTCGTTCAGGTGATCCAGCTTCGCGCAGCGCACGGCGGCCGCGCCGCGAAGCCGGGCGTAGGTCTCCGCCGCGAGCAGCATGCCGAGAGGGGGCGCCAGGAAATAGATCCAGAGCGAGTCCCACGCCGCGGCGGGCACGGCCGAGGCGAACGTGCGCGCCGGGTTCATGCTCATGCCGGAGAGGGGCGCCTCGAACGTGATGTACAGGGCCACCAGCACCCCCGCGAATCGTGCCGTCCAGGGGGCCAGCCGCGGCGCGTTCGTCGTCACGAGCACCATCGTCATCAGGAGGAACGAGATCGCGACCTCGGCGGCGAAGGCCACGGCCGCGCCGCGGGGCCCCGGCAGCGTCGCGACGAATCGCACGGCCGGATCCGAGAGGACTCCGCGGAGCAGGACGCCCGCCGCGAGGATCCCGGCCAGGCCGCCCGCGAACTGGGCCGCGCCGTAGAACAGGGCGTCCCAGGGGGCGATCTTGCCGAGCCGCAGGAACGTGAAGGTGATCGCCGGATTGATGTGCGCGCCCGATCGCTGACCCCACGGGGAGCGGATGATCGCGACGGCGGTCCCTCCCATCGCGATTCCCATCAGCAGCCGGCGCACGAAAGCGTCCGGGACGGCCCGCCGGACAGGAGACGCCGGATGCTCCAGGATCGAGGCGAACAAGGCCGCCGAGAACATGAAGAGGCCGAGGCCGGCCGCCTCCATCAGGTACTCGGGCCAGTGACGGGTCAGTGCGTCGCGCATGCGTTCACCCGTTCTCCCGGCCGCCCGCGATCAGGACGGCGTGGCCGTCCGGATCGCGGACCAGGAGCCCCCTCCCGAATCCCCACCGATCGTCGGGAAGATCCACGATGCCCGGCGAGACGAAATGCGGCCTCGTACCGCGCAGGGCGCGGTCGATCTTGTCGAGATCGCCGGAGCGCACGCGCGTCTCCCAGTGCCACAGGTCGCTCGCGCGGCTGTCGGCCGGATAGGGCCGCCCGTCCCGGGGCGCGAGGTATTCCAGCAGCTCCACGCCGGGACCCGTATCGGGACGCAGCGTCGTGATCCTCAGACGTGCCCCGAACACGTTGTTCAGGTGCTCCTGCTCGGTCCCGTGGTTCTCGCTCCCGCCGGCGAGCCGCAGTCCCAGAAGATCCCGGTAGAAGCGCAGGCTGGCCTCCGTGTCCCAGACGACGATGGCGGTGTGATCGATCCCAAGGAAGAGCCGGTCCCCCGGACGATGCCAGCGCGGGTCGCCCTTGCCGGGAGGGAACGAAAGCACCTCCAGGACGTGACCGTCCGGATCCTTGAAGTAGAAGGCCTCGATCCCTCCGGCGGCCGGGTTCCAGTCCGGCAGCCGCTGGGGGCCGGTCGAGGCGTGCTCGACGCCGCGTTCCCTCAAATGGCGGTAGGCGGACGCCATGTCCCTCACGACGATGGCGATGTGCTGGAACCAGCGGTCCTGGCTGCGCGAGTCGACCGGGATCGGCCTCCCGCGGGGCGCCAGGTACTCCGTCAGCTCGATCTCCTCCCGCCCGAGGCGCAGCCGG
>JBFGDZ010000249.1:0-2989 GCA_041580375.1 Candidatus Polarisedimenticolia bacterium
AGGGCGGCTACATGATCAGCGTCCTCGAGGCCATCTGAAGCGATGGCGGCGGCCCGGAGAGCCGAAGCCCGATGAGCAGGGTCCAGGTGCGATCGGTATCCGCCATCATGACGCTCGCAGCGCTCGCCGCGGCGCCGCCGCCCGCCCGGGGCGACGCTTCCTCCGCCTGGTCCGATACGGCGGAGTTCAGCTACGTCGTCACCGCCGGCAACTCCGAGACCGCCACCGTGGGCTTCAAGAACCGGCTGGGGCGCAAGTGGACGAAGGCGTCGTTCGAGATGAAGGCCGGGGGGATCCGGGCCGAGTCGACGACGTTCCGGCGATTCGCCGTCGGCACGCCGGCGAGCTTCAACCTGACCGAGATCTCCACCCGGGATGTCAAGGCGGAGAACTACAATCTGAACGGACGGTTCGATTACAGGATCACGAAACGCTTTTTCTGGTTCTCCGGCGCCGGCTGGGAGCGCAACGAGCCCTCCGGGATCCGGAACCGCTACTCGGGTTTCGGCGGGGTCGGCAACACGTGGTTCGATCGGGACGATCTCAAGTTCCGCACCGATTACGGCGGCACCTACACGCGACAGGAGGACGTCGCCGAGGTGCCGGGCGTGGACGACACCTTCCTCGGTCTGCGCCTCTCCTCGACGTTCGAGCGGCGATTCGGCGAGACGACCGCCTACGGCAACGACCTCACCCTGGACGGAAACCTGGACGACACCTCCGACCTGCGGGCCGACATGGTCAACTGGGTCTCGGTCGCGATGAACAGACGCCTGGCGCTCAAGGTCAGCCTGCAGTGGCTGTACGACAGGCAGCCGTCGTTCGAGGAGGTCGATCTGTTCGCGGCGCCCCCGATGCCGGGCGACGTCCCCACGGGCCGGGTGCCGAGGGAGCTGGACAGCCTGGACACGATCTTCACGACCTCGCTGGTCGTCAATTTCTAGGATCCCGTCCGGATCCCCGCCCGCGCGGCGACTCCCGTGCCGCGCGCATCCGGGAGGCCGATTCGTGAGGCTCACCGCCGTTTTCACCGCGTTATGGATCGCCTCCGCGCTGGCGGGGCCGTCGCTCGCGCAGGAGATTGCGGGCGCGGTCTTCGAGGATCGCGACGCGGACGGAGTCCGGGATCCGGAGGAGGACCCTCTGCCCGGCGTGGCCGTCCGCCTGCGCGGCCGGGCGGACTCCGGCGCCGCCGTGGACCGGGTCGAGATCTCCGCGGCGGACGGGTCCTGGACGCATCCCGCCGGAGCGGGGTGCTATCTCCTCGCCCCGGAGGATCCGCCGGGCTGGCGCTTCACGGCCGCCCGGGCCGACGGGTTCGTGGAGGGGACGCCCGGGTACCTCTTTCCCGCGGGCCATCCGCGCCAGTCGAAGCTGGATCAGGCGATGTCCCGTCTCGGAGGCGGAACGTATCTCTACGCAGGTCTCGGCGACAGCATCGGGCGGAATTTCAGCCTGTGCGCACTCGGGCAGGCGTTCGATTACAGCGAGCAGGTGCTCGCGCGGCTCCGGTGTACGTCGCCGTCCGCGACCCTGACGTTCGAGGGGGCGGCGATGCTCGGGGAGCACACGGACGACCTGCTCGTGGACGACGGGCTCGACTCCAACAACGTGTTCGCCATGATCGCGAGGCAACCGCAGCTGATCAGCCTGTCGATGATCGGGAACGACCTGCTCGGCGTCGAGCCGGCGGGGCCACCGACGCAGGCCGACGTCACCCGCGTCGCCGCCGAGATCATCGACGCGCGCCGGAACCTCCAGGAGGCGCTCTCGGCCATGGTCACCGGGATCCCGGGGGCCGATCTCGTGCTCAATACGCTGTACGATCCCGAGGCGGACGATTGCGCCAGCACCGAGCTGCACCGTCCGTGGCTGCCGATCGTCAACCGGGTCCTCCGCGATCTCGCGTGGGGCCAGGTCCGTCGCATCGCGATCAACGAGGTGGCCGCCGAGTTCGCCCACGAGGATCAGGAGGGCGGGTGCGCGGGCTTCACGGGGATGATCTGCCGGGGCCCTCTCATGCTGGACGAGATCCATCCGACCGCCGACGGCTATGCCATCATCCGCGAGAAGCTCTGGGAGGCGGTCGGCGGCGTGAGCCTCGGGCCCGGCGCCGCGCTCGGCCGCGCGGCGCGGACGGGCGCGGCGTTCGGCTACCTGCGCAGGGTGCGGCGCCTTCTGCCCGCGGCGCATCGGACGGCCGGCGGGGCCGCGGTGGAGGATCCCGGGGCGGCCCTCGACGATCGCGACGGCGGCGCGCCCGCGCGCATCCTCCTGGCGGCGCCGGGCGACGCGTTCCTCGTGTCGGGCTTTCCCGACTGGTACGACGAGATCCGGATCGCGCGGGCCGTGGTCGGCGTGCGCTACAGGACGAACGGCGTGATGGACCACGACGCCTACCGGATCGAGGCATCGCCGGACGGCGAATTCGATCCCGGAGCGGGGTTCGAATACTCCCCGACGAACTGGAACTTCGCCACCCCGATCGTGGGGGGCGGCGGCCCGGGACGGCCGCTCGAGAACCCCGATTTTCCCGAGGCGCGGATCCTCGCGATGCCGAACGTGCCCGCCTACAGGGACGTCTCGGCGACGCTCACGGGGAACCCGGTTCTCTCTCCCGGCGCGGCGGAGTACGCGTGGCCCGCCCCGGATCCCGTCGATCTGGGCGCGACGGTCGTTCGCGTCGCGGCGCCCGGGCAGCGCGTCAGCCCGTCCGGCCCCGGGGATCGGATCGAGCTGGATCAGGTCTGGATCGATCTCTACGGCTGGGAGATGGAGCGCCCTCCCGAAGTCCGCTCGCTCGAGGTCGCCCGGCGCGCGGACGGGCGTCTCGAGGTTTCGTTCGAACCGATCCCGGGCGCCGAACGTTATGCTCTGTACTTCGGGACGCTGACGGCGTTGCGCGCCGGCGCGTACGATCACGGCGCGGGCGCGCCCCATGGCCCGATCTGCGCCGCCCCCCCGGAGGCCGCGGGGGGGCGCCTGCGGG
>JBFGDZ010000250.1:0-2951 GCA_041580375.1 Candidatus Polarisedimenticolia bacterium
CCGCGAGAGCGGATCGTCGTCCGAGCCGGGCGTCCCGTCTCCGGTCGCCGCGTCGTCGTCGATGTCCCAGAGGGAAGCGTACACGGCCACCTCGCTGGCGGCCCCGTCGCAGTAGAAGGGGGTCTCGGTCTCGACGTCGAAGTAGAAGTCGAGATTGCCGGGGCCCGGGGCGCCGGTCATCTTGACGTACAGATCCGGCCGGGGAAGATTGTGGAACCGGCGCACGGCCTGCCCGAACCAGGTGGCGCGCCCCTCCTCGAAGGCGAGCCGGAGGTCCTGGTCGCAGTCTGACAGGCGGTGCGAGCCGGCCGGGCTGTCGTTGGCGGAGCCGAGGTGGAACGCGTAATGGCCGGATTCGTGGCTGATGACCGTGTCGTTGTAGGCGGAGGGATCCCCGACCCGGATGGTCCGGCTGTTGTACGCGTAACTCGACAGCGCGACGCCCGTGACCTCTTCCCAGGCGAGGGTCAGGGACTGATTGGCAGCCGGCCGGCCCCCCATCATGCTGGCCAGAAAGTCGACGGCGTTCACGGCGACGTCGTAGATGTTGAACGCCTCGCCACCCGATCCGATCGTCGCGGTCATGGTTCCGACATTGATGTCGTCGTTCGGACCGTGGTTGACATAATCGCCGGTGGCGAGCGCGTACGGGCCGATCGGACTGAAGATCACGTTCTCGACCGTGACGTGCAGATCCGGGATCGCCGCCGAATCCGTGATCACCCGGATGTAGACCGTGCGCGTGGCGTTGTCGGGCACCACGAAGCTGAACTGGCCGTTGGCGTCGGTCGGACCGCTGGCGAGCAGCTGCTTCTTGCCGTTGACGTTCGGATCGCGCACCTCGACGGTGGCGAAGCGGATCGGGAGCGCCGGCTCGGCGCCGGTGAACCCGTTCTGGTCGAACTCACGGTCGATGTAGAGGAAAGTTCCGGAGGCGGTCCAGTCGGCGCGCGCGACGCCGGCCGGGACGAGGATCGCCAGAAGCAGCAGGACGAGGCCGTGTCGGATTCTCATAACTCACCGACCCCCTCGGCCCGGCTGGCCGCGAAACTCGTGGGCGCCGTTCCTGAAGAGGGGTCGGGCCCGCTCCGCACCGATCGAAAGGGAATACGCGATCCCCCTCCGGATCGGGCGGCCCCGGTCGATGCCCGTCAACTCGGCGGCTATCGTGAAGGTGCCGTCGCGGCCGGCGAGGATGGTGATGGGGAGTCCCAGCGGCTCATGGGCCCTCAGCGACGTCTTCCACCGCCGCGCGCGGGCGCCGTCCCGGAGGGTGACGCCGTCCGGCAGACGGAGGTCGATCGTCGCGTCGTCGACGGCGATCACCGGATCGACCCGCAGCAACAGCGAAGCGACGCCGCCGCGGGCCTGCCTCTCCAGGCCGAGCGCGGCGATCTCGAGACCGATCGGCGGGAGCGGCTCGATCGTGGTGATCATGGCCGGCCGGCCGTCGTCCCGGTCGCCGGGCGATCCGTGAGTCGGGCCCTCGATCGAGTGCCCTGCGGGAATCGTGGCCAGGAGCGCGGCGACGATCGCGATGCCGGTCCGTCTCCCCCTCTCGAAAATCGACATGCTCCCTCCCTCGTATCCTTCCGTTCACCTTCTGCGCAGGGTTGCGATCGGCGGACGATCCCGGACTAGATACCGCCAATTCATGACGGGTCAACGTAGAAATGCCCGCTGCGCATGGCTTTTTTTCGATCGTGGTCCACGGGTGAGCCCGGGTCAGGGTTTTCCTGATGCGGAGGTTATTGGAGGGCGGGGCGGTTCAGAATCCGGCCGCCTCGGCCGTCGCCCCGGGACACAGGGATCCGAATCGGCTGGTGTACTGGAGGTGAACGATGTCGTAGCGGCAGCGCTCCACATCGTAGACCTCGCAGGTGTCGAACGGCAGGGAGTAGACGTGCACGGAGACGGCGCGCCGGCCGAACTCGGACAGATTGTGAACGGAGTGGATCGGCTCGTTCGGGTCGACGGCGGTCGGGTTCTCGGGATCGATGGTGTAGCGCACCGAGCGGGCCAGGCGACAGGAGCGCCGGGCCGGATCGCGGTGAATGATGCGGAAATTTCGCACCTCCAGCCTCCCCACGGGGACGCCCATCCAGCACTCCTGGTCGTGATGGTTATGGATCGGCGACTCCTGACCCCGCTCCCACCCCAGGGTCACCACCTCGAAGAGATCGCAACGGTAGACGAGGTTGCGCGTGTAGTGCCCCGGTGCGAAGAAGACGTAGGGCTCGAGCGAAGCGGGTTCGAGCACGAAGCTCCCGATCTCGTCGAGCACGCGCTCGCGCGTGAAGGAGCCGACGGGAATGTCCCGCAGCCGATCGACCAGCTGGCCGAGGGTGTGGGTCGCGGGCGCTGGGAAGCTCATGGTCCTCCCGGCCGGGCGGGCCGTCCGATTCCCCGGAGCGGCCCTCGCGTGCCGTGCGAGGGGTGATGATAGCACCGCCTCGGCTCGGGATCACCCGTTTCCGGGCTACCGGCGGGTGAACCGCGCCAGATACTCCGGCCCGGGGCGTGCGGAATTGGGCGGCTCGACCGGTTCCGGGCCCCGCGCGATCCACCGGGACCGGGGGAACAGCGACATCACGTGTTCGGGCGGACAGTCGAAGGGCGGCCCGTCCTCCCACGGAACCCGCATGAAGACGCCGAGCACGCGTCCTCCCGGGCGCAGGATCCGGTGGGCGAGGGCCTCGTAATCGGGATGGAGGACCGGATGAAGAGCGTTGAGGCAGGTCTGCTCGAGCAGGACGTCGAACGTTCCGTCATACGCGGCGGGCAGGTCGAACAGATCGCACCGGACGACTTCCAGCGTGACGCCCCGCGCCTTCATCCGATCCCGCAGGAACGCGAGCGGCGCCTCGACGAAATCGACCGCCGTGACGTCGTAGCCGCGCTCCGCCAGCTCCACCGCCTCGTAGCCGCGCCCGCAGCCCGGCACGATCACG
>JBFGDZ010000251.1:0-2930 GCA_041580375.1 Candidatus Polarisedimenticolia bacterium
GCGCTGTGCAATTGCATCGGCTTCGGATCCAAGAACGCCGCCCTGGTGCTGAAGGCGGTCGGCCGATGAGGGCCACGGACGCCGCCGGCCAGCCCCTCGACGCGGTCGTCGTGGGCGGCGGGCCGGCGGGATCCTCGACGGCGATCGATCTGGCGCGCCGCGGATGGAGCGTCCTGCTGTGCGATGCGGCGCGATTCCCGCGCGACAAGATCTGCGGCGAGTACCTCCCCCCGGCGGCCCGCGCGCACTTCGAGCGGCTCGGCGTCTGGGCGGCGATCGAGCGGCTCGGGCCGCGTCGCCACATCGGGATGGCGGTCATCACGCCCGGGGGGATCGAGGTGCTCGGACGTTACGCTCCGGAAGGCACCTGCGGGCTCGCGCTCCGCCGCCTCGATCTCGACGCGGCCCTCCTGCAGGAAGCAGCGCTCGCGGGCGCGCGGGTCGAGGAGGAGTCGCGGCTCGTGGATCTGGTGCAGAGCCGCGGCGCGACCGAGCTCACGTTCCGTTCGCGCGGCGGGACCCGCGCGTGGCGCGTCCGGTGCCGCGCTCTCATCGGCGCCGACGGCCGCAACTCGATCGTGGCGCGCCGCCTGGGACTGCGCCGGCGCGCACGTCATCGCCGGTGGGCCATCATGGGGCATTTCCGCCGCGTCGCCATGCCGGCCGATCACGGGGAGATGATCGTGACCGGCTACGGCTACTGCGGCCTCAACCCGCTGGCGGGCGACCTGACCAACGTCTGCGTGGTGTTCGACCCGGGAGGCGGGCCCGGCCCGATGCCGGGGCGCGGGTCGATGGAGCGATTCTTCCTTGAGCGGATCGACGCCGACCCCCGGACGCGCCGGCGGTTGTCGTCGGCCCTGCCGGACGGCCCACTCCGTTCGATCGGCCCGATGGCCTGTCGCACGGCGTCCGCCGTCTCCGACGGGGCGCTCCTCGTGGGGGACGCTGCCGGCTTCTTCGATCCGTTCACCGGGGAGGGCATCGCGATGGCTCTGGACGGCGCCCGCCTGGTCGCCGATCGGCTCGACCGCGCTCTGCAGCACGGAGAGGTGTCGGCCCGGGCTCTCGCGCCCTACGACGGAATGCGCCGGCAAGCCTTCGATGCCCGGCTCCGTCTCGACCGGATCCTGCAGGCCCTTCTGCGGCGGCCGCGCCTGACCGACTGGGTGGCGCGCCGGTTGAACCGCGATCCGTCGCTCGCCGATCTCATCGCGCGCGTCACGGGCGACACCGCCGACGCCCGCGACGTCCTCGGGGCGGGCTTCGCCGCGAGACTGCTGCTCGCGGGACGAGGCGGCGGCCGCTCCGCAGAGTCCCGGCCCGCCGCGAGGTGCCGCACCTGACGATCCTGTTCTCCTCGCTGATCGCGCTGGCGATCCTGCTGGCGATCGCCGAGCGGCGCTACGCCCTCGCGAACGAGCGGCGCATCCTCGCCGCGGGCGGCTCGGAGGTGGCGCCCCGGGTATTCCGCCTCATGGTCCCGGTCTACGTCCTCGTCTTCCCGGCCGCGGTGGCGGAGCATTTGCTCGCCGCGACACGCCCACCCGTTCCGGTGGCGGCGGCCATGGTCGCCGTGTTCCTCGCCTCCAAGGCGCTGAAGCTCTGGGCCGTGGCGCACCTGCGCGAGGGATGGACGATGAAGGTGATCCTCCCCCCGGCGCTGCGCGTCGTCACCTCGGGGCCGTACCGGTACCTCCGGCATCCGAACTACGTCGCCGTGATGGGCGAGATCATCGCCCTGCCACTCGCGGGGGGCGCCTTCGTGACGGCGGCGGCCGCGGGCGCCCTCTTTCTCGCCATCCTGGCGGTCCGCGTGCGCACCGAGGAGGCCGCTCTGATGGCGCGCCCGGAGTATGCGCGCGCCATGGGAGGCCGGCGCCGATTCCTGCCGCGGCGGCCGCGGTGAGGTCCGCGCCGGGGATCGTCCTCGCCCTCGCCTTCATCGTTCCGTGCGCGGCGGCGACCCGGACCCTCGATATCATGCCGGCGCGCAGCACGATCGTGTTCACGGTGGAGCGCCCGCGGGAGATCGTCGAGGGCCGGGCGCATCGTTTCTCAGGCCGCGTGCGGGTGGATCCCGAACGACCCGGAGAGGGGGCGTTCGCGGAGCTTCTCGTCGAGGCCGCGTCGCTCGAGACGGGAAACCGGTTGCGCGATCGCAAGATGCGCCGCGCGCATCTCGAGGTCGAGCGCTTTCCGAAGATCCGCTTCCGGACCGTCGAGGTCCGGCTGTCCGCCGCGCCGGAGGCGGGGAGCGGCGCCCCCCTCGCGGAGGGCGAGCGGCGCCGCGCGGTGATCACGGGCGTGCTGGCGCTGCACGGCGTCGAGCGCGAGATCCTCTTTCCCGTCGCGATCCGGTATGATGACGGCTCGCTCACCGCCGAGGGGGAGCTGGAATTCCGGTTCACGGATCACGACATCCGGATCCCGCGCTTTCTCTGGATGATTCTCGACGACTCGATCCGGGTTCGCTTCCGCCTCGTCGCGGAAGACCCCGGGGGCGCCGGCGGGACGCCAGGGTCCGATCTACCGGGTCCGGACGAAGGACGATGACGCAGGATACCTACAGGCACTGGGCGGACGAGATCGCCGACGAGATCCTCAAGACGCCGGGTCAGCACGAGATCTCCACCGGCATCTCCCCCTCGGGTGAGATCCACATCGGCAACCTCCGCGAGGTGATCACCGCGGACGTCGTTTACCGCGTCCTCAAGGAGCGCGGGGTCGAGGTCGTGCTCGATTACGTGGCCGACAACTTCGATCCGCTCCGCAAGGTGTATCCGTTTCTCGATCGCGCGGTCTACGAGAAGGAGATCGGAAAGCCGCTGTCGGACATCCCCTGCCCCTGCGGCCGCCACACGAGCTACGCGGCCCATTTCCTCGAGCCGTTCCTGCGATCCCTCGAGGCGATGCGCATCGAGGTCAAA
>JBFGDZ010000252.1:0-2897 GCA_041580375.1 Candidatus Polarisedimenticolia bacterium
CGACCGGGCTCGAGGAAGAACAGGAACAGCACCAGCCACCGCAGCGCGAGGAAGAGACCGGCGGCGAACGGAATCGACCCCAGAATGAGAAAGAAGCGCAGCGGCTGATAGACGATGAATATCCGGACGATGATCAGGACGGATCGCCAGATGTAAGCGGCCAGACCGGTGACCAGCCGGGAGGGCCGCAGATCGGGATTGACCCGGACGGGGACCGAGATCACCGCCATGTTCTTGCGCCCGGCCTGGATGATCGTCTCCAGCGTGTAGCTGTACTCGTTGAAGACGTTGAAACGCAGGGCCGCCGATCGGCTGATGGCGCGGAATCCGCTGGGTGCGTCGGAGACGTCGGCGCCGCTGGTGACCCGCACCACCCAGGAGCCGAGACGCTGAAGGAGTTTCTTGAGTGGCGAGAAGTGCTCCATCTCGGCGATCGGCCGTGCGCCCACGACCATCTCGGCGCTTCCGTCGAGAATCGGGGCCACGAGCTTCTCGATGTCGCCGGCGCAGTACTGGTTGTCGGCGTCGGTCGTCACGATGACGTCGGCCCCCGCGTCCAACGCGCCGTGAAGCCCCGCCATGAAGGCGCGCGCGAGTCCCTGATGCCGGGGAAGCGCGACGATGTGATCCACGCCGTGCCGGCGTGCCACGTCCACGGTCCGATCGGTGCTGCCGTCGTCGACGACCAGCCACTCGACGACATCGACCCCGGGCAGGCTCCGCGGCAGTTGCGACAGCGTGACGCCGAGCGTGTCTTCCTCGTTGAAGCAGGGGATCTGAATGACGGCCTTGATCACGGTCACCCGATGGCGGCTCGATCGAGCCCGATACGGACGCCCTAGGATATCCGATCGGGATCGGCGTCGCACTGGCTATCGGGGGTCGATCCGTATCAGAATTCAGTCATGACGCCTGGACGCGAAAGCGGAGAGCGCCGCGCGGGCCCCGATCGATCGCCGCCTCTGCGCTGGCGTCCGGCGGCCGCCGGCTACGCGCTCTTCTTCGCGCTCCTCCTGCTTCCGATGCCCCTGCGGGGCAATCTGCCGGGCAACTGCGACACCTGGCTCAACGGTCTCGCCCTACCCAACATCCTGCTCAGCCGACTGATCTCCGGACTCACCGGAGAGACGATCGGCACCCCCTTCTACCCGGAGACGCGCGTCTTCGGGTTCGGCGAGTCGTCGTTCGGGACGTCGGCGCTCTTCATGCTGTTCAAGATCGCCGCGCGCGAGGACGTCCTCGCGTACTACTTCTTCATGGTCACGATCCTGGCCCTCGATGCCCTGGGCGTCTTCCTCCTCGCCCGCTTCTACGCGCGCGGGGCCATGGCGGCCGCGTTCGCCGGGCTGGCCTTCTCCGCCTCGAACTACGTCCTCGGCAACATCGACAGCCCGCACACCAGCTTCTTCTTCGTCGCCTTCCTGTGCCTCTACCACTGCAAGCGCTACCTGGAGACGGGCGAGCGCAAGGCCCTGCTCGTCGCCGCTCTTCTCGGGGCGGCGCAGGCGTATTTTTCCGCCTACATCTTTCTCTTCATGTCGCTCGCGGCGGCGGCGTTGCTCGGCGCTCGTCTCTTCAGGGATCCCCGCCGGATGCGGACCGATCGCCGCGCGCTCGCCGGCGCCGGGGCGATCTTCGTCGCCGCCGCGGCGCCGTTCTTCGGCTTCTACGCGGCGGCGAAGGCCGACCCCAACTTCGCCAACCCGTGGGATTCCACGTTGCTTGCCGAGCTGCACAGCCTCGAGCCGTCCGATCTGTTCCGCACCCTGGAGAACAATCTCCTGTACCGATCCGACGGGAGGATCCGGGCAGCCGATCTCACCGAGCGCACCCGGGCGCTGGTGGAGCGGGGCGTGGTGGAGGCGAGCAGCCTGATCGGCGACGACGCCAGGATCCTGCTGGGTCGCGTGTCCAATCCCGACGACGTCAAGTACTTCGTCTACACGCGCCGTTGCGCGTTCCTCGGATTCGTCCTGTATGCTCTGGCGTTCGTCGGCCTGTGGCGACGCCGTTCAGGGGACGCCTCCACGCCTGCGGCGAAGGTTCCTCCGGCCGCGAGCCGGCGCGGGGAGATCGCCGCCCTGTACCTCGCGTCGCTCCTGGTGTCGTTCGGGCCGTTCGTCTCGGTCGGCTCGGCGCTCATTCCCAATGTGACGTACCCGGCCTACGAGTGGCTCGGCGCCGCGGGGGTCCTGCGCGTGCCGAGCCGCGCCTTCGCGTTCGCCGTCCTGGCGGTCGTCCTCGCCGCCGCGGCGGGCCTGGAGCGGCTCGGCACCCTGGCGCCGCTGAGCAGGCCCGGACGGCGAACGGCGCTCTTCGTTCTGCTCACACTCGCGGTCCTGGCGGAGAACGTCCCGGTCCCGCTCAGGTCGTTCGAGGGCAGGCGTCTCGCGACGCCCGAACCTCTCGTCCGTGAGTTCTTCGAGCACCGGCGGGGCACCGTGCTCCTCGATCTGCCCAGTCAACCCGGCGGCGCCCTCTACCGGGACAGTCACGACCTGTTCGAGTGGAACCGCGAGCTGATCTACATGAACCGGCAGACCTACCACCGGCAGAGCATCCTCAACGGAGTTCACGGCTATTTCCCGCTCAGCCGGCTGCGGGCGCAGGTGCTGGTGAATCGACTGCCCGAGCCCGCGGCGTTCGCCGGGCTGAGGGCGATCGGCGTGGACTACATCGTCTATCATCGATCGCTCGAGTTTACGTGGGAGGCCGGGCTGTACGGCGACCTGCTCGGCGCATCGGAGCTGGAGGTGATCGCCTCGGATCCCGATGTGACCATTTTCGGCTGGGCCCCGGGCCCCGGGCCGCCCGCGGCGCGGTGAGGAGCCGCATGCCGCATCATCTTAATACCGGGAGGCTGCAGGGGTGGCTGCGGGGGGACCGCGGCCTCGTCC
>JBFGDZ010000253.1:0-2883 GCA_041580375.1 Candidatus Polarisedimenticolia bacterium
CAGGTCCTCGAAGCGCACGACGAGATCGGCCTCCATGATCTCGTGCGTGAGACGGAAGGCGAACTCGCGGTTCTTCACGACCGAGACGACCTCCTCCTCCATCTCGATGCGGCGCCCGTCCTCCTCGAAGATCATGCGGTGCACGCTCCCGACGGTTCCCGGCTCGCCGCGGATCGTCTCGATCGATCTCAGCCCCGGAAGCCACTCGACGGTTCTCGTTTCGTCCATGAAGACTCCCCAGGCGATGTCGACCGGACGGTCGACCTCGAACCGGGTCTCGTAACGCGTGGGAGGCATCGCGATCGTCAGCACGAAGTAGATGGCCACCACGACGACCATGGCGATCGCCGTCCATCGCACGATTCTCCCGAAAGTCTTCATGGTCCCCCCTGTGAGGCGGATGCGGAGTCGGCGCGAGTCAGCCGGGCGACGTAGGCGCCCCCGTCCCCCTGAAAGACGATCTCCGTTCGCCGGTTCGCGCGCAGGGCCCGGCCGTACGGAGCGAGGGCCTCGGCTCTCTTCACGTCACACCCGCGCGTCGGCCGGTTTCATCGACCCCATGCCGCTTTATCATACGCCGTCCCCGGCCCTCCCATCTGCCGATCGTGCAGCCGCCCCAGGAGGATCTGGGCCGCGACCGCGCCGATCAGGGCCAGCCCCATGTCCCACTGCGTGTCCCACGGATCGCCCTGGGTCGCCAGGTAGGCGTCCGCGTCGGCGCCCAGCGCGATCGCGGCGCTCCACTCACTCAACTCGAACGCCGCGCTGATCGACAGGCAGACGGACGTCACGAGGAAGAACAGCCACCCGCCGCGCCGCAGCGGCGTGCGCCGCAGCAGCACCTCGCGCGCGATGATCGCGGGGACGAAACCCTGGGCGAAGTGGCCGAGCCGATCGTAGTGATTGCGCGACAGATCCAGCGCGGCCTCCAGCCACCGGCCCGCCGGGACGTGCTCGTAGGTGTAGTGCGCCCCGACGATCAGGATCAGGGCGTGCAGGAAGATGAGCCGATAGGCCAGCGGCGTGAGCGGGAATCGGCGGGCGGTCGCGATCAGGATCGGGAAGGCGATCAGGATCGGCAGGACCTCCAACAGCCAGGTCAGGCGGTCGTGGGGACGGAGGCCCGAGAGGACGAGCGCGGCCGTCGCCACGACGAGGAGGACGATCGCCTCCCGCTCACCCCTCCATCGATCCGCCGCAGTCATCGCCGCTGGAGGATCCGGTCCGGCCCGCGACGCGGGACGTCAGGAGCCGGTCGACCGGATCGCGTCGACGCTCCAGCGGCCCGCCCCCTTCGCCGAGATGAAGAGGAAGACGAAGCAGTAGAGAACGGCCAGCTCTCCCTCGTTGATGATCGGAAGCAGAGCCCGGGGCCCGTGCGCCATCCAGTAGGCCGCCGCCATCAGGCCGCTGCAGAGAAACGCTGCGGGGCGGGCGAACAGTCCGATCATCACGAGCAGCCCTCCGAAAAGCTCGATCGGGCCCGCGATGTAGATGATGAACGCGGGCGCTCCGGACGGACCCTCGCCGGGGAAGCCGGCCAGCTTCTGCATGCCGTGCCACAGAAACAGAAACCCCGCGACGATCCTCATCAACGCGTACGTCTGGGAGTCGAATCGCCTCATGAAGTTGGGCATCCCGATCCTCCTGTCCGTCAGTCCGCCCGTGGCGGATGATCGTTCCACATGCGGTGCGAGATCCTCCACGATCCGTCCGATTGCCGTCGAAGCACGGAGAGGTACTGCCCGCGGCTCGCGTGGGCCCTCCCGTCGTCTTCGAAGCCGAGCGTGAACGATCCCCTCACATAGGCGAGATCGCCCGACCGGCCCGACTCGTGCTGAACCGTCGTGAACTCCGTGACCGTCGTGGCCGGCGCACCGGCCGGCCACCAGAACCCCCGGATTGCCTCCGCCCCCCGGATCGCTTCCAGACCCGATGGCACGATGACGGCGTCGCCGGTCAGCGTCGCCATCACGCGTTCGGGATCGTTCGCGAGCCAGGCGTCCGCATAGGCGCGATCGGCCTCCTCGAGCGAACGGGCGTCCGCGGCGGGACCCGGGCCGGGTCGTTCGGCCGCGCAGCCGCCCATCGACGACGATGCCAGGCCGCATAGAAGGACGGCGGCCAGCCTGGCTCTCATGCCCCGAGCCTCACTCATGCCGTGTGCCTTCCCTCGCCCGACGCGCGACGCGGGCGTCAATCGCGGTACCAGTCCGGCAGGCGCATGGCGGACGTGGCCAGGTACTCGAACGGGTTCTGCTCGCTCCAGATGATGTAGTTGAGCGCGACCTTGCCGTCCGGTTTGATGAAGTAGCGGAACTCCCAGATCAGGGGGGCCCTCTGATGATACGAGATGTAGACGTATCGGAAGTACCTCGAGGTGCCTGGAAGATAGGACTCGTCCAGGAGATCGTATCCGTCCAGCTTGCCGTAGGCGCTCGCCGGGGGCCCCTTCAGAACCAGGTCGAGCTTCGACTTGAAATCGTTGCGCCTCGTGATCTTGTCCGCCTCCGAATAGGAGTACCCCAGCTCCGAGATCATCCAGTCGGCGATGTCCCCCGTTCGTCCCGCCTTCAATTTGTCGAACAGGCCGGTGCACAGCTTCCGCGCCGCCGAGAGGGCCTCGGCGTTCGGCACCTCCAGGGCCGGTCTGTGCAGCTGCGCCCGGAGGGCGGCGGGAGAGATCAGGATCACCGCGGCGGCCAGCATCAGAATGCGCTTCATCGTTCGATCTCCAATCCGTTCACCCACGTCATGTCCCCCCATCCCGGTCCGGTGGACAGTACCAGAAACGGGGTCGGGCGTCAGTCCCCGCGCGCCCCCGCGATCGCGGGCCCCGCCAGGGCCCTGGCCTCCGCCAGGCTCAGCCGCCCCGCCTCCCGC
>JBFGDZ010000254.1:0-2853 GCA_041580375.1 Candidatus Polarisedimenticolia bacterium
ATCCCCCGCGGTGCGGCCGCCCTTCCGGGCGTCCCCAGGTTCTGCTCATGGCCCAGCCTCAGCCCTTCAAGGACTACATCGTCCGGTTCAACAGCGGAGAACGCGTCTATTCCGCAGGGGATCCGGGAACCGAGATGTACATCGTGTAGAGCGGCCAGGTCGAGATCTTCAAGGAGATCGACGGCCGCCGCGTCAGCCTCGCGGTGATGGAGAAGGGGGATTTCTTTGGCGAGATGGCCCTGATTGAATCGGAGCCGCACTCGGCCTCCGCCGAGGCGCTCTCGCGCTGTGATCTGATCGAGATCAACAGCACCCTGTTCGACAAGATGATCCGCGGGAATATCGAGATCGCGGTGCGCATGCTGCGCAAACTGTCCGTCAGGCTCCGCAACGCCGAGCGCCTGCTGGAGCAGTACGCCTCGGGCGCCGGCGTCTCCGCGCAGGTGCCGGTTGAGGAAGCGCTGGTCGCCGTCGAGGCCCAGCAGGGGGCCGCCACGGTAATCATCCGCCCGGAAGGTGCCGCCCCGGCGTCCGGGCAGGCCCGACCGGATCCGGAGGGGATCGAGGCCCCGGAAGGCGGCCATGCGTTCTTCCGTTCCCCCGACGGGTCCCAGATCTTCTGGCTGACATCGGAGAAGGCGACCATCGGACGATTCGATCCCGTCACGGGACTTCGCCCCGAGGTCGATCTCTCGGCGCTCGATCTGAACCGTTCCGTCTCGCGTCATCATGCGCACGTGCGCCGGGAGGAGAGCGGGTACACCGTCACGGAGGAGGTGGGGGCCCTCAACGGCACCTTCGTGAACGGGACGCGCCTGACCAGCGGCAAGGCGGCGCCGCTTCAGAACGGCGACGAGCTGAGCCTCGGGGTCGTGAAGCTCTCCTTCAAGACGCGTTGATCAACTCTCCGTGTTGACCGGCTTTTCGGCCGGTGTTACGCTGGCTTCGTCCGCCCGCTCCGGGCTTCCTTTCCACGTCGCCTGAGCACCGTCCATTCATGCCGTCTGAGAACCTGACCGATTCCAGCAACGCGACGACCGCCGGCGGGAACACCTCCGCAGGGGGCCCGCGCCTCGTGCTCCAGACGTTCGAGGGGCCGCTCGACCTCCTCCTCCACCTGATCCGCGTCAACGAGATCTCCATCACCGACATTCCGATCTTGGAGATCTGCCGCCAGTACGACGCGTACCTGGGCCTGATGGAGGAGATGAACCTGACCATCGCGGGGGAGTTTCTCGTGATGGCCGCGACGCTGGCCCATATCAAGTCGCGCATCCTCCTGCCGGCTCCCCCGACCGCGCCGGGCGAGGAGCCGGAGGACCCCCGGGCGGACCTCGTGCGCCAGCTCCTGGAGCACCAGCGTATGAAGGCCGCGGCCGACGTGCTGAGGGACCGGGACGAGAGCGCGGGATCGGCCTTCCTGCGGGGCAACGCGGGCGAAGATCCGCTCGGCCCCTACCGCAGTGAGGCGCACCTGGAGGTCAGCCTGTTCGACCTGCTGGCGGCCTTCAAGCGGGTATTGGAGGCGATCGATCACGCCGAGCCGCTGCACGTCCAGCGCGACACCATCTCGGTGGCCGAGAAGATCGCGTGGATCCTGGATCGACTCGAGGAGCGATCCCCGCGCAGCTTCCGCGATCTGATCGCGGGGCTCGGAAGCCGGGCGGAACGGATCGTGGCCTTCCTCGCGATCCTGGAGCTGATCCGTTTGCGCCTCATCCGCGCCATGCAGCGCCATGTGATGGGCGAGATTCTCATCGAGCGGGCCGGGGAGTCTCCCGCCGGGTCCCCGGAGGCGCGCGACGATGCCTGAGTCTCCCGACGGATCCGGCCTCCCGGCGGATCCCGTCGCGCCGGCCGACGGCTCGGAGGAGCCGCTTCCCGAGGCGCCGGTCCGCGCGATCGTGGAGGCGCTCCTGTTCGCGAGCGAGGAGCCGGTGATGCTCGAGGAGGTCATCTCGCTGATCGGTGAGGATCGGAGGGACGAGGCGGCCGCCGCGCTGGCGGCGCTGGAGGGGGAGTATGCCGGTGCCGAGCGGGGCCTCCTCGTGCAGCGCCTCGCGGGCGGATACCGCATCACCACCGATCCCCGGATGGCCCCGTTCGTGCGCGAGATGGTGCGTGGCCGCAACCGGCGGCGGCTCTCGCGCCCGGCCCTCGAGACCCTGGCGCTCATCGCCTACAAGCAGCCGATCACCGGACCGGAGATCCAGGAGATCCGAGGGGTCAGTCCATCCGGGATCCTCTCGACGCTGCTCGACCATCGGCTCATCCGCATCCTGGGGAGAAAGAAGGTGGTCGGCAAGCCGTTCCTCTACGGCACCACACAGGATTTCCTGATCCGGTTCGGTCTCAACACGCTCGAGGACCTTCCCGCCGTGGAGGAGTTCGACGCCCTCATCGCGGCCGAAAACCCGGCCGAGGATCCGCCCCTGGCGTCGGCCGGGACCGCGGACGGCGGGGAGGCGGCCGCGGGGGAAGGGGAGTCGTGAGGGCCACCGGCGCGGAGGGGATCCGCATCCATGCGTTTCTGGCCCGCGCGGGCCTGACCTCCCGCCGGGAGGCCGAGCGCGCCCTGGCCGAAGGGCGCATCACCTGCAATGGGGAGGTGGTGCGGCGGCCCGGAACGCGGATCGACCCCGCACGCGACGCCATCCGGCTCGACGGACGGAGGGTGCGCGGCATGCCGCGCAGGGTCTACCTCCTGCTCAACAAGCCCGAGGGGATCGTCACCACGGCCCGGGATCCGCAGGGACGGCCGGTCGTCCTGGACCTCGTGCCGCGATCGGCGCCGCGCGTCTATCCCGTGGGGCGGCTCGACGTCAACACCAGCGGGCTGCTGCTGCTCACCAA
>JBFGDZ010000255.1:0-2842 GCA_041580375.1 Candidatus Polarisedimenticolia bacterium
CGGGGCGCGGATCGCCGCCGTCGGCCGCGCCGGCTCCGTGACCATCCCGCCCGGAGCGAGGGTGATGGACGTGGGAGGCATGACCCTCGTGCCCGGTTTCCTCGACACGCACGCGCACTGGTTCGAGATCCGGCGGGGCATTATGGACGTGCAGAACTGGAGCTTCCTCGCCAACCTCGCGTACGGCGTGACGGGCGGTCTCGACGTTCAGACGGCGACGAACGACATGTTCGCCTATCAGGATCTGGTCCAGGCGGGGGAGATCCCGGGCCCCCGCGCCTACTCGACGGGGCCGGGGGTGTTCGCGAACAACGCGTTCAAGTCGCTCGACGAGGTCCGCTCGGTGCTCACCCGGTATCGCGACCACTATCGCACCCGCCACATCAAGTCGTATCTCGTCGGCACCCGCCGGCAGCGCCAGTGGGTGGTGCAGGCGAGCCGGGAGCTGGGGATCATGCCGACGACCGAGGGCGCCCTCGACCTGAAGCTCGACCTCACCCACCTCATCGACGGGTTCCACGGCAGCGAGCACAGTCTGCCGATCGTCCCCCTCTACGGCGACGTCGTGACCCTGTTCGCGCGTTCGGGCATGGGCTACACGCCGACGCTGCTCGTCGCCTACGGCGGCCCCTGGGCCGAGAACGCCTTCTACACAACGGAGGAGGTGCACGACGATCCGAAGATCAGGCGCTTCGTTCCGCACGCGGTGCTCGACGGCAAGACGCGGCGCGTCCCGTGGTTCCGGGAGGACGAGCACGTCTATCCCCGGATCGCGGAGCAGGCGGCCAAGATCGTCCGCGCCGGAGGGCGCGTCGGCGTGGGCGGGCACGGGCAGCTGCAGGGGCTCGGCTACCACTGGGAGATGTGGGCGCTCGCCAGCGGCGGACTGACGCCGCACGAGGTGCTGCGCTGCGCAACGCTGTTCGGCGCGCAGATGATGGGGCTCGAGCAGGATCTCGGGAGTCTCGAGGCGGGCAAGCTGGCCGACCTGGTGATCCTGTCGAAGAGCCCCCTGGAGGAGATCCGGAACACCAACAGCGTGCGCTACGTGATGAAGAACGGCGAGCTCTACGAGGGGGACACCCTGGATCGGATCTGGCCGGACGAGCAGCCCCTGCCTCCCCTCTGGTGGTGGGGCCAGGATCCCCCCGCGGCCGGCGCCCGGTGACGGCCGCGTGCGGCGGGGCGTGCTATAATCCACGCCTGAATCGAACCGCCCGGTCCCCCGCCCGGAGTGCAATCGAATGACGCGAAACCGCCCGCCGCAGCGCTGGAGATTCCGCCGATCCCCGGGATCGACGACGCCGCGCGCACCCGCGCGCACGGTGGAAGCCCCGCCCATCCGGCCGGGGCTTCCCGGGGCGCGGCCTACCGGGAACCGGGGTGCCTTCGCGAGAAGGCACCTCTTTTTTTATGTCCGCGCGGAGGCGGAATGAACGAGCACCTGAAGAACCTCATCCGGCTGCAGGAGCTGATGCTCGCGGTCGAGAATCTGGAGGAGAGGATCGCCGCCGTCCCGGCCGAAGTGGCTCGTCTCGAAAAGGACCTCTTGGCGATGCAGGACGAGGTCAAAGCCGCCCGCGCGCGCCTCGACGATCTGCAGAAGGACCGCCGCCGTCTCGAGTCCGACCTGATGGGCGTGGAGGCGAAGATCCAGAAGTACCAGTCGCAGCTCCTGGAGATCAAGACGAACAAGGAATACCAGGCCATGCTGACCGAGATCGAATCGTGCCGCTCGGAGCGCACGGCGCTCGACGAGAAGATCCTCCTGGAGATGGAGGAGGGGGACCGGCGCGACGAGGAGTTCAGAGCCCTCGAGAAGCGGCTGAATGAGAAGGAGCGCGAGACGCGGGAGGGCAAGCGGCGGCTGGACGAGCAGGTCGCCGGCATGCGGCGCGAGAAGGAGGCGCTCGAGAAGGAGCGCGAGAGCCTGGCCGCGTCGATCCCGGGGCATTTCCTCGAGCCGTTCACGCGGGTCGCCCGGCAGCGCAAGGGGCTCGCCCTCGTCGCGGTGCGGGATGAGCTGTGCGGCGGCTGCCACGTGCGCGTCATGCCGAAGCTGATCCAGCAGGTGCGCCGGGCCACCGCCCTCATCGCGTGCGACTCCTGCAAGCGCTACCTCTACGTCCCGGAGGATGCGGGCGAGAACGCCGCGCCGGCCGCCGGAACGTCCGCGCCGTGACCCCCCGGCGGAAGCCGGCGGCCCGGGGAGGGGTCTCCCTCGTGGCGCACATCGACGGCGGGGCCCGCGGCAATCCCGGTCCGGCCGGCTACGGCGTCCACCTGCGGGACGCCTCGGGCGACCGGGTCGTCGAGATTTACGGCTATCTCGGCATCGCCACCAACAACGTCGCGGAATACGCTGCCCTGCTCGCCCTATTGGAATACGTGCGCACCAAACGCCCGGGTGCTCTCGTCATCCGATCCGACTCGGAGCTTCTGATCCGGCAGATGGAGGGCCGCTACCGCGTCAAGGATCCGGGTCTCAGGGTGCTGCATGCCGCCGCCCGCCGGCTCCTGGCCGGAATCCCCGCCGTCGCGCTCGAGCACGTGCCGCGCGAGCGCAACCGGGAGGCGGACGCCCTGGCCAACCGGGCCATGGACGAGCGGGAGAGCTCCGGCCCGCTGCCGGCCGCTCTCCGCTCACTCCCGCGCAAACCGGATCAATCTCCGTTGGTCTGATCCGTCTCCCCGTCCAGGGCAGTGGCGGGCGTTTGACAGTCGCCCGGTCCAACCTAATACTTACCTTCCATGGCAGGCGGGATCGCGGCCAATCTCCAGTCGATCCGCGACCGCTCGGGTGCGGCCGCGCGCCGGGCGGGCCGTGATCCCGGCGCCATCA
>JBFGDZ010000256.1:0-2821 GCA_041580375.1 Candidatus Polarisedimenticolia bacterium
ATGTCGGCGCGCGCCTCGGGACCGGCGTCCCGCCAGAGCTGGACGTCGACCCGCATCTCCCGCTCTTTCGCCCGGCCCGGCATCGCGACCGGACCCCGGCCCAGGTTCGGGTTGACCTTGTAGGCCGGCGCGTACTCGCCTATCGCCTCGACGAACGACGCGTTGCCCAGCGAGCGCAGGGACGCCTCGTCCCGCACCCGAACCACCATGGCGCGATCCGGGCCCACCTCCAGGATCCGGCCGCCGAGCTGGCGGATCTCCCTCTCGATGGCGTCGTATCCGAGCGAGGCGAGCGCATCTTCGCCGATCTGGACCAGATTCACGCCCCGGTGGCCGCGCCCGCGGCCCGGGAATTCCGTCAGCGCCCGGCCCGCGGCCTGAACGTCGCTGGGCAGCCGGCGCAAAAAGTCATCGGGGTTCCTCAGATCGATCCAGCCCACGGGGGTCTCGACGAGCCCTCGCCGCGCGCCCGGCTCGGGCAGGCTGGCCTCGAACGCATCACCGAGCGGCGAGAGCCCCGGGAGGCGCTCCTCGGCCTGGAACCGGACGAACCGCTGGGCCTTGACCGAAGCCTCCCGCCAGAGGTATTCCGCCGGAGAGAGGTTCCCCGGCCCCTTGTCCCGGCCGCGGCCGGCCCAGTTCAGGACGGAGGGGGCCACGAGGAGGGCGCTTGACACCAGAACGGCGACCAGAATGCCCCGGACGGTCTTCGAGTAGAGGGCCGAACTCATCGATACCTCCCATGGCGAGGTGAAGCGCCGGGCGGGCCGATCGGGCGCCGCGGGCTTTCCTGTGAAAGGCTGATCTCAGTCAATGAAGTCGAACCACCTGCGGTTGCCCCGAAGAGGCGAGCCGATGCTCACAAGGGTCCCCTTCTCCCTCCCCCGGGCAGGACACACCGCTGGAGTAAGCGTATCTGTACGGTGACGCCAGAATGTTGTCAACAACATTCTCGTATTCCACCCACCGAAATATGCTTATAAAGCAATAGAGCGTTTCGAAATGCGGGAAGATGCATTCCGGCGGGATCTTTCCATTTTTGGAGAGATAATACCGGCTGGTGATGTACCTGTCGGTTTTGTTAACCGCTATGTGGCACAATCTGATCCAGGGGGTGAATGCCGTATCGGCAACGCGCTTCGGGCGCGACGTAGGGGGGGCGGGGGGAAGCGACTCGGGCTCAGTTTCCGTTCATGCGGGAGGAGACGGCGACGAGCGCTTCCTCGCGAAGCCGCTCCGCCTCGATCTCGAGGTCGCGCGCCCGCTGCATCGCCTTGGCCGCGTGCGCCCGGTCGGCGAGGCCGCCGACGTTGATGCGGACGTTGAGCACGCCCGCCCGGACCCCGGCGTAGGCGAGCAGGGCCGCCGCTCCAGCGTCGCTGATGGCGTTGCGGTTCCCCCGGCCGGCGAGGTCGATGGCCAGACGCATCAGGGCGGCGCAGGCGTCGGCCGTCGCCATCGGAGCCTCGGTCGCGAACAGGTTTGCCTGGGCGAGAGCGGCGGCGCGGGCCTTCTTCTCCGACTCCGTGGCCTTGGGCATCCGGATCGCCCGCATCACCCCTTCGTAAGCCTCGGCGTCCCGATCGACGAGGGCGAGCAGATCGCGACGCAGCGCGCCGGCGCGCTCTCTGATCCGGCGGACGGAATCCTCGTGCTCGCGGTAGGCCTCCCGGCCGAGGGTCAGCTCGCACACCATCTGAACGAGCGACGCGGCGAAAGCGCCGGTGAGCGCCGCGGCGCTGCCCCCCCCGGGAGTGGGGGTGCCGGCCGCCAGTCGATCCGAGAACTCCTCGACCTTCATTTTCACGAGCATCGTTGCTTCCTTTCTTCTGAACGGCCGGAACAACCTTCGAAGGGCCCGTTCGAGCACCGGAAATCTACCCCCGACCTCGCGGATCGTCAAGGTTTGACGGGCCTTTCCCGCGGATCACGCCCTCCTCGACGACGACCCGGCCCGACTTGACGACGATGCGGCAGTGATTCACGCCGAAGTGGTAGGCCAGGTGCTCGTGTCCCGGGACGTCGAGCACCTGCATGTCGGCCGCCTTGCCGGGCTCCAGGCTCCCGAACCGATCGGCCAGGCCAAGGGAGTGCGCCGCGTTGAGCGTGGCGGCGGCGATCGCCTCGGCAGGCTCGAGCCCGAGTCGCAGGCACGCGAGCGGGAGGACGGCCGTCATCGCCTCGGTGGGGCAGGTACCGGGATTGAAGTCGGTCGCCAGGGCGACCGGTACGCCGGCATCGATGATCCGGCGCGCCGGCGCCTCGTGCGCCTCGCGCAGGAAGAAGGACGCCCCGGCCAGGAGCACCGCCGTCGTGCCGGACCCCGCCAGCGCGCGGATGCCGTCGTCCCCGATCCGCTCCAGGTGATCGGCCGACGCGGCGCCGAGCCGCGCGGCCAGAATCGCCCCCCCCGAATCGGTGCGCTGATCGGCGTGCACCCGCAGTCCCAGTCCGGCCGCCGCGGCCGCCCGGAGGATCCGCTCCCCCTCCTCGGCCGTGAAGGCCCCTCGCTCGACGAAGACGTCGCAGTAGCGGGCGAGGCCCTGGCGCGCCACCTCCGGGATCATGCGCACGGCCACCTCGGTCACGTAGGCGGATCGGTCATCGCGAAACTCCGGCGGCACGGTGTGCGCTCCCAGGAAGGTCGGGACGAGATCGACCGGATGCAGCTCGTTCAGGGTCCGAACCGCCCGCAGCTGCTTGATCTCCTCCTCCAGGGACAGCCCGTAGCCGCTCTTGGCCTCGGCCGTCGTGGTCCCGTGCAGGATCATCCTGTCGAGGCGGGCGCGGCCCAGCTCCACCAGGGTCTCGAGGGAGGCGG
>JBFGDZ010000257.1:0-2687 GCA_041580375.1 Candidatus Polarisedimenticolia bacterium
CAACCTCCCCGCGCCAGCCGCCGATCGCCGCGCCGCGCGCGGCCGGGTCATCGGACCGATCCGCCCGCCCGGCCGGCGCGGGGGACGAGACGGCCACGCGCGCGGGCGGCCCGTCCGAAGGCGGGGCCAAGGCCGCGGGGCAGGTTCGATCGCATCGCTCGCAGCTCCGCGATCAGATCGTCCAGAGACGCCGCGATTGCCGCGCGATTCGTGCCCAGGATCCCGCGCCAGATCGCCTCGGGGCTCTCCGCCAGGCGGCTCATCTCGCGGAATGCGGGGCCAGCCAGTACCGGAGCGCGGGACGGGACTCCGCGAGCGGCGGCATTCACGAGCGCCACGCTCGCGATCTGCGGGAGGTGGCTGAGCCGTGCCATCAGGCGATCGTGACGTTTCGCATCGAGAGCGATCGGACGCGCCCCCAGCCTGCGCACGACGCCCGCCACGACGCCCGCCGCGCTCCCGTCCGGCGCCGCGCACAGGATCCACGCCGCCCGGCGAAGCAGGCTCTCCCGGGCGTGCTCGATGCCCGTCTTCTCGGAGCCGGCCATCGGGTGGCCGCCGACGAACCGGGCTCCAAGCCCGGCGAGCGCCGCGGCGCGCAGAATCTCCACTTTGGTGCTCCCGACGTCGGTCACGATCGCGTCCGCTTCCGCGAAACGACCGACCGCCGGAAGATGCCGGATGATCCGGTCGACGGGGAGCGCCAGCACGATCAGATCGGCTCCCGCGAGACCCGCCTTCAGCGAGGTGTGTCCTTCGTGGATGGCGCCCCGCCGCAGAGCGCGGGCCAGCACACGGCGACGGTCGACACCGGCCACGGACGTGCCCCGCAGCCCGCGCCGCGCCGCGAGTCCGATCGATCCGCCGACGAGACCCACGCCCACGATGGCGATGCGCCGGACCGTGCGGGTCCCCATGCGATCAGGTCGTGCGACCGATCGCCGGCGCGATGAGCCGCAGCTGCGCCATCAGCTCGGCGAACTGCTCCGGATAGATCGACTGGGGTCCGTCCGAGAGTGCCATCTCCGGCTCATGGTGGACCTCGACCATGATGCCGTCGGCCCCCGCTGCCAGCGCGGCGCGGGCCATCGGGATCACCTTGTCCCGCAGTCCGGTCCCGTGGCTGGGATCCGCGATGATCGGAAGGTGGCTGATCTTTTTGATGATCGGGATGGCCGAGATGTCCATGGTGTTGCGCGTGTAGTTCTCGAACGTGCGGATTCCCCGTTCGCAGAGCATGACCTGGTGATTCCCGCCGCTCATGACATACTCGGCCGACAGCAGCCACTCCTGGATCGTCGCCGACAGTCCCCGTTTCAGCATGACGGGGCGCGCCTGCCGGCCCAGCTCCCGCAGGAGGTTGAAATTCTGCATGTTGCGCGCGCCCACCTGGAGGATGTCGGCGTAGCGCGCCACCAGCCCGATCTGGCCGGTGTCCATGACCTCGGTGATCACCAGGAGGCCGTACCGGTCCGCGGTCGTTCTCAGGAACTTGAGCCCCTCCTCCCCGAGGCCCTGAAAGGAATAGGGCGACGTGCGGGGCTTGAACGCGCCGCCCCGCAGGACGCGGGCTCCGTAGCGCGATACGCTGCTGGCTATGATGTCGAGCTGTTTTTCGCTCTCGACGGCGCACGGTCCCGCCATGAGCACGACGTCCCGACCGCCGATCTCCACGTCGCCGATACGGATGACGGTATCCTCCTGCTTGAAGACACGTCCCGCCAGCTTGTACGGCTCCGTGATCTTGACGACCTCGTGCACGCCCGGCATGATCTCGAACTCGCGCGGATCGAGCGGCGTGCGGCTGAGCCCGACGACGCCGATGACCGTGCGCGTGCTCCCGGTCGAGCGGTGCGTGTCATATCCCTTGTGCGTGAGGACGGCGATCACCTTTTCGATCTGATCCTCGGTGGCCTGTTGATTCATGACGATGACCATGTTCTTGCCCTCTATCGGCGCCGGTTCCGGCGATCGAATCCGTCAATCGGTCGAGTCCGCATACCCGTTCGCGTTCTCACGGTCTCCCCCTTCCGCCGTAGCGCCCTCGGACGCGGTGATGATCCGCTCGATGCGGCGCGATTCATCGATGATCCTTTCGAACAGTCTGCGCACGGCGTCGTTCTGGAGCGGACCCCGGTTGTGCTCCTGGACATTGCGCAGCACCTCCTCCTCCCGGGACGGCTGATAGATCGCCATCCCCAGGTCCTTCTTGACGCGGCCCAGCTCGATCGCATGCCCGGCCCGCTCGTTCAGCAGACGGACGACGCGACGATCGATGGCGTCGATCGCGTCGCGAAGACCGTCCATGACGCCCTCACCTCGAACGATCGAGCGACGACCCGACCCGGCCCGCCGGCGCCGCGCGGTGACGGCCTTCCGCCCGCGTTTCATCGAAGATCCTCCTCGCCGGACAACCCGCGGCAGAACCGCTCCACCCGGTCCTCGAGATCCGGCGAGCCGCAGGCCTCCTCGATGACGCGGACCAGCGCGCTGCCGACGATCACACCGTCCGCGAACCCGGCGATCGACCGGACCTGCTCCGGCGTGCTGATGCCGAACCCGACCGCGACGGGCAGGCCGCAACTCTCCCGGACCCGGCCGACCTGCTCCTCGAGCTCCCGGGGCAGCGTCTCGCGGGCTCCGGTCACGCCGGCGCGGGAGATGAAATACACGAAGCCGCGCCCGTG
>JBFGDZ010000258.1:0-2603 GCA_041580375.1 Candidatus Polarisedimenticolia bacterium
CACGACGCCGCGCGGCGGCCTCCCAGAACGTACAGGAGCGACCCCACCGCCGCGGCAACGAGGCCGAGCAGCAGCGCGGCGGCCTCGCCGCTCAGGAGAACCCAGAGGCACAAGCCCATGGCGGCGAGCGGCACGATCGTCCCGCCCGGCACCGTGAAGGGCGCCCGGCCCTCGCGGCGGCGCAGCGCCAGCATCGCGAGAATCGTGGGGATGTAGGTCGCCATGCGCGCGATGGCCGAAAGGATCGCCAGACCCTCGAACGTGCCGGCGAGCGCCATCGCCAGTCCGACCGCTCCCTGCACGACGATCGCGTCGCGCGGCGTCCGGAATCGAGGGTGCACGCCGGCCAGCGCCCGGGGCAGGCGGCCGTCGCGGGCCACCGCGAACAGCAGGCGCGGCGTCGTCAGCATGATCCCGCTCTGGCAGCCGGCGATCGAGATCGCGGCGCCCAGAGTGAGCAGCGCGCCGCCGAAGGGGCCGAGAAACCCCTCGGCCGCACTCGCCACCGGCGCCGCCGAATCGGCCACGCCCGGCAGCGTGCCGAGCGTGACCAGATGCACGGACAGATAAATGATGATGACGAGGACCTGCGTCCATAGGACGGCCCGCGGGATGCTCCGCTGCGGATCGGCCACCTCCTCCGCCGGGAAGGTCAGGACCTCGAACCCACCGTACACGTAGAACAGAAACAGCGTGGCGCGGCCGACGTCCGTGAGGGCGGGCCACGCGGCGGGGCGCAGCAGGGACCCGTCGACGGCGCCGGCGCCCAGAGCCACGAAAAAAAGAAGCGGCAGCAGCTTGGCCAGCGTCAGCAGATTCACGGCGCGCGATCCGTGCCGCACGCCCACGACGTTCACGCACGTCAGGGCACCGATCAGCCCGCACAGGAGGAGCGCCCGGCGCCAGCCGGCGTCCAGGCCGGGCCACAGGTACGCGCAGTAGGTGGCGAAGCCGTCGGTCAACGCCGCGAGGGCCGTCATGCGCGCGAGCCATGTGAACCACGCGACCTGGAAGCCGATGTGGGGGCCGAACGTCTGCCGCGCGTACAGATACGGCCCGCCCGCGCGATCGAACCGGCTCCCGACCTCGGCGAAGCAGAGCGCGACCATCGCCACGAGCCCGCCGGCGAACAGATAGACCAGGGTGGAGGCGGCGCCGGTCATGCGGGCCATCGTGGCCGGGGCCAGGAAGATCCCCGCCCCGATGACGCCGTTGATGCCGATCGCGGTCATGTCCGCGGTCGTCAGCGCCCGTACGAGTGAGGCCGGAGCGCGCGATGCGGCGCCCCGATCGGGGCCGGAGCTCAAGGCTCCGCTTCCGCGGCCGCTCCGCGGCAGTGGGATCGATCCTCCTCGACCCCGCTCATCGCGCGCCCCACGGGACGGCGGATACCGAACAGCACCTTCGTGCGCGCCTCGATGCTCGCCAGCAGCGCCTCGCCCAGCCGGAGGCTCTCCATCGCCTGCTCGTTGCTGTAACGGGTCAGCGTCTCGCGCGCGAGATCGTCCTCGCCCGCCGCGAAGAGCGCGCGCGCCGCCGCTTCCACCCTCCCCACCTCTGCGATGCGGCGGTTCTCGAAGGCGGAGAGCGCCTCCGTCACCTCGGGGAGGAACTTCTCCGGGCGGTCGCACGTGTAGTACATGAGCCGCTTGAACAGACGGAACGCGAACAGCGTCGCCTCCTGCACCTGCCAGTCGGCCGTGATGAAGCGCGTGGCCTCCCCCTTCGTGAGGTAACGATGCTTCCCGAACTCCGGCGGGACCGACTCCACGCCGATCCAGTAGGGGATGAACGGCGCCGTCACCGAGCCGGTCGGCGCGACCCAGAGCATGCCGAGATCGGATCGGAGCCCGCGCCTCAGATGGGCCACCTGCCCGTAGCCGTTGGAATCCCCGGACACGAGCGGATCGCGCACCGCGTCGAGCATGTCCCGCAGCGTGATGCCCGGCGCCTTGCGGCGCAGCCGCTCCACGATCACGCGGGCCGCCTCGCGGACTCCCCGGCCGTCCCCGTAGACGCGGTTCACGTCGAACGGCTGACCGGTTCCGGGATCGAACCAGCCCTGCTCCACGGCGAAGGAGATGAAGTTCTTCGATCCCCGGTAGTCCGGACGGCGGAGGAAGTCGAGGGGGATCACGCCGATCATGCCGGGATACGACATCCGGATGTCGTCCGGGCCGAGCCGCTCGGCGATCCAGAGACCCCGGCCTCCGGCGAACTCGATGAGGATCCAGGCCTCGTCCGGATCGGCGAACAGATGCGAGTTGCCTCCGTAGGTGGAATAACCGTACCGGTCGATCAGATCCCCCACGATCTCGACCGCCTCGCGCGCCGAGCGCGCGCGCTCCATCGCGATCCGCGACAGGTCGGAGTAGTTCGGCCCGCGCTGGGGCCTCGGGGTCATCTCGACCAGCTCGGCGCGCGACGGGCTCCAGATGTCGCGCGCGGCGACGTGACGCTCGTTCATCCCTCCGTTCGTCAGCGGTGGGGGGAATCCCTCGTAGTCGGAGTAGTTCATGGTGATGTATTGGAAGGTCCGCGCGGCCTGGGGGATCCCGATCAGCTCACCCGGGTACCTCGATTCTGCCGTCCCGCCGACCTGG
>JBFGDZ010000259.1:0-2485 GCA_041580375.1 Candidatus Polarisedimenticolia bacterium
CACTCGACCTGGGTCAACTCCCGCGCGCTCGAGATGGCCGGCATCACGGCGGAGACCCCCGATCCGGAGGGGGGCGTGATCGAGCGCGATCCCGAATCGGGACAGCCGTCCGGGACACTGAGGGAGGCGGCCGGCGGTCTGATCGCGAGCGTCGATCCGGGCGACTTCAGCGTGGATCAGTACGAGCGCGGACTGCGGTGGATGCAGGAGACGATTCTGGGCCCGCTGGGCATCACCGGCGTGTTCAATGCGGGCGGCTCGGTCGGAAGCAACCTGTACGCCGCGGTCGAGAAACTCGCACGGGGCGGCGAGATGACGTTCTGGCTGCGCGGGGCCTACACGGCCCGCCCGTCATACGATACCGGCGCGTGGCTGAGGAAGGCGGCGGCCGAGCGCCGCCGGTTCGCGAGCCGCCACTTCCGCATCACGGCGATCAAGTTCTTCGAGGACGGCGTGATCGAGGGGCACACGGCGCTCCTGCTGGAGCCGTACGCCGACGCGGGACAGCACGGTCGCAAACGGGGGTTCCGCGGGCCGCGGATCTGGCGTCCCGAGGCCCTGGAGGCGGCCGTCACGGCGGCCTACCGTCACGGATTCCAGACGCACCACCACGCCATCGCCGACCGGTCGGTCGCCGAGGCGCTCGACGCCATCGCGATGGCCCGGCAAGCCGCCGGCCGATCCTTCCCCGACCCGCGCGACGGCATCACGCACCTGACGCTCGTCGCTCCCCCGGACCTCGGGCGGTTCGCCGACCTCGGCGTTCTGGCGGTGCCGCAGCCGCAGTGGTTTCTGAAGGACGACTACTATCACGACGTGTTCGTGCCGTTTCTGGGGCGGGAAAGGGCCGATCGCGCCTACCCGATGAAGAGTTTCTTCGACGCCGGCGTCGTGGTCGCTTCGTCGAGCGACTGGGGCGTGACCGAGCCGCCCGATCCGCTCCGCGGCATCCAGACGGCCGTCATGCGGCTCTATCCCATACCTCCATTCGGCGGGCGCGTCCCGTCGGAGGTCCTCTGGCCCGCGGAGCGGATCCCGGTCCTGCAGGCGATCCGCAGCTATACGATCAACGGCGCGTACGGCAACTTCCTGGAGAAGGAGAGGGGATCGATCGAGGCGGGCAAGTACGCCGACCTGATCGTCCTCGACAGGAACATCCTCGACATCGACCCGTCCGGGATCGGCGAGTCCCGGGTCGTCCTGACGCTGTTCGAGGGCCGGGAAGTGTACCGCCACCCCTCGTTCGACGCGGCCGGGGTCAGCCGGGGGCGATGAACAGACCGCCGAGAATGGCCGCGATGCACAGACCCTGCCACACTCCGATCCGCTCGTCGAGCACGAGGCGCGCGAAGACCACCGTCACGATCGGGTAGGCGCCGCTGATCGGCGCCGTCAGCGAGACCGGCCCGTACCGGGTCGCCACGATGAATCCGATCTCGCCCCCCACGAGCATGGCCATCGGCAGGAACGCGCGGCGCACCTCGCCGCGGTCGGGGAGCCTCCGCAATCCCCGCAGGGCGCCGTAGAGCCCGAGCGTGAGCGTCGATCCGACGGCGCTGAACACGAGCACGTTCGCCTCGTCGGCGCCGGGCAGATCGTACGCCGCCTTGACGATGGTGCCCGTGGCGCCCCAGAGCACCAGCGCGATCAGCGAAAGCGGGATCCATCGCCGGTTGGAGGACGGCGCTCCGGCGACCGGAGGGGCGTAGGACAGCCCCAGGCAGCCGCCGATCGTCGCGGCGACGCCGACGTACTGTGTAGGCGCGAGCGACTCGCCCAGGGTCAGCCCCGCGAAGACGACGATGAGGGCGGGGTACGCTGCGCTCAGCGTCCCCACGATCGAGATCGGACCGTGCACGATCGCCAGGAAATAGAGGATCCAGGCGACCCCGTCCAGCAGGTAGGCGAGCGTGCAGGCCAGCGAGAACCGCATCGCCCCCTCCTGGAACAGGGGAGTCCGGCTGAAGATCATGAAGTAGGTCGTGTAGATGACGAGCTTGGCGAGGACGAAGTAGAGGCAGAAGCGGGCCGGCGGAACGTCCGAGATGTTCCTCTTGACCAGTCCCTGGCCGACGCCCCACAGCAGGAGGGCGATCAGCGACGGTGCCAGCCAGGCGATCACCGCGTTGTCCGCCACCCGGGCGCGTCCCCTCTCCCTCGATGCGGCGGGGATTCTATCCCGCCGCGTTCGATTCGAGCAACGCGATCCGCGGGCCCTTCCTGTAATAAAATGGAAGGGTTCTCAGCCTTCAATGAAACCGGGCCCCCGCCTCCGGGGGCCCCGTGCATCGCCTTCGAACAGCCGCCGGGGGCCGGCGGATTGACGGGAGCGAGATAGTGGCCGAAATGACACGCGAGCCGGGCAGTGGTCGGGGACCGGATCCCGCTCCACCGTCCGCCCCCTCGCCGCATTCGCCCGCCGCGCCACAGGCCGCGGCCGCGAGGCGGCGCGCCGTCGAGCCGGGCACGGTCGGGGGCCGCTACC
>JBFGDZ010000260.1:0-2168 GCA_041580375.1 Candidatus Polarisedimenticolia bacterium
GCGATCCTGATCCCGTTCGCCGCGCTGGCGGTCTCCCGCCTGCGCGATCTCGCGCGATCCGGAGCGACGCGGCAGGCCGCCATGGCCGCCGGATCACTGCTGGTCCTGGTGTACGCGCTGCACGCGGACTGGGGGGACGTCCGCCGGCAGGAGCGCTCGCGCCTCATCCAGCTGCGGACCTTTCAGGGTGCGCGGGCGCCGGATGCCCGCGAGGCCGCGGCGCGTTACACGAGCGCCATCGACGCCGCGTTCTATCCCGCGGAGGCGGAGGTGGCCTACCGGGGCCTGGCCGGCCTCGCCCGCGAGAGCGGCGATCCGGAAGAAGCGGCGCGCCTGGAGGCGATTGCCCGCGGTCTCCTGCCCGGGCCGGCGCTTCGGCGCCTCGCATCGCGCCCCCGCGATCCCGAGGCTCTCTGGGCCGTGGGCCGGCACTTCTTCATCCTGAGAGATCTGGAGCGCGCCCGGTCCGCGTTCGGCGAGGCGTCGCGCCTCGCGCCGAACGATCCGGATCCGCTGTTCGCGAGGGCCCTCGCGGGCTTCGAGGGCAAGGCCGATCCGCCCGAGGAGATCGCCCGCTGGATCAATGCGTCGCTTCGACTCGGGCTGCGATTCTCGCCGGATGCCGTGACCGCGTACATCCTGCTCGGAAGGTGCTATCTGGAGATGGAGCGCTGGCAGGAGGCCGGGACCTCGCTCGCGCTGGCGCTGCGGCGCGACCCCGCGAACGAGCGGGCGCTCGCCCTTCTGGCGAGGGTCCGGGCCGGGGCGTCCCCCGACGCGTCCGTGAGCGTCGATTCCGGAACCGGCCGGCCCTGAGATGTTCGCGGCGCTCTAAGAATCGCGCGAGAGGACCCTTTTCCACCAGGGACGCTTCTCTTCCTGCTCGTCCGTGTCGCCGCCGAAGACGGTCCTGAGCAGATCGGTCGTCCGCGCGAGCGGGTCCTTGCGGATCTTCTCCTCCTCCCGGGCGATCATCAGAAACAACCCGTCGATCGCCTTCGATGTGACGTGCTCGCTCAGATCGACGGCCGGCCGGTCCACGAAGGGGAGTCTCTCCGTGCGCCTCATGAAATCGTTGAACGCGCGGGTGGCCCCTACCGAATCGAGCTGCTCGCCGACGATCGGCCGGAACCGCTCTCCCAGCTTCGGACCCGCGTGCTCGATCAGATAATCCGTCGCCTCGTGGCCGCTTCCGCGCACGATCGTCACGGCATCCCTGAAGGTCATCCCCTTGATCGCGGCGAGGAAGACGTCCTTCGCCAGGGGCGCGGCGGCCTCCGCGGCGCGGTTCATGCTGGTCTCCAGCTCGTCGACGAGCTCGTCCTGGCCGATTTTCCGCAGGGCCCTGCCGAGGGACTCCATCCTCTCGGGCATGGGGATGCGCACCTCCGGATTGCCGAGGTACCCATCCAGCCGTCCGAGCGTCTCGACGGCGCGCGTCGCGCCGATGCCGAGGGCCTCCTTCAGGCCTGAGGCCGCGGTCTCGTCATCCAGTCTCGTGCCGGCGGCCGCCGCAGGCAGTGCGGCGACGAAGAGCCCCAGCGCGAGAGCGAATGTCGCACGGAGGGAATGCCGGATCCGGGGGTCCGCACCTGCTGGGCGCTCGATCATGATCTCCTCCAACTGGAAGTCGGGGACCCGTTCAGAATACCATGCCACGGGGCGGGCCGCCGGACCGGGCGAGCCGCCATCCAATCAGCGGGTGATTCGACTCCGGCGCGGCCGGGATCGGCGATCCTCCAGGAGTCCGAGATGAGCCGTGAGATCGGGGCCGTCAGGATGACGGGTCCGGGGGGCCCCGGGGTCCTCAAGCCGGGCCGGGTGGCCCTGCCGTGGCCCGCGGGTCCCCGGGACGTGCTCGTGCGCCTCAAGGCCGCGGGGGTCAACCCGGCGGACGTATACTTCCGCGCGTTCGGGCCGTACGTGGGGGACGGGCGGAACGTCATTCTGGGCCACGACGGGGCCGGGATCGTCGAGGAGATCGGGGCCGAGGTGAGCGGGGTCCGCGTCGGGGACGCCGTCTGCTTCTGTCACGGCGGCATCGGCGGCGCGCCTGGCACGTACTCCGAATACGCGGTGGTTCCGGAGCCCCTGCTCGTCGCCAAGCCGGAGAACGTCGATTTCCGCGAGGCCGCGGCGCTGCCCCTCGTCTTCATCACAATCCACGA
>JBFGDZ010000261.1:0-2153 GCA_041580375.1 Candidatus Polarisedimenticolia bacterium
CCGAGATCATCCAGTCGGCGATGTCCCCCGTTCGTCCCGCCTTCAATTTGTCGAACAGGCCGGTGCACAGCTTTCGCGCCGCCGAGAGGGCCTCGGCGTTCGGCACCTCCAGGGCTGGTCTGTGCAGCTGCGCCCGGAGGGCGGCGGGAGAGATCAGGATCACCGCGACGGCCAGCATCAGAATGCGCTTCATCGTTCGATCTCCAATCCGTCCACCCACGTCATGTCCCCCCATCCCGGTCCGGTGGACAGTACCAGAAACGGGGTCGGTCGTCAGTCCCCGCGCGCCCCCGCGATCGCGGGCACCGCCAGGGCCCCGGCCTCCGCGAGGCTCAGCCGCCCCGCCTCCCGCAGCACGTCCCGGGGCACCCATCGCGGGTACGGGGTCCTGTCGACGCGGTGCCGCCCGCTTGCCGTGTGCTCGTCCCGGATCGCCGCCAAGCCGCTCTTCGGAAGGTGGCCGGCGAGGCGCACGAGCGCCGGCCAGAGCCGACGGTGCACGAGCGTCAGTTTGCCGCCCACGAGACGGCAGACCAGAATGCGATCGGAGTCACGCACCGACGTGAACACGCGGAAGATGTCGTGCGATCGGGGATGAGCCCACCAGCTGCCGCGGATCGGCCCGCCCGCGATCGCCTCCGCCAGGTTCGGGAGAGGCCCGCGTCCCGAGAGGAGCACCGCGCCGTGCTTCTCCACGAAATCCAGGGCCCCGCGCGCGTTCATGACGCCGCGGCTCACGCGCCCTCCCGCGCTCCGCGGGCGCGCGCCGCGGTCAGGGCGCTTATTCTTCCCTTGAAGTTCGCGATGTCCTTTCCCGGCGCCGACCAGGTCGTATGAACGCACTTTCCGGCGAGATCGACGACCTGGGTCAAGACCGATTGGTCCTTCTCGCGCCACCACAGGAAATACAGATTCGGACGGATCGTGACGCCGCCGAAGGACTGCTTCCCTTTCGACCCCGCGCTCGGGCCTCTGACTTGCGTCCAGGAAAACCTGTCCTTCGACAGGTATTTCACCTCGACGGCAAACTCATCGTAATCGAAGACGAATGACTTCCCGACCAGGTCACTCGGTAGATCCTTGGGACGGTTCATCCGAATCTCCGCTCGTCCACGTGCGTTCGAAGAGCCCCTGGAAAACGAGCCAGACGATGAGGAGGCCGCTCAGGGCTCCGGTGAGCGCGCTGACCGGGACGATGAACTGCGCGTGCCCGTAGGAGACGCCGCACTCGGCGAGGGTGATCATCGCTCCGAACAGGACGCCGTACAGCGCGCCGAATCCGAGCCCCGCGAGCCAGCCGCTCGCGGACGTCATCGACAGGCCGGTCATCGGCCTTCGTCTGGTAGATCTGAATGAGATTGCCGCCGGTGGTTGACAACGTCCTTTCGCGACCTCATGCCGATCATGAGCGCCCGGCCTCCGGCACCCCGTCCAGGAACTCGACGACCCCCGTCTCCAGCGAATATTCGGCCCCCGTGATGAGCAGTTCCTGTTGCAGGATCAACCGCTCCAGGATCTCCGAACCATTCCTAAGATGGCCTGCGGAGGCGCGGACGTTCGCCCGGACGGCCGCGCGCACGAGCGCGTCGCGATCATTTCTGAGGTCCGTCGCCAGCAATCCTTCCACCGACGGTCTGATGCGGTCAACGATCGAGCGCAGGTTCCGGGACCGGTTCCCCGTCGGCCCCTCGAGCTCCTCCAGAGTGGCCAGAACGGCCCCGCACTGGGAATGCCCCAGGACCACCACGAGCCGCGTGCCGAAGCTCTCGGCGGCGAACTCCACGCTTCCGATCTGGGACGGAGCAACGATGTTTCCGGCCACCCGGATGACGAACAGATCCCCCACGCCCTGGTCGAACACGTACTCCGCCGGGACCCGCGAGTCGGAGCAGCCGAGAATGATGGCGAACGGCTCCTGACCCGCCGTCAGCCGGACGCGGCGCGCGCCGTCAGCGGGCGCATCGTTGTTTCGGACGCCCGAGACGAAGCGGCGGTTCCCCTCGCGCAGACGCTCGATCGCGTCACGGGCCGGCATCATCGAATGTTCCTCCTCGTTTCACAGGTTATTGGCACCCCTTCAGCGATCGAGCGTGGCCGCCAGCCGACGCGCCAGCTCGTGGCGGGGCTCGGTCCACAGCCCCATGTTCGTCGCG
>JBFGDZ010000262.1:0-2144 GCA_041580375.1 Candidatus Polarisedimenticolia bacterium
GTCGGGGCCGCTGCTCGACCGGTTCGACCTCCAGATCGTGGTGCCCTCCGTGCCGCCGGGCGATCTGCGCGGTCCGGGATCGGGTGCCGAGACGGAGGCCGCGGCCGCGCGCGTCGCGGCGGCACGCTGCCGGAGAGAGGCTCGCTCCGCGGGCGACGGCCGCCCGCCCCGCGCCCGGTCCTCATCCGCCGCCTCCGACGCAGGCGGCGCGCTCGACGCCGCCGGGAGGCGGATCCTGGGCGCGGCGATGAAGCGGTTCGGCCTGTCGGGCCGGGCGCACGACGCCATCCTGCGCGTCGCCCGGACGATCGCAGACCTTGACGGCGAGGATCGGGTCGCGACGCGCCACGTCGCCGAGGCGGTGCAGTGCCGGGCGATCGATCGCGGCGATGGCTTGGATGTCAACGGTGAACGGGGCTGACCCGAATCGGGGCGGATTCAGTGCCGGCCAGCGCGAAATCAATGAGCGCCCGGCGCGATGCTTTCCGAGTCGCGGCGGCGTGGCGTTCAGAATCCCCGAGGGTCACCGGACAGGGATTCGAGATTGCGTCGTGCGGGCTCGAACTCGGGCTCGATCCGGAGCGCCGCCTCGAAGTCCGCCCGCGCATCCTGATGCCGCCCCAGCTTCAGCTTGGCCAGGCCGCGGTTGTTGAACGCCCACGGTTCGGCGGGATGGAGCAGGAATCCCGATGAGACTGATTCCCTGAATCCGCGAGCCGGCGCAGACTAGTCGTTCAACGACTCATCCGCCCTGCGGGCGATCTCTTCGAGCCGGCCGAGGACGTCATCCGGAAGCGGGTTCCTCGGGGGCGAGCCGAGGATCTCCTCGACCCGCACCCGTGCCTTCCGGGCGACGTCCGGCCGGCCCAACTCGGTCCAGCGTTCGAAGGTGTGGCGATCGCAGAGGCTCGGCACGAAGAACTCGTCGCTCCGGCAGGCCGCCAGGGTGCTCTCCTGCATCAGGAAGTGTCCACCCGGCCCGACCCTCCCAATGTCGGCCGTCAGATCCTTCTCCACGGAAACTTCCACGCCGTCCCGGACCCGCTTGCACAGCCCCGCGATCTCGTCATCGATGACGATCTGCTCGAGGGAGATCACGGCGCTCGTCTCGAGCGCCCCCGGCCCCTGGACCAGGTCGACTCCGCCCAGCACCAGAGGGAGGGTGGTGATCATCTTCTCCATGATCGCCTGCGCGCCCGGTTCCTTCGCATCGGTCAGGCACCCGGCCTGCGTGTTCGGCAGACCGTAGAACCGGGCCATCTCCCCCCGCGCCCCGGTCTGCAGCACCATTTCCGGCGAGCCCTCGAGGAATCCGCCGGTGGCGAAGTTGGTGCTGCATGAGGCGTCCCCGAAGATCAGCGGAGTCCCGGGCCGGGCCATCTGGAAGAGGACCAACGACGAGAGCGCCTCGGCGTTTCCCTGGACGATGTTCGAATACAGGCTGCAGGGTCCGGTCGCCCCGGTGCATGGCATCGGGAAGAGGAGGATCGGCGCCTCGTACGCGATCAGATCGAGGTAAGCGTCACACATCCCTCCTTCGTGGACGAGCGGCGCCAGCGTGCAGTAGCAGACCGAGTAGAGGTGCCGCTTCCTGACTTCCTCCTCCCCCCCCAGGATGACGGACAGGATCTCGATGGTGAACGGCACCTCGCGCGGATCATGCAGCTCGTCCTGAACGTGCATCGTCGTCGCGCCCAGGGCGTCGATCAGCAGGCGGATCGCCGCCGACTGGGCCGGGAGCCCCTGCGCCACCGAGTGGGTCCAGACGACGGAGGCCAGGCTCATCTCCTCGAACACCCTGATCGCCTCGACGTTATCCTGCGGCGTCGCGTACCGGCGCTCGCCGGTGCCGAAATCGCGCGTGAAGACCCCGCCCGCATCGAGTACGTATCCGCTGAAAGGCGAGGGAAGCGCGAAGTTGCGCTTCGAATCTCGGCCGCCCAGTGAGAATGACTTCGGGCAGGTCTCGAGCGCCCGCTCGACCATCTCGGCCGGGATCCGGGCGATCCGGGACTCCCGGTCGACGCGCGCGCCGTTGTTCGACAGGATCTTCAGCGCCCTGTCGCTCATGAACTTCGCCCCGACGTCGTTCAGGATCCGGATGCTCTCATCGTGGATCCGCCGGCGCTCGTCTTCGGAGAGGA